>JAEDIZ010000119.1 GCA_016296635.1 Oscillospiraceae bacterium
TGGTTCGATTTTACCCGATTCTTTGCGTCTTTTACAGAAGCTTTACCAACTGGGACGGCCTCTACAAAAACAAATTTATCGGTCTGTCAAATTATAAGGAATTCTTCTCTTCCGGATTGTTTTGGACGCTTCTGAAAAACAATCTGATTCTTTTGATCAGTGTGCCGCTGCAGGTGTTTTTCGGCCTTATCATAGCGGTTTTACTATATGAGCAGGTTCCGGGATGGCGTACCTTCCGCGCAATCTACTATGTACCGCAGATCATCTCGCTGGTCATTCTCGGTTATCTGTTCAAATCCATGTTCAGTTTGGACGGCCCGGTCAATCAGATTCTGCAGGCGATCGGGCTCGGCTCGCTTGCCAAGGAATGGCTGGTGGACGGCTCCACGGCGCTGCCCGTTATGGTGTTCTGCATTACCTGGTATTCTGTCGGCTGGCAGACCATCGTCATTCTGGGCGGTATGTCTTCCATTGATACCAGCGTTTTTGAAGCAGCAACGCTGGACGGCGCCAGCTTCTGGGATCGTACCTTTAAAATCATTCTCCCGATGATCACCAACATCATTACCTACTGTGTTGTAATGGCAGTTGTCTGGACATTTACCAGTCTGTTCTCGCTGATTTATTCCATGACAAACGGCGGACCGGGTTACGAAACCATGACGCTGGATTACATGATTTACGAGAAATCCTTTGTCAGCGGAAGCCAGCTGGGTATGGCTTGTGCCATCGCCGTGGTTCTGCTGGTGATCGTTATGGTCATCACGGCTGCGGAAATGAAGCTCTCCGCCTGGGCGGAAGAAAAGTGGGGATGAGCCTATGCATCAGAAAAAGAAGAGCTTTGGCTATTATTTCGGCAGAACGATCATTTTTCTGATTCTGCTTGTTCTTGCGATTTCCTTCCTTTATCCTTTGTTCTATATGCTTTTGAACTCTCTGAAGGATTTGAGCAGCTATTATAAGAATCCCTTCGGCCTGCCGAGCGGGACGCTGCAATGGTCGAACTTTGTTACCATGATCAGTCAGTTCAAAATCCTGACATTGTTCAAAAACAGCTTTATCATCTCGTTTTTCACGGTTTTGGGGCTGATTGCTTTCGGTATCCCGGCAAGCTATGCCTTCGCAAAGCTTCCCTTCAAGGGCAGCAACGGAATTTACCTTGCAATTCTTGCAACCCTTTTCGTGCCTGCGCAGGTTACCATGATTCCGATGTATGTCAGTTTTGCGAAAGTCGGCCTGATCAACAATTATGCAGGTGTCATCATTGCCTACTGGGCGGCATTCCTGCCGGAAACCATTATGCTGATGACGGCAAACTTCAAGGGCATCCCCAACGAATTGATCGAAGCGGCAACGATTGACGGCGCGAGCTTCTTCTCCCGGCTGAAAAACGTTGTTGTTCCCATGGGATGGCCGGCAATTTCGCTCTCTATCATTTTCTTCTTCATCAACTCGTGGAACGACCTGTTTACGCCGATGATCATGCTCAAGAGTATGGACAAGCGTACGGTCATGGTTGCACTTTCCTCGCTGATCGGTCGGTATACCGGCAATCCGCCGTTCCAGTATGCGGGTCTTCTGATGAGTGCGATCCCGGCTCTGATCGTGTATGTGATCTTTGAAAAGAGCATCGTCAAGGGCATGAGCATGGGCGCGATCAAGTAAGCGATGGGAAAGTTTATTGGACCGGACAGTCCGGTGTTGCGGGCGGTCGGAATTGTCGGAGATTTGGTTTTGCTGAATCTTCTGTTTTTGATCTGCTGCGTTCCGATCATTACGATCGGAGCATCCGCAACCGCTTTGTACACCGCGGTTATGAAGATCCTGCGCAAAGAGGGCGGCTTTTCCGGCAGAGAGTTTTTCCTTGCATTCAAGCGAAACTTCCGGCAGACGGTACCGATGACGCTGATTCTGATTGCGGCAGCTGCCTTGCTGTTTTTTACATGGCAGGGGCTTACATCCGGTGCAGACCGGTTCGGATTTTTATCGTGGTTCGCGTGGGGAATCGCTGCAATTGCGTTTTTGCTGGAGATAAGCTATGTTTTTGCGGTGCAGGCGAGATTTCAGAATACAATCGGCGGCACAATGAAGAATGCACTGCTTCTTGCAGTGGCCCACCCGCTGTATTCGGTCTGTATTGCAGCATGCACGACTGCTCCGCTGGCGCTTCTGCTGTTTGCAACCTACTATTTTCTGCTGACCAGTATGGTATGGTGCTTATTCGGATGTGCGGGACTTGCGATGTTGAACAGCCTTTGTTTTCAGAAAATGTTTGAGCCGTTTGTTTCGGAACAGACGGATGAGGAAAGAAGGTAGTCAATTGCTGGAGCTTATGAAGAAAAGCGTTGATCTTGACGCGCTTGAAACAATCTATGATGCGCCGTTTACGAAGGAATCCATTGCTCGCGATTTTGATATCCGAGGCGGCGAATGGACGCTGGAGGGAGAATGGCTCACGGGAAAAAACCGGGAGAACTGCCCGGGCATGATCATTTCCAGACAGGATTATTACGGCCCGGTCATGCTGGATTTTGAGGCAAGAACGGTTCTGCCCTGCACGCATGATATCAACTGGATGTGGAGCGGAAGCTGGGACTATGAAACCAATACCCGGGCGCTGGCCTATGTCTGTGGACTGGAGGGCTGGTGGGACGGCAAGGTCGGCTTCGAGAAATCTCCGGAATACAAATACAACTGCGGAACGAAGCTGTTCCACTTCACGCCGGGTCAGACCTATCATATTCAGTGCGGCAGCATCGGAGGCCATGTGTTCTGTCTGATAGACGGCGTGCTTGCCATTGAAACCACGGATCCGGATCCCATTGATCAGACCAAGTTCGGCAAAATCGGGTTTGAGGCTTACTGCAGCCATATTCAGATCCGAAATCTGAAGATCAAAAAACTCAACTATCGGGACAATGTGATCGATTATGTCCCGGAATTCTGATAGGAGGTAGTATTATGAAAGTTCAGCCCACAAAAGTGATTATTCTCAGCGTCGGTGATGCGCAATATCCGCAGGATGCGTTGGGAAAGGTAATTGAAAGTGTCCGTGAAGGCGTTGCCACGCTGCCGTCTGCTGAAGTTGTAGGCGCCTATACCATCATGGATGACAAGGATGCGGACATTGTTGCTTCCGAGGTATCGGAGAAGATCTTTGACGCCATCATTGTGAACTATGTTTCCTGGCATATCACGCCCTATGTCATGCGCACGCTGAAGAACTACAAGGAAAAGCCAATTCTGGTTTGGGGAATCGGCGGTTGGACGGATGCAAGCGGCAAGCTGATCGCTCCGGCAGCCGCTGCCGGCACGACAGCGCTGGTTCCGGTTCTGAAAGAACTGGAATACAAGTACATGGTCATCAACCAGAAGCCGGACGAGGCTCTGAGACTGCAGGAGGTTGATAAGTTCCTGCATACCGTCGGTGCGGTCAAGGCTGTACATCATTCCCGGATCGGTCTGTACGGCTATGCGGATATGGGCCTTTTCAGCTGCGCCTACAATAAGACGCTGGCGTTCAAGAAACTGGGTGTAGACATCGAGGATTATCTGGCATATGATCTTGTTGATCAGATGAAGGGATATACCGATGAGGAAGTAGCAGCTGCCGTTGAGGAAATCAAGCAGAAAACGACCTTTGAGAACGAAATCAAGGACGAGACCATTGCAAAGGTTGCCCGGCTGTATCTTGCCATGAAGGGCAAAAAGGGCCAGCGCGGTCTGGATGCGATTTCCATCAAGTGCGTATACGGTGTGACGCAGATGGGCTTCAATCCCTGCCTTGCACAGAGCCTGCTTGCAGATAAGGATACCAGCGTCATCTGCGAATGCGATGCCTACGGCATGCTGACCGGCATTATTCTTTCCAGAGTGAGCGGCCAGTCTTCTGCCTTTGTGGAGCATTATGAGGTGTTTGATGACTCTGTGCTGGTGGGTGTCTGCGGCTTCGTGCCCAGAGATTTCATCGAGGGCGACATGAAGATCCGCAGCGCAAATCTGGGAGAATTCAACACCGGCATCAGCAATGTTTCCAAAATGAAAACCGGTGTTGTGACCTATGCGCGTCTGTATGAAACCAAGGGCGATTACAAGCTCTTCCTTGGCAAGGGCGAGGCAATGCCGAATCCCAAGTGGACAGAGGCCGGTTGGTGCGACCCGACGCCGGATTTCCCCAGCGTCCTGCTAAAGCCCGGCAAGGATATGCAGTATTACATGGAAAATGTCCCCGGTCAGCACATTGTCATGATCTATGGCGACTGGGAAGAGGAAATTGAACTGTTCTGCAAATTCGCGGGAATTGAAGTTGAAAAATAAAACCGGTTTGGCGGCAGGGAAACCTGCCGCCAAACTTGAACGGAGAACAATATGGGAATGATTCTGACTTTTGATGTGGGAACCACATCGATGAAATGCTGCGCCTTCGATGAGAACTTCGCCGTGGCGGCGGCTTCTACCGCGGAATATGCGCTGGAAACCAAAGGCAGCTGCGTGGAAGCAGATCCGGAGCTTTACTGGCAGGGGCTCTGCAGCAGCACGAAGGCGGTTCTGTCGCAGGGCGTGCCGGCAGAAGCAATCACGGCAGTCGCAATCACAACGCAGGGAGAAACCATGATCGCGTTGGATGACAATGACAAGCCGGTGCTGCCTGCCATTGTATGGCTGGACGAGCGCGCCGGTGAGCAGGCCCGGGAGCTGACGCAGAAAATCGGTGCTGACAGACTTTACAGAACCACGGGTCTGCCATCCATTACCGGTGCAGCGCCCATTGCAAAGCTGAAATGGCTGATGGATCAGCCTGAACTGAAGCAGAAGATCCGGAAGGTACTTTTGTTGGAAGATTATCTGATTTATCGGCTCAGCGGCGCTTTTGCCACCGAGCAGTCGCTGGTGTGTTCTACGGGATATTACAATATTCTCGCACATCGGTACGAATCGGATTTCCTGACGATGACCGGTGTTGGGAAGGGGATTCTGCCGACGGTCTATCCGTGCGGAACAGTTGTCGGCACGGTTACGGCGCAGGCAGCGGCACAGACCGGCCTTCAGACTGACTGCAGCGTTGTCTGTACGGCCATGGATCAGACGGCAAGCGCCGTCGGCGCAGGGAATGTGGAACCCGGCGTTGTGTCGGAAACCACCGGCACCTGCTTGACGGTGGCTGCTGCAACGCGGGAGCCGAACTTCGAAACGGGCAGCGAGCTGCAGTATTACACCCATTATGACGGAAGCTATCTGGCACTGGCGTACAACCCGACTGCGGCCATTGTCATGAAATGGTTCAAGGATCATTTTGTGCAGGATACGGAGGGGTGCGTGAATAGCGGCGAAAATCCGTATCAGTACATGAGCAAGCTTGCTGCTGGAGTACCGGCAGGCTGCGACGGTGTGATGCTGCTGCCGCATTTTGCCGGGAAGGTCATGCCGAAGGCCGTCGAAACCATGCGTGGTGCATTTGCAGGTGTCGGACTTGGCACCACAAGGGCACATTTTATCAGGGCAATCATGGAAGGTGTCAGTTTTATGCTGAAAGAAAACCTGAGCCTGTTCGAGCGGGCAGGAATTGCTGTGTCGCAGATCCGCTCGCTGGGCGGCGGCGCACGGGATCAGGTTTGGTGTCAGATCAAGGCGGATGTGATCGGTCAGCCGGTGATCACGACCGCCAATGAGGAGTCGACATCTCTCGGCGCTGCCATTCTTGCGATGAAGGCGATGAACCCAGAAACAGATGTTCCTGCGATCTGCAGGAAAGCTGTTCGTATGCAGAAACAGTATCTGCCGGGGAAGGATGCTCCGATTTATCCGACGTTGTATCAGAAGTATCTCCGGCTGGATGCACTTCTGGAACAGTTCTATACGCAGATCTGTGATTATTGAGACCAGATTTTTTTGAAAGTCAAAACCGCCGGCTATGCCGACGGTTTTGACTTTATTTGTGTTCTGCGCATCATGATTGGTGCATATCCGGGCGGAATCTGCGGATAATAATGGGGCAAGCTGATATTCATGACAGAAAAGAAAATATTTCACAGAAGTGACAGAGGCCTGCATGAAATCAGAAAAAAACGATGAGTGAGGGAAACAGATGAAAGCAACAGGTATTGTACGCCGTATCGA
>JAEDIZ010000120.1 GCA_016296635.1 Oscillospiraceae bacterium
TCATGCAGAATGCCATGCAGGTGGGGCTGCCGCATTCCTTACAGTTCTTCTTGGGAGAGAGTTTGAAAATGTCAAGACCTTTAACTGCCATTGTATAGTTCCTCCTTCCTGGATTACATCAGGGCTGCGATCATCTCAGAGATGGTCTTAACGGACGCCGGGTGACGCAGGATGACTGCGTCGCTGCCGCCTGCGAGAACTGCAGCAGCAGTGGTGATTTCCATCTCGATGCCGCGCTCTTCCTGATTGCCCCACTCGGGCATATCAGCTTCGGGCATGACAGCTTCCTTGACACCCCAGGTATCAGCGGAAACCGGCGTCATGATGGGCATCTGGAGCATGCCGTCAGCCTGCTTCAGAGCAGCGTCCTTGATGCGGTCCAGCGTAGAAGCAACGTATTCATAGCCATAGCCTGCAGCAGCGGAGCCGACGTTCATAACGATGGACTGGCCGCTGACGCCGAGCTGGGTCATGACGGTGTTGAGCTGCTTTGCCAGGTTGATGTCGACTGCAGATTCTGCACCGACCTTGTGGCCGCAGGCCAGAGCAACGGAGGCGCCGACCTGCTTGTAGTTTTCGTCGCGGGCGGACAGGACGAGAATGTTCTTGCCCTGCAGAGCGTCAGCGATCTTGTTGAAAAGCTCGGTGTCCTTGTCAATGTTCTTGCAGCCCATGATGACGATGGGCATGGTGACAGCTTCTGCAACTGCCTTTGCAAGCTCAACGCATTCCTCAACGCTCTTGTTCAGGCCGTTGGGATCTGCACCCTCAAAGTGCAGGCAGATAAAGCTGGCGCCTTCCATGGTTTCAGCTTTCTTGGCCATGTCAACAACGCTTTCGCAGCCTGCATAGAATGCCTGCATGCCGGGCATGGTGTATTCAGCCATGCCGAGGTCTGTCAGCTCCACGCCGATCTTCGGTGCATTCTTGATCTCTGCATCAAAGGTATGGAACGGCAGAACGTTCTGACCGCCGATTGTCGTGGCTTTTTCACCAACGCCGATCACAACTTCATTGATGTGGGCGTTGAAAGCCTGTTTCTTGGGAACAAAAGGCATAATGATAAATCCCCCTATCATAAAATAAACTGACTGAAAATGCTCTATTCATCGCTGTGCGGATGCACAGGCGGATAAGCCGGGAAACAAACTGCCGGATCTCAGAATCCGAGTTTCTGCATGATCTGCGCCAGCGCAACCTTTACAGGTGCCGAATCCGGAACCTTCGAGCTGGGCTTGCCCTCGCAGTCATATTCATAGACCAGATCGTCATGCGGCAGAACGCCGATAAGCTCCAGTCCGTATTTTTCGATCTCCTCGCGCACACCGGCATTCAGTTCGCCGTTCGGCGCGCGGTTGACGATCAGCTTCATGGTGCCGGGCTTCAGCTCCAGTTCGCGCACCATTTCGGCAATGCGGCCCACGGCCTGAATGCCGCGGCGGGAACAGTCGGAGATCAACAACATCGTATCCACATGGGGAAGCGTGCCGCGGCTGATATGCTCCAGACCTGCCTCATTGTCGATGACCATATACCGGTAATTATTCACGTATTTGTCGATCTGCGTTTTCAGAACGCCGTTGACAAAACAGTAGCAGCCCTTGCCCTGGGTTCTGCCCATAACAAGCATGTCGAAATCATCTTCCTCGATCAGCGCGGAAGAGAATTTCATCTCCGCATAGTCTGCCTTGGTCATGCCTGCAGGAATGCCGCCCTTCAGTTCTGCCTGTGCCATTTCCTCTCGGATATCGCCCAGCGTCGTTTCCACTTCCACGCCGAGCACTTCGTTGAGGTTGGAATTTGCATCCGCATCCACGACCAGAATCGGGCCGTCATTGTGTCTGCAAAGATATTCAATCATCATGCCGCAGGTCGTCGTCTTGCCGACGCCGCCCTTGCCGGCTACTGCAATTGTATGTGTCTTTCCCATAAACACTCCTTAAAAGTCATTCGTCATCTGCTGCCGGACTTCTTTTCCGCAGCCATCCGGTGTTTGCCCGGAGGCGCAGGACAAGTGCCGAATGGGCATAACTCCCCCATCCGGTTTCGATACAAAAATATCGTATCACATGTGTCCGCCAAAAACAAGTGGAAACCGCACAAATCCCGTAAAAATTCCTGCTTTTCCAATGACACGGCTTGTTCAGATGGCCGTAAACAGATATTTCTGACTGACGCCGGCGCTCTCGACAAACACCGTCAGATCGCCGTTCGGCTTCCGGTCGACTTCCAGATTCACGATTTTTCCCTTGACCTCGTTTCTGACCCAGTCCACAGGATCGTCCGTTTCAATCTCGCGGAAGAACACATCGCGCATCTGATTATTGGCGCAGAGATTCTGCACCTCCCGCACAACTTCGTATGCCTGCATCTTAAACGCACTCTTTGACAATGGCGGTGTTGCCCACCAGATCGACGGAAACCAGCTTGCCTTCTACAACGACCTGCCGATCCATCAGATCCGTCAGATAGACCATACCGTCCTTGCAGTCGATTCTCTGCACATTGGAAAGCACCAGATTTTCCTTCCGTCCATCATTTTTATAAACATTTGCCAGACACATTGTCTTTTCCTCCTCAACCGTTCATGGCCGCGAGCACGGTGGACAAGCGCAGATTTCCCTTTTCAAAATCGGAAACCGCCTGCATGATCTGCTCATATGCGGTCATTTCACCCAGATCCTTCAGCTGCTCGGCAAGCTTTGCAAGCTCGTTTGCGTGGGATGCGTTGTGGCCGACCATATACTTCATCAGTGCCGTCAGCTCCTCGCGGGGAGAAACATGTTCGTGGCAGGATGCACAGTCATGCCCCTCACAATGGGAATGTTCCGCGCAGGTATGGTCATGAGAATGATGCTCATGGTCCTCTGTATTTTCATGGTGATGATGCTCGTGTGTGTGGACGGTTCCGTCCGCATGGGTATGGGTATGGCTGTGCATGGTTTCATCATGATCAAAATGCATTGTAAAATCCTCCCTGATCGGTTTTTTCAGTTTTCTGAGCAATATTATATCCGCGTTCCGTTCTTTTGTAAAGTCCGCACAGCTGCCATAAAACCCCCGGCAGGTGATAAAACCGGTAAAACTGCACAAAATTCAGCACTTTTTTCTGTGGCGCATTCCGTTGGATTATGATATACTGCACGAAGAAAACGATTTGAGGAGTCTGAACCATGGAACATGATCACGAATATCTGCACGCCCATAACATTCCGCATCTGCACCATGCGGACGATACCCACAGCCATGAGCAGGCAGCAGAGCACCATCACGCCCATGACGGGGAGCATCCTCATACCCATGAAGGCGGGCATCCCCATGTCCACGAGAACACCCGCGCCGTGGTGAACCGTCTGTCCCGCGCCATCGGTCATCTGGAATCCGTCAAGAAAATGGTGGAGGACGGACGTGACTGCTCCGAAGTCCTTGTGCAGATTGCCGCCGTCCGTTCCGCCATCAACAACATCGGCAAGGTGATCCTGCAGGATCACATCCAGCACTGCCTTGTTGACGCCGTGGAGCATGACGATGAGCAGGCTTTGGATGACCTCTGCACCGCCATCGACAAATTTATCAAATAAGTTTTTTCATATCGATACTAAAATATTGTTTTTCCCTCTTGCATTTTGCGTGAAAGCAGTTACAATGTGCATAGGAGAAGTGAAAAGGGTCGGATGATGTGATCCGGCTAATTTAACAAATGAATGTGTTCCTGAACATTGCATGAGTAGAAATGACGCGTCAAGTACCGGTAGGATGGGAGGTTGCCGCCGGGCGAAGGAGTTTTCTCCGCGGTGTCATTTTCGCATCCGCTATGGCAAATAGAAATTGTACTGCAGTTATCTGTTTTCCGAACTGAATATTTTTAACCTCCTCCCAATTCAACGATCAGAATCAGGAGGCTTTTTTTATGAAAAAATTCACGATCCGGCGCATTGCACTTGACGCCGTTCTCATTGCAATCTTTTATGTGCTTTCTCTTTTTGAGATTGAAGTTTCTGGCGTCAAAATCACCTTTACTTCTTTGGCCGTTGTCATCGCCGCCATGCTTTTCGGCCCGGTGGATGGCTTTCTTGTGGGCTTTCTCGGCGAATTTCTGACGCAGATGCTCAAATACGGCTTCACCGCCACAACAGTTCTGTGGATTCTGCCGTCTGCGCTGCGCGGTCTGGTCATCGGTCTTTTCGCCATGTTCCTCAAAAAGCATATGTCTTTGGATGCGCTGACCCGCGAGAAGAAGCCCTATGTTTATTTTGCAGTCTGCATTCTTGCCGCAGTTATCACTTCTCTTTCCAATACAGTCGTTTACTACATTGATTCCAAGCTGTACGGCTATTATAACTATGCCCTGATCTGGGGCGTAGCCGGTGTTCGCATCTTAACCAACATCTTACAGTCCGTCATCACGGCTATCGTTGCCATTCCGGTCATGCTGGGTCTTCGTAAGGCAAAGCTGACTCCCGCACCGAAGCCTGCTGCGGACTGATTAATCGGAAAGAAGGCTTTTCTATGAATATTGACGAAGCGCTGTATTTCATCCACGAAATCTGCTGGAAAGGCAGCGTCCCCGGTCTTTCCCGCATCGACGCTCTGCTGGAAAAAATGGGTCGCCCCGAACGCAAACTCCGCTTTGTCCATGTGGCGGGCACCAACGGCAAGGGTTCCACCTGTGCCATGCTGGCCTCCATCTTCCAGGCTGCCGGCTATACCACCGGTCTTTATACCTCGCCCTACATTGTCCAGTTCGGTGAGCGGATCCAGGTCAACGGAGAAATGATCTCCGATGAGGATCTGTGCGAACTGACAGAATACGTGAAACCTCTCGCCATGTCTATGGAAGACCGGCCCACGGAATTTGAAGTGGTCACCGCCATCGGCTTTGAGTATTTTGCCCGCAAAAAGTGCGATATCGTTATCTGCGAGGTCGGCATGGGCGGCGAATTTGATGCAACCAATGTCATTTTGCCGCCGGAATTGAGTGTGATCTGCAACATCGGTCTTGATCATACCGAAGTCCTCGGCGATACGCTGGAGAAAATCGCGAGTGCCAAGGCCGGTATCATCAAGCAGGGCTCCGATGCCGTTGTCTACAGAGCTGCTCCTTCCGTGGAAGCTGTCTTTGAAGAGACCTGCAAGCGCATGAATTGCCGCTGCATCAAGGCCGATTTCGATTCCATCGAACTGGTTTCCCACAGTCTGGAAGGTCAGTGCTTCAACTGGGGCCGCTTTGAAAAGCTGCAGCTGCCGCTGCTGGGCGACCATCAGCTGCATAACGCAGCAGTTGTCCTGACTGCCGCCACCGCACTGCAGGAAAAGGGCTGGAACATCACAGACGAGGACATCCGCAACGGCATCGCCAATGTATCCTGGCCCGGCCGTTTTGAGATTCTGCGCCGCAAGCCGCTCTTTATCGTGGACGGCGGACACAACCCCCAGTGCATTGAAGCGCTGGTCAAGAACATCGACGATTATCTGCAGGGCCGTGAACTGACCGTGCTGACCGGCGTTCTGGCTGACAAGGATTACAACTGCATGTATGAAAATGTAGCCCCCTATGTCAAGCAGTTCGTCACCATCACGCCCGCCAGCCCCAGAGCCATGCAGGCCGCAGACCTTGCCGCTTATCTGTCGCGGTTCGGCAAGCGTGCCGATGCCTATGAGGATGTATCGGACGGTGTAAAGGCCGCCATTAAAGCTGCCGGTTCCAACGGTGTCATCCTCTGCTACGGTTCTCTTTATATGCTGGGCGATATCATCGCCGCCGTAGACGAAGCTCTTCCGAAAGAATAAGCCATACCCCGGATGCACAAAATGCATCCGGGGCATTTATGTTTTCGGACAATGTTGGCGGGTCGTCGAGGACGCCGACCCCTACGCACGAAAAAAGGAACCCGGAAACGAGTGACCAGTTCGTTTCCGGGTTCCTTTCAAAAATATATGAAGGGAAAATGAAAAAGTGTATATCGCTTCTTGCAAGTATATCCTAACAAGGGGTTATTAAAAAAATTAGAGGGTAGATATTAAATATCTATTAAATCAAATGAAAATTTTAGGGCAACACCGCATAACAGGCTTATAAAAGGTTCGGTATAGCAGGAGCTG
>JAEDIZ010000121.1 GCA_016296635.1 Oscillospiraceae bacterium
GCATAAACACAGGATTTGCGAGGTATTTTAATCTACTTAAGTGTCAAAGATGAGAATATACACCTTTATTTCTTGCATTTCCAGACTTATTTTTCATAAATGTAATTTTCGACATCTTGCACAATCTGGTTTTTACGAAATTGTAAAAGTATCATAAAAATCGCTTTCTATTATTTTCATCTTTGAAAAAAAGTTTGACATTTATGGCATCGTATGATTTAATAATGGCACCTCAGAGAAAAAACAAATGTCAGGCAGGTGCTTATCATCGCCAGTTCTTATCAAGATTATAAATATTACCATATTTTGAATCTGATCAACAGCTCCGGCCCCATTAGCCGAACGGAGATTGCCGCCATCACCGACTACCGTAACGGTACCGTGGGTGAGTTTGTTAAGGATATGCTGGATCGTGGTCTGGTTGAAGAAACCGGCCGACTCTCCACGGGCAACGGACGCAGCCGCTCCATGCTTCAGGTTAGCAGCAGGGTCTGCGCCATAGGCCTATCCATCCGCCCCACCAAATATGTGGTCGTTTTGCAGCCTCTCAAGGGCGAGCCCATCGAGCAGATCGAGCAGAGCTTCCCGGAAACCGAAACGCATGAGGCTTTGATCGCTCAGATCGTCGCGGTCATTACGGAGCTGATTGACCGTCACCGGGATCTGAATATCACCGGCATCGGTATTTCGCTGCCCTCCTACAACCCTGCCCTTTCGCTGCAGTTCACGCTTTCCGCCGCTTATCAGCATTTCAATGACTGGATCGTCATCGATATGGCAAACGCACTGGAATCCGCCACGCATATGCGCGTGATGGCCTTTTCTGCCGTCGGTCTGCCGGCAAAGGCAGAAAGCCTGTTTGGCGTTGCCAAGGGCTGTCGGAATTTCATCTGCATCGAATTGTCCAACGGCATCGGCTCGTCCATTTTCTGCAACGGCGAAACCGTCACTGGAAATGACAATATCGCCGGTCAGATCGGACATACCATTATCGACAACATCGCCAACGGCAATACGATGTGCAAATGCGGCAAGGCCGGCTGTATGGAGCCCTCCTCCGCATGGCCCGGACTGCTTGGCAGCATCCTCAGTGCTGTCCGTTCCGGCGCATCTTCTCTTGCCTCCCCGCTTGTCATGGAAAAAGGCGAAAAAACGCTTGCCAGCGATCTTCGCCCCTTTATCGATGACGGTGACCAGCTCTGCTGCCACTACGTCAAGCGTGCCGCGACCAACATCGGCATCGCCATCGCCAACGCGATCAACCTGCTGAATCCGGAGCGCGTCGTGCTTTACGGATTCATGCTGGAACTTGGAGACGTTTTTATCCGTCAGGTCACCTCCACGATTCGGGAAAAAGTGCTGTTCCTGTCTCGGAATTTCGACATTGTTCTCTCCGAGTCCTTTGAAACCATTCTGCCTCAGGGCGCAGCTGCAGAGGTCATGTCCGATTTCCTGCGCACCTCAGATTATCAGTGGGTCTACACCGTCGATCCGGCAGAGCTGGCCGAAAAAACGTCGCAAGCATAAAATCATCAAGGAGGAATCACGATGAAGCAGTATATTATTCCGCAAAAGCCCGCAGGAGAATCGCTCGATTGGAGCCGGATCCCCGCACTGTCTATCAGCGAGGTCGCATGGAACAAGCCCGCAGAGGGCATCGAAGCATGGGCGCAGCTCTGTTACGACAGCGAAAATCTCTATGTGAAGCTGTCCGCAAAGGAGGCGCACGTCATATCCAACCGCACCGAGCCGCTCGATTTTCCGAATTTCGACTCCTGTCTGGAGTTTTTCCTCTCCCCTGTGGACGGGGACGGACGGTATTTTAATTTTGAGTGCAACCCCAACGCGCTGATTTTTCAGGGTCTCGGCCATAACGTGCAGGATCTGGTTCGGTTTATTCCACTGTTCCCGAACATCCACCCGGAAGTGGCCCGGACGGAGGACGGCTGGTTCGTGACCTATGCGATCACCCTCGCCTACATCACAGAGTTCTTTCCCGGTTTCCGCTTCTGCTCCGGCACGGTGATGCACGGCAATTTCTATAAGTGCGGTGACGACTGTCCCGTTCCCCACTACTATTCCTGGAACCCCATGACGATCGAAACGCCATGTTTCCATTATCCGCCGGATTTCGGAACGCTGGTTCTGGCGTGATCACCCGGCCTTACGGAAGGAACTGCAGTATCCCAAATAAGAATTTGCATAGTCAGGCGCAGAAGTATCCTTTCTGTGTATTCCGCACAAATGGCGCACAATATGGTTTGATAGCCTCCATAGATACAAAAATCCAAACCCGATTCCCATCAGGAAAACGAGTTCGGATGCACCAGAAACCGTTTTTCATCGTCTCCTGCGTATGTTCCGCAGATTTCTGAATATCATAGAGCGCATGGCATACAAAATGGCACGGGGCTGCATCTCAATGAAACGCGGCCACGTGCCGTTTTCTGGTTCTGACAGAGTCACTAATCAAGATATTGGTCGCTGAAGCTGGATAGACGGATGCGGATCAGATTCAGAAGCCGGGGATCAATGTTTCCGCTTCTGCTTTGCAGGACGATGTTGGTTTCAAAAGCAGGCTCCATATACAGCAGGACGAAATTTCCAAGGCGCATCATCCGGTCAATATCGGCGCGCTGCCTCAGATAGATATAATCGTCATGCTCGGACAGCGGTCTTGCAAAATAGAACTTGTCGTAGGCCCGCTGGGTTTTCAGCCGGACACCGTTTTGGCGGCACAGCTCCTCAAATCGCTGGGCGTAGGGACGGTTGGACTCCACGACAAAGGTCATGCCGTTAAAGTCTTCGATGGAAATGGACGTCTTCTGGCAGAGCGGACAGCCGGCGTTGACGATCGGGTGAAAGTGAAGGCGGGCAATCTGATATGTCTCATAGATGTCGTTGCGGATCAGTTCCTTCGTGCAGAGACGATAATCATAGTTGTTCTGCTCAAACAGGACCTCAAAACTGTCCTCCGTCGTCATCGGACGCAGTTCGATCTGCACGTTTTTGCTGTACAGCTCATTGTAATGATGCAGGATCTGTTCTACCTTACTGCCGAGCACCGACTCCATGGCCAGTAGATATTCCGGAGCTTCGCTCTGATTGTTGAAATCGGAGATGATGCGTTGGATCTCATTGGCGGAGGACACAATGTTCGTCATCTGGTCAACGATTGCCGTGCAGACCGGAGTCGGCATAACGCCCTGAAAAGAACGCTGAAACAGCACACAGCCGAGCTCCTGCTCCACCTTTTTGACGGCTTTGCCGAGACCCTGCGGCGTGATACTCAGATGCTCCGCGGCCTTGGAAAGGCTTCGCGTCTTATAGACTTCAAGGATATATTCAATTTCCTCCGATCGCATACGATTCATCTCCTATCCTTACCGATGCCATTATACAGGACGGGGACAGTTTTTGCAAACTGTCCCCCACAGATTACTGCTGCCTGTAAAGCGGCATTTTAGCCTTGTCTACATCCTTCAGAAGGAAGGTGCAGGCGATGGCCACGACGCCGAGAATTGCAGGAACGATGCCGATGGAAATGCTGATGCCGCGTACGACCTTTTCGACCTGTGCCAGACCGAGGGTCGCATCGAACCGGTGGCGTCCAGAATCGCGCCGACACCATAGGAGGCAAAGCCGACGACGACCTTCAGTACGAACATACAGATGGAGTAGACCAGACCGGGAGAGTTGACCTTGTTCTTCCATGCGCCGTAGTCGGACATGTCAGGCACAGCAGCCCAGATGCCGGCAAACGCGAAGGAGTTGCCAGCGCCCTGAATGATCTGATAAATGACGGCGCCGGTGTAGCCGCCGATCAGGATAAGGAGCAGAGAAGCAACGATGTAGAGGGCAAAGCCCAGCAGCATCAGATGGCGCTTTTCATACTTCTTGGTGAAGGGAACGACTAGGAACAGCGCAGCGACGATACCAACGGCGCCGCCGATGGTGACAAGAGATGCAATCCATTCTGGATGCTGCAGGTTATACATACAGTAGTAGGAGAAGAAGGTGCCGCCGAACACAGCCATGAAGTTCAGAAGGATCATCGAAATGATAATGCCCCAGAACGGCTTGTTGCCCTTGATGACCTTGATTCTTTCGCTGAAGGGGAGCTTTTCCTTCACAAGGCCGAAGCAGACAAAATAGCCGACAGCGATCAGAACCGCGAAGATGATGCCCATGACCAGCCAGCCCTTGGGCTCTTCGGTGCCGCCGAACTAGGTAACGGTGGACATGCAGACGGAGCCGATCAGAAGTGTCGCGGCGCTTTCGCCGATGTTTCTGGCAGAGGCGAGCTTGGAGCGTTCAATCGGTTCCTGCGTAACTGCAGAAGCAAGCGCGCCATAGTTCATACCGGTGATGGTGTTGAACACAGAGGCCTCCAGGAAATAGAAGACATAGGCCCAGATCAGCGTATGGCCGTTTGCCTGAACGATCGACGGGCAGAAGAATGCGAAAATAAAGGTAAGCGCCAGGGGGATCGTACCGTAGAGAATGTAGGGACGGTAGGTGCCGAACTTTGTCTTGGTCTTATCGGAGATGTTTGCCATGATGATATCCGTGACAGCATCCACGACACGGCCCCACATGAAAATGGCACCTGCTGTTTTTGCGTTAAGGAACAGACAGTTTGTAAAGAACACCAGCAGATACTGGGAGACTGTCTTGTTCGCCAGCTGCATACCCAGGCCGCCGAATCCATAACCGATTCGCTCCTTCAGGCCGACTTTCTTTTCTTCCATATTTCTCTCCTTCCAAAAATGGTGTGTTACTTCCGGGACTTAATAGAACGAAAACTCCTCGGGCGGGTTGTCATAGACAGACTTCGTGTCCTGCGTCAGGTCAAAGACAATTTCTGTCCCTTCCTCATTCCACTGGAACTCAAAGTCAAAGCCTGCCCGTTTTTCCCAATCCTGCAGATAGGCCACAACATCCGCGCCCTTGCCGTCCCGGGTAACGGGAGTGGGCTGCGCCTGATCGTTGATCCAGCAGGGAACGAAACCGCAGGAAACGATGCCATCCTTGCTGAACTCTGACTTTGCCATAATGGTGTTTCTGGAATGGTCTGCGAACGGATAGTTGGGAACCTTGCCGGGACGGATCATCTTGAAGATGTCATAATCCCACCACGGCTGGATACCGGACCAGCCATAGAAATCCGTGTGACGCTGTTTTGCGTTTTTCGCGTTCGGGTCCATGGCGCCGGTGACAGTGACGAAGTTGCCCAGACCGTAGAAGATGGGCTTGTTGCGATAGATCTCAATACTTGCCAGTGCATGCGTGTGCGCGGCGAGCACCATCTCTGCACCAACATCAATGGCATAGTGCATGATGTCCAGCTCGTACTGGTTCAGAAGGGGCTTGCCAGGGCTGCCGCTGTGGAAATAGACGATGACGTTGTCGGCCCGCTTTTTCGCCGCCAGAATATCATCGACCATGTTCCGCTTGACGCGGGGGTCTGCCACGGTATAGATCGCCGTCGGAGATCCGCCGGGCTCCGCCCGGTCGTTGCAGTAGGCCGTGCCGACGCGGATATAGGCGCAGCCGGTCTTCATGATGGTGGCATAGCATTCCCGCGGGCCGGTGAGGTTGTAGTGAAGGAACGCAAATTTGATGCCGTTTCGCTCCAGAATCGCGGGCTTTCTGGCGCTCTCGTAATCCTTGCCTGCACCGCAGGTGGCAATGCCGTTTTGCTGGAAATACGCAATGGGATCCAGAATACCATACGCGCCCTGGTCGAAGCAGTGATTGCCGCCGATGGTGGCGACATCAATACCCGCATACTTGTAGGCGCGAAGGTTGTCCAGATCGCTGGCGGGTGCGGAATGCGATTCGGGATTGCGCCAGGAAGGACGGCTGATATGCGGGTCTTCCATGTTTGCAATCGCGATGTCGGCAGCGCGGATCATGTCTTTGCTGTTCTCGAAGAACGATTCGGGATTCGGCGCATCAAGAATGACATCACCAAGTCCCAGGACGGTTGCTTTTGCTTCCATAGGCAGTTCTCCTTTCTACAGAACGCTTTGGTTCCATAATTTAGGCCTCGCTCCGCAACCCCAGACCCATTGAAATACAAGGAAAACCGGTAGAAA
>JAEDIZ010000015.1 GCA_016296635.1 Oscillospiraceae bacterium
GAAGCCTCTTCTACACAAAAATACATCACCGCAGCCGGCGGCAGCGAGAAAGCCTACATTCGCCCGCCCTACGGCAGCGTAAACTCCAAGGTCAAGGGTGCATTGGATGTCCCCCTTATCATCTGGTCTGTGGATCCCGTAGACTGGAAGGTTCTGAACACTGCCACCGTTTCAGACAATATTGTTTCCGGTTCTTTTGACGGCGCCATCATCCTTGTCCACGACATCTATAAGACCAGCGTCAACGGTGCTCTGGACGCCATTGATCGTCTGCAGGCCGCCGGCTATGAATTTGTCACCGTAGAAGATCTGTTTCTGCGCCGTGGTGTCACGCCAATAGGCGGCACAACCTATTATGATGCAAAGAACAAGGGCATCAATCTCTCCGCCGATCAGATCCGACCGGAATTCTACGATGAGTCCAAGCTCACCGAGCATTGGGGCTATGAAGCCATGAAGGAAGCTATTTACGCCGGTTATCTGGAAACGGGAGAAAGCGGAGAATGGTTCCCCAATAAATATATCTCCCGCGGCGATTTTGTCTGCGCACTTGCAAAATTCTGCGGCGTGAAAACAACCTATCCCGTGAAATCGCTGTTGTATACCGATGTGACCGACTCCGATTTGCAGGCTTACTGCAGCTGGGCCTATGACGCCGGGCTGATGGACGGTTTCGGTGACGGCACCTTCCGTCCGCAGAATACCCTCACCCGTGAGCAGATGGCCACGGTTATCGCGCGCTTCATCATCAGCCGCGGCAAGCAGATCCCGGCACATTGCAATCCGCCCTACGATGATGTTTCCAAAATCTCCTCCTGGGCCATCGACGGTGTTGCACTCTGCACGGAGATGGGCATTCTCAACGGCTCCAACGGTAAATTCCTGCCGCAGGGCAATCTCACCCGCGCACAGACTGCTGCAATTCTGCAGCGCCTTTCCCGTCTGTAATATCGATCTGAATCGCGCATCCGGCAGGAAATAATCTGCCGGATGCGTTGCTTTTTGTGGTTTATAGTGGTATCATGGAAACACAAATGAAAAACAGCCCACAAAATGGAGGAATACAACATGGATTACTCGAAACTTCAGAACGGCAGCGATATCCGCGGCATCGCCCTGGAGGGCATCGAAGGACAGCACATCAATCTGACCGAGCAGGCCAGCCGTGATATCGGCCGCGGCTTTGCCCTTTGGCTCAAGGAGAAACTCGACAAAAACGATCTGCGTGTTGCCGTAGGCCGTGACTCCCGTCTGTCCGGCGAAACCCTCTGCGGCTGGATCTGTGAGGCTATGGCGCAGGAAGGCATCAAGGTCACCGATCTCGGCATGGCATCCACCCCTGCCATGTTCATGTCCACGGTCACCGAAGGCTATAACTATGACGCTTCCGTGATGATCACCGCCAGCCACCTCCCCTTCAACCGCAACGGCTATAAGTTCTTCACCAAGGACGGCGGTCTCGAAAAGCAGGATATCAAGGCGATCCTGACTTATGCAGGCGGCGATCAGCACACCGGCCTTGCCGCCGGCTGCATCGAAAAAGGCAGCTTCATGGATGCCTACGCCGCACTTCTGACCAACAAGGTTCGTTCCGCCACCGGCATGGAAAAGCCGTTGGAAGGTTTCCGCGTTGTTGTTGATGCCGGCAACGGTGCAGGCGGCTTCTATGTAGATAAGGTTCTTAAGCCCCTGGGCGCTAATACGGACGGCAGCCGTTTCCTGGAGCCGGACGGTTCTTTCCCGAACCACATTCCGAACCCTGAAAATGAGCAGGCCATGGAATCCATCATGGAAGCAGTCAAGGAAACCAAGGCCGATCTCGGCATCATTTTCGACACCGATGTTGACCGTGCAGGCGCAGTTCTCTCCGACGGCAGCGAGCTGAACCGCAACCGCATCATCGCCATGATGGCGGCCATCCTTCTGCGCGAACATCCCGGAACCACCATCGTTACCGACTCCATCACCTCTACTGGCCTTGCCGAGTTCATCGCAAAGCGCGGCGGCGTACATCACCGCTTCAAGCGCGGCTACCGCAATGTCATCAATGAATCCATGCGTCTCAACAACGAAGGTCATGACAGCCAGCTGGCCATGGAAACCTCCGGCCACGGCGCATTGAAGGAAAACTATTTCCTCGACGACGGCGCTTATCTTGTCACCCGCCTGCTCATTGAGCTGGCAAGAGGCAAGAAGGAGGGCTACACGCTGGAATCTCTGATCGCCGATCTGGCAGAGCCGGCAGAGAGCAAGGAATTCCGCATGAATCTTCTTCTGGAGGATTTCAAGCCCTACGGTCAGTCCGTCATCGATGCGCTCAGCGAATATGCTGCCAAGCAGCCCGGCTGGAGCATTGCGCCCAGCAACTTTGAAGGCATCCGCGTCAATCTGGACAATGCACACGGCAACGGCTGGTTCCTGCTGCGTCTTTCCCTGCATGACCCTCTGATGCCCCTGAACATCGAATCCGACTCCGAGGGCGGCGTTCTCACCATCGCAAAAGAGCTTTACACCTTCCTCGCCGGCTGCGACAAGCTTGATACCGCATCCATTGCTGCATTTGTGAAGTAAAAGAGTCAAAAAACCTTCCTGCCTGGGCAGGAAGGATTTTTCTTTATTCGATTCCATTATATTTGGAATAGAGTGCAATGTGATCTTCAATGCAGAAATCGCCCGTCCATGCATGTGCCGTCACGCAGATGACAAGCCTGCCGTCCGGAAGATATCCGAAGCTGGCGCAGCAGTTCATGGCGTCTGCCGTATAGCCGGTCTTGGAGCCCAGCACAGCGCCGCCGCCCAGATCCCGGTCATGGATGCGGGAGTTGAACTTATTGACCATCACAAAGCCGTCCGGGTGCTGCTGCGTCGGCTGCGAGCGGTACTCGATGATGGAAAGCGCTTCACGGCAATGCGGATCGTCGATCGCCGCCAGCAGAATGGCCGCCATATCCCGCACCGTTGTATAATGCTCGGCATTGTGCAGACCGCTGGTGTTCATGAAATGCGAATCCGTCAGTCCCAGCTCCGCTGCCTTCTCATTCATCAATTCGGCATACGCTTCCTCGGAGCCTGCAACAACCTCTGCCAAAGCAAAGGTCGCCTCCGCGCCGGAAGGTGCCACTGCGCCGAACAGAAGATCCTGCATGGACACTTCCTCATTTGCAACGAAGCCTGCCATGGATGCGCCCTCAATAAAATAGGGATCGATGATCGACTGCCGCATGGTGAAGGTATCATCCCAGTTTTCAATGTTTTCGCTGGCCACCAGCGCTGTCATGACCTTTGTCATGGACGCGGGATAGATCCGGCTGTCGGCATTCTTTTCTGCAATTACCGTATTGGTTGCCACATCGATCAGAATCGCCGACTCGCTGTAAAGCTCCAGATCCAATTGCTTTGTCTGATCGGTAACATCAGCATGGGCATATGTATGCGGAACCTTCTCCAGTTCAGCAAGATAGGCAGGCTCGTTTGAATCCGCTTCGGCGCCGCTTTCATCGCCTGCACCGGCAGGCTCCTCTGCCTGCGCCGGTTCTTCTGCCGTCGGTTCCGGCTCTTCTTCTGCAGGCAGTTCTTCCGGTTCCGGCTGCTGCTCGCTGTCCGGCTGCTCCGGTTCCGGCAGTTCTTCCTGCGCCGGCGGTGTTTCGCTCTGTATCTCGCTGTCAAGCGGCTGCTCCGTCGGCGCCGGCCGATCCTGATAGAATCGCCAAACTGCCATTCCAAGCGCGGTAAGCAGCAGCGATATGATCAGAACGACTGCAATCACCGTCAACGTGCGTTTTGTCCGCTCGCGTCTGCGCCGTGCCGCACGCTTCTGCCGCAGCTGCTCGATCTGTTCCGCAGTTGCCTGCTCCGCCTCGTCACGAAGCTCATCTTCCCAATGCTGTGTCATGGAAATCGAATCCTTTCTTTTATCTGTATCTATCTTAACACATTTTCCCGAAAAGCGAAACCGCAATATACGCATACTGTCCCCCGAAAGCATAAAATGCTGCAACTCTACTCACAGTAGAATCGTCTTTTTGAAGCGTAGAGCCGGTTTCTTCGTTTTTTTCGTGGAAATTTTACAATTATGCTGTATAATAAACGCACATCATCTTAGGAGGACCACTATGGAAAAGATGTTTCAGATTATCACCGATTCATCCTGCGATCTGCCGCAGTCTTTGGCCGATGAACTGGATCTGATTGTTCAGCCGCTTCATTTCCATATGAACGGAATTGACTACAACAACTATTTAGACGGCAGAGAGATCGGCTTTACGGAATTTTTCAATACCCTGCGGGAGGGCACACATGCAACCACCTCCGCAGTCAATCCGGATGAATTTGTCAAGGTCATGCAGCCTTCCCTTGCCGCCGGCCTTGATGTCATTTATATTGGCTTTTCCTCCGGTCTGAGTACCACCTATCAGTCCGGCTGCATCGCTGCAGAGGAACTGCGTGAACAATACCCGCAGCGGAAAATCATCTGCCTTGACAGTCTCTGCGCTTCACTCGGTCAGGGTCTTTTCGTCTATCTGGCTGCGCAGAAGCAGCAGTCCGGCGCAACGCTGGAGGAAACAGAGCAGTATCTCCTGGAGCTCCGACCGCACCTGTGCCATTGGTTTACCGTCAACGATCTGCTGCACCTCAAACGCGGCGGCCGAGTTTCTGCCGCGGCGGCAGTTGTCGGCACAATGCTGCAGATCAAGCCCATCATGCATATGGACAATGAGGGGCACCTCGCTCCCGTGGCCAAAGTAAAAGGCCGCAAGGCTGCCCTTCGCGCACTGGCGCAGAAAGCGCTGGACACCGCCATTGATCTTCCCGAGCAGACCATCTTCATCTGCCACGGTGACTGTGTAGAGGATGCACAGTTTGTTGCCGACTGTCTGCGGGAAAAATCTTCTTTCAAAGAAGTCATCATCAACTTTGTCGGCCCGACCATCGGTGCCCATGCCGGTCCCGGCGTTGTATCGGTGTTCTTTATCGGCACAGAACGCTGAAGAAAAGAAGAAAAAGGATCACCCAGCCGGGTGATCCTTTTTGATTTATTCTCCGTAAATTTCAAAGCCTTTGCTCTTATGGCCGGCTCTTGCATGATAACGGTCAATGATTGCCTTATCGTGTTCGCTGGCTTCGCCGGTTTCCATATAACGATCGACCGCCGCATAGGTAACACCCATTTCCTTTTCATCCGTCTGTCCCTCGAAAAGGCCGGCGGAAGGTGCTTTGCTGATGATGGATTCCGGTGCACCCAGAAAGCGCAGGAACTCGTACACTTCTCCGACGCAAAGGTCGCCGATGGGATTGAAATCGAACGCGCCGTCACCCCACTTGGTAAAGTAGCCCATGTAGCGCTCTGCCTTATTGCCCGTGCCGGCAACCAGCCGGTTTTCCGCTGCGGCAATGGCATACAGCGTTGTCATACGCAGGCGGGGGTTGATGTTGATGAGCGCCGTGTTGTTCAGCTCTGTTACCTTGGAAACTGTCTCGACCTCTGCCTTCTTAACTGCCGTCAGATCGACAACCCGGTTTTCAATGCCGAACTTTGATGCAAGGCTGTCTCCGTCATCCATGTCAGAGCCGTAGTTCTGCTTCGATTCGCAGGGCATCATAATACCGACCGTATTTTCGCAGGCCTTCTTGCAGAGAATACCAACCAAAGCCGAGTCCTTGCCGCCGCTGTTGCCGAATACGATACCGGATGCATGGGCATTTTCCAAAAGGCCACGGATATATGCAATCCGCTTTTCCAGTTCTTCCTCATAGTTTCGCATATCGATTCCCTCCGTTTTTCAGTTTCAATTATTGTAATCCCATGTCTTTTCGCTGTCAATCCAATCCTTTGCGATATTCACCCATTCTCGAATTGACATTTATTTCCTTCCATGCTATGCTTTATAAGCAAATACTTTACGATTGTATATCGTGATCTGGTTCTCTGCTTTATAGCCATACAGGAAGGAGAACTCCCATGACATTGGTGTTGTTGATCGCTGCCGGTGCAATTCTGGAGACCCTGTTTATCATGCAGTCCTACCGCAAGCGAGACCTGTACAGCGTCTTTCTAAAGACCATCGCATCCGCTATTTTTGTCTTTCTCGGTTTCCATTGCCGCAATCTGTATATTGCCGGTCATGAGCTGTCGGAGCCCATTGCAAACTATTCGGCGATGCTGATCAACGGTCTGATGCTTGGCCTCGCAGGAGATCTTTTGCTGGCCCTGCGCTTTGTCTGCCGGAAACTGCATACCGTATTCTTTATTACCGGCACTGCAGCTTTCTTTGCCGGACATGTGTTTTATATCATGGCAATTCTGAAGATCGCACCGAGCTGCTGGCACTATGCCATCCCCATTGCACTGGTCGCGTTGGGTGCGGCCTTCTTCTACTCCCATGCGATGGATGTCAAGGCAGGAAAGATTGCACCCCTCGGCGTGGTCTATATCGGATGTGTGCTGTTCATGGCTGCCTGCGCACTGACCGGAGCGTTTTTGGAAACAAGCCGGGCTCTGTTCATGTTCTTCCTTGGTGGTCTTTGCTTTGCATTAAGTGACAACATGCTGGTCGTTCTTTCCTTCGGAAAAAATGACAGCCCATATCGAAACGCCGTTCTGCATGTTCTTTATTACATGGCACAAATCCTTATCGCAATCAGTATTCTGTTCCTTCCGTAAACTATAAACGGAGAATGGCATTAACCATTCTCCGTTTTATTTTTTCCTTTCGTTTTTGCGAGTTCGATCCATGCAGTTCCAAGCAGAATCAGCGTAATACCAACTACCTTCCACCAGCTGAAAATATCCAAAAGGAAATAGTCGAGAACCACCGCAGCACCCAGATTGCCGACCAGCATCAGAATAGAGGACACCGTTGCGTTTGTGCGAAGCGTACCGACAATCTGCATGAGCTGTGCGATCAGACCGCAGATGCTGCCGAGATACACCCATACCGGTACGCTGCGCACATGCCCCCATATCAGTTCTGTCCGGTTCCCGGTCAGAAAGATCAGCGCCAGTGACAGAAAGGTTGCCTCGATATAATTGATGAGTGCGCCGTTTCCGGTTCCGAAAATCTTTCCCGCTTTCACATTGGTCAGCCGGTTGACCGAGTTCAGAAGGCCGTTGAAGAAAGCCGTAATAATATAAATCATACCGATGTCTCCCTTCAGAACAAAACAACCAGCGCGACGCCCGCCGCTACCATTAGATAGCCGGGCAGCTGCTTCGCGGAGAATTTCTGAACCGGCATTCCGAACAGTCCGAATTCATCAATCAGTTCGGAGGAGATCATCTGTCCCAAAGTAGAAACCGCAAGCATGGTTCCCGCTCCGATATGCAGCGTGCACCAGCTGGAGCTGGCCACAATCGCGATCCCCATTGCGCCCACAAGATATACGTACCAAGGTGCTCCTGAGAAGCGGAGCTTCTGCTTCTTCAGAAGCAGATACGCCAGCAGCAGAATGAGCGCGATTGCGTGAACAAAGAAACAGACACCAAACAGAGAAAAATGATTACCGAGCTGCCCGTTTAGGCAGACCATGATTCCCTGCAGAATACCTGCCAGCAATAACAGTCCGTAACTGAACATACCCTTCCGCCTCCAGTCTTTTTCAGTATTCCTATCTTAGTGTATTTCCAGGAAAATAGCAACAGCGAGAGATTTTTTTCGCGCTCCTCTGCCGATACATCGGCTCTACTGCCGCAATAGCCGGACTCTCCGATTCGTAGAGTCCAAAAAACAATGCGGCGGGTGACTTTTTGCCCTTCTGCCGATACACTGATGTCAGCAGAAAGGAGTGTTCAAATGCAAAAGCTCATCATCTTCGGTGACTCCATCCTGAAAGGTGTCATGAAAGCCGAGCACGGGTATCATCTTTGTTCCGGCCACAATTTTGATGCAATCTCTCAGCAGGGTATTTCCGTCATCAGCCATGCAAAAATGGGAGCCACCGTCGAAACCGGTCTCGCTGCCGTGCGGAAGATGCTGCCCCCGTGTGACAGTGAAACAACCGTTCTGCTCGACTTCGGCGGCAATGACTGCAATCATGACTGGTCTGTAGTCGCAAACGAACCGGACAAAGATCATCTGCCGGCTACTTCCCCGGATCGCTTTGTTTCTCTCTACGAAGAGCTGATCCGGACTGTGCAGGTCTCCGGTGCCAAAGTCGCCGTTGCCTCTCTTGTCCCCTTGGATGCAGACCGGTTTTTTCAGACAATCTCGCAGGCAAAGGATGCATCGGCAATTCTGCGCTGGCTCGGTGATAAGTATCATCTCTACCGCTGGCAGGAGCGCTATAATGTCCTTGTCTGCAGACTGGCCCGGGCGATGGACTGCACCTTGGTGGACCTGCGCACGCCGTTTTTGGAAAACGCAGATTTTCCTTCTTTGATTGGCAGCGACGGCATCCATCCGACGCAGGCTGGGCACGATCTGATTCACTCGGTTGTCCGGGACTCTCTAATCTGATACACAACGGCATCAGCCTGCCATTCGCAGGTCGATGCCGTTTTCTTCTGTATTCGCTCCGGCTTACGCGCCCAGCTGCTCCATCTTTGCTGCGATCTCGCTCTCGCATTCGCGCATGGCCTGCAGCGTTTTTTCCAGCAGCTTGTCCAACTCCCAGCCGAGATTCTCTGCGCCCTTGGTGATGACATCACGGGAGCATCCGGCTGCAAACTTCTTGTCCTTGAACTTTTTCTTCAGGGACTTCAGTTCCATATCCTCTACGCTCTTGCTCGGGCGCATCAGCGCCGCCGCCCAAATCAGTCCGGTCACCTCATCCGCCGCAAAGAGTACCTTTTCCATTTCCTTTTCCGGCGCGATATCCACGCAGATGCCCCAGCCGTGGCTGGCAACGGCATGGATGGTTGCCTCATCCACCCCCGCCTGCTGCATCAGTTCCTGACACTTGACGCAATGCTGATCCGGGTACTGCTCAAAATCGAGGTCATGCAGCAGACCGACATTGGCCCAGAAATCTGCTTCTTCACCATAGCCGAGATCGTTTGCATACCAGCGCATGACTGCTTCCACCGTCAGCGCGTGCTGCAGATGAAAATGATCCTGATTGTATTTGGATAATAATGCCCATGCTTCTTCGCGTGTCATATTGCAAACCACCTTTCTGTTTTATTCGTTATTCACTTTACGGCGCAATCAGTTCCGCCAGCGCCTGCGCGCTCAGGTTGCGGATGTAAGTTTCCGGTTTGATTTCCGTCAGCTTTTCCTCCAGCGCCTGCCTGCGGCATTGCGTGCCGACAAGTTTCTGTGCCAGTTCTTCTATATCGCCGAGGGCAAAGAAATCGCCGAAAAACTGCAGCGCCTGAATCTCGCCCTTCTCTGCAGACACGGAAACCTCCACCGTACCGCAGCCCTCGATGCGCTGTTTTCTCGTGTTGACATACGCCGGAGACCGACCGTAATTCCAGTCCCATGTATCGTAGCGTTCTTTTTTGATTGCCTCGATCTTGTCAAAATCCTCCTGACTCAAGGTGCAGGGATGGAATTCTTCCTTCTGTGACAGGATCTCCACCAACCGCGCCTTGAATTCCGGCACGCCCACGCCCTCGGGCAAAAACTCGCACAGATTCGCCACCCGGCTCACCACAGACTTGACGCCCTTGGCAGCGATCTTCTGCTGATCCACATGCAGCGCTCTGCCCAGCACCGAGGTATCCGCATGCACCATGATGCAGCCGTGGTGCATGACTCTGCCCTGCCGGATATACTGGGCATTGCCGGAGAACTTCCGCCCGTCCACGGTCATGTCGTTGCGTCCGGTGATCTCCGCCTTCACGCCGAAAGATGCCAGCGTCTGCACGATGGGCTCGCAGAACATATGGAAATTGATCTTATCCGCGTCCTTCGCATCCATGATGAAGGTGAAGTTCAGGTTGCCCATATCGTGGTAGACCGCACCGCCGCCGGACAGTCTGCGCACCACATGGATGTTATTCTCGCGAACAAAATCGTTGTTGATCTCCGCAATGGTATTCTGATACCGACCGATGACGATGGTATTGTCATTCTGCCAGAGCATGAAATAGCTCTTGCTTCTGTCCATGTGATCAAATACATACTGTTCCAGCGCCAGATTCCATGCAGGATCGTTAATCCGTGATTCTAAAAATTCCATTATTTTCTCCGTCCGCACCCTTTTCGTCGCTTTCAAACTTATTTTCCCATTATAGCTTTCTTTCTTTCTTTCGGCAAGGGGCAATTCCATACTTTTTTATAGGCAGATTTCATGCTGTTTTTTGTCTGAATTTATGGTAAAATGAAGAAAACAAAAAAAGGAGCTTTGTCATGGAAAAACGCCCGCTCATCATCTGCACCGATCCCGGCATCGATGATTTTGTCGCTTTATCTATGCTGCTGCACCGCCCGGATTTTGAAATTCTCGGCATCATCTGCATCAGCGGCAACGTCGGCCTCGACATCACCGTCAACAATGCGCTTCTTGCCTGTGAGCTGAATGGACGGGAGGGTATTCCCGTCATTGCCGGCAGCGCAAAGCCTCTTTGCAGACCTGCCCGCACCGCCTGCAACATCCACGGCAAAAGCGGTCTCGGAGAATCGGTCGAGCGCTATTCCAAACGCAGCGCACAAAAGCTGGATGCGGCGGCATTTATAGCAGACGCCACCAGACGTCTGCCGGGCAAACTGGAGGTGCTCTCCCTCGGGCCGCTGACCGATGTTGCCATTGCCATCGACCGCTATCCCGAAATTCGCAGTCTCTTCAGAAGCATCACCGTCATGGGCGGCGGCATCCATCTCGGAAACGCCACCAAATACGCGGAGTTCAACATCGTTTCCGATCCGGAAGCTGCGCAGATCGTCTATACCTCCGGCTCGCCCGTGGTCATGGTCGGTCTGGACGCCACACAGCCCTGCCTGATTCCCCGCAGCCGCATCGCCGAAATGAAAGCTGACAGTGAGCTTGGAAACCTGATTCCCGCCATGCTGGCAGATTACGCCGACGTCTACCGCAGCGTCCACGGCATAGAAGGTCTCATCATCCATGATGCCATCTGTGCTGTATCTCTGTGGCACCCGGAATGGTTTCAAACAGAAAAACAACATGTAGAAATCATGCTCACAGAGGACGATCATCTCGGACAGACCTATATTCTCGAAAATGAGAAACCCAACTGCACCGTCTGTATGGGATGCGACACGGAAAAGGTTAATGACGAAATCATCAAGGCCGTGCAGGCCGTTATATAAAAGCAAAAACAGCCAATACACGAGCGGAAAGGACGCCGAAAAATGAGAGAAACGCTGGTTCGGTTATTGTCTGAAAAAACATAGGAAAACTGGGATCGGCTGACCGCTGCGGTTGATGCAGTCTATGATGTTGATCGTTTGTGGGGCAACGGCTTCGGAGACTGGAAAGTCGAATATAAATACCGTCGGGGCGGCAAAACGCTCTGTACCTTTTATGCAAAGGAAGATTCTGCGATTATTCTGATTACCTACGGCAAGGCAGAACAGGAAAAATTTGAAAGCATCAGAGATTCGCTGTCGGTATCGGTTCAGGAAGTATACGACGGCACAAAATCGTATCATGACGGAAAATGGCTGTGGTTCCCGCTCAACAGCACGTTGTCAGCAGATGATCTGATTGCTATGTTAAAGCTGAAACGCAGGCCAAACCGAAAGGCAGGACCGTCCGCGTCTGAAAACATCCGATAAAATAGCCAGCCGGAGCGAAGGATATTTCGCATTCCGGCCGGTTTTGTTCTGCATATGTTTTTGTCAATAGCTGCTTATGGGCAGCGAATCATCGTCAGCGCCCTTTTCCACTTTGCGGATCTGAATGTAATAGCTGTAGGCCTCGTTAACCTCCACCAGCACACGGTCACCCTCTTTATGACCCATGACCGCCTTTCCCACGGGAGATTCCTTGCTGATAAGGCCCTTGAGGGCATTCTGCCGCAGGGTCGTCACGATGCGGATCTCCTGCTCCTCCTCGTCCTCTTCGATGTAGATCGTGACCTTGTCGAAAAGGCCGATCTCATCGGCGGCGGAGTTGTCTTCGATCACGTGTGCTGTCTTGATCATGCGCTCGAGATACCGGATGCGGCTGTCGTTGCGGTTTTTTTCGCGCTTGGCAGCCTTATATTCAAAGTTTTCGCTGAGATCGCCGAACTCCCGCGCGACCTTCACGTCCTCAATCAGCTGCGGACGCAGCGTCAGGCGGCGGTATTCGACCTCCTCCTGCATCTTTTTAATATCAACAGCCGTCAGTTCGTCGTTCATCGTGCGTACTTCCTTTCCGAATCTGCTTTCTCAATTCTAATCCATTTCCGAAAAAATGCAAATGAAATTTGCAAAATGCCGCCGCTGTGCTAAAATAAGAATATTTTCAGAAGCAGGAGAGAATCGCATGGAAATCATTGCCCGCATTCATACGGATTTTCCGACCAAGTTCGGCATTCCGCGCCAGTCGGGACTGGCGGAAAAACTTCAGGCGCAGATTGTATTTGAGCCGGACTACCGAAACCCCAACTGCATCCGCGGCATAGACGGCTGGTCGCATCTGTGGCTCATCTGGCAGTTCGATCGCGCCGTGGAAGCGGGCTGGTCTGATACCGTTCTGCCGCCCAAACTCGGCGGAAAAACCCGCGTCGGCGTCTTTGCGACCCGCTCTCCCTTCCGGCCGAACAATCTCGGGCTTTCCTGCGTGAAGCTGGAAAAGGTGGAGATCACAAAGGACGGCCCGGTGCTGACGGTTTCCGGCGCCGATCTTGCAGATAATACTCCGATTTTTGACATCAAGCCCTATGTTCCCTATGCCGACTGCCGATTGGATGCCGTGGATGCCTTTGCTGAAACGCGGCAGGATACGCCGCTGACGGTGCATTTTCCGGAGGAACTGCTGCAGAAGATCCCGGAGGAAAAACGGGAGGCGCTCATCGAAGTTCTCTCTCTCAATCCCCGCCCCGGTTATCAGCATGACCCCACCCGCCGCTACGGCTTCAACTACGCCGGCTCCGATGTGCGCTTTACCATTGACGGCGACGATCTTACGGTGGTGGAAGTCGTTTCTTTATTCTGATTTTTCACAGGCGTACCGCGTGTGGTTTTCAGATGCAGGATAAAACATAAACAAAGAATTTTGGAGAAACCAATATGAAACATAACAGATCAATCAAAATAGCAGCGATCCTTCTGATCATCAATTTAGCCGCGACATGCATTTTAGGCGGAATGGTTTTTCGCTCAAGCCATACGCAGACGGATACTGCCATTCAGTATGTTATGTACGTGGGAACAAACGATAAGGATACATACGAGCAGATCATCCCAACGGAAGAAGCGAAGGCGATGATTGACGCGATCTGTTATAAATACCTTGACGGTTACACCCTTCAGGATGCAGTTGGTTCCTGGGCCGACGAAACGGGAACGCCCACACACGAAAATACGATTGTGTGTTATTTCGACGATGCAGATGAAAAAACCGTTTATTCCATTGCAGACGAAATCATAAAGGCATTGAATCAGAATACGGTTCTGATTGAAAAAGACACCGTAAATATTGATTTTTACGGAGGAAAATAAGAAGCAGTAAGAAATCATAATTTATCTCTTGACTCGTCCCTTAGGGGATAGAATAGAGTGTCAGATGTGGAAAGAAGATTCAGAAAATGCTGAAAATAAGTGAATTTTCAAAGCTTTCACATCTGACCGTTAAAGCTCTGCGGTTTTACGAAAAGGAAGGTCTTCTGAAGCCTGCCTATGTTGACGAATGGAACGGTTACCGGTTTTATGAAACATCTCAGCTTGAAGTTGCTGCGAAGATAAAGTCATACAGACAGCTTGATATGTCGATTGAGGAAATCAAAGCAGTTTTTTCCGGGTCTGATGTGAAAGGAATCATGCAGAAGAAACTCAACGCACTTGCAAAAGAAAAGCAAGTGATCGAATCTCGTCTTTCCATAATCAAATCAATTCTGGAGGATAAAGAGATGAAATACCAGGTAACAGAAAAAGTGATTTCTGAAAAGATCGTTTATACTGCGGAAACAGTATTAAAGACTTATTCAGACAGTATGCAGTGGATTCCGTTTGTCGGGAAGGAGTGCCTTAGACTGAATCCGGACCTGAAATGCGCAGAACCCCCCTATGAGTTCTGTGAATATCTTGACGGCGAGTATAAGGAAACCGATATCCGTATTCGACATAATGAGGCCGTAACAGCATTCGGAAAGGAAAATGAACATATTAAGTTCAAAATTCTTCCGGAAACAAAGGTTCTGAGCATTTATCAAAAGGGTCCCTATGATGCAATCGGCGAAGCATATGCATTCCTTATGAAATACGCTGAGCAGAACGGATATACGGCAGCAGGACTCACCCGCAAATGTTACATTGATGGCATTTGGAACAAGGAATCCGAGGAAGAGTGGCTGACAGAAATCCAGCTTCCGATTGAGCAATAATTTCCCGTTTATTATTCTGTAAAAAACGCCCCGCCGGAGAGGAATCGGCATTCCTTCCCGGCGGGATTCTTTTTTAATAATCCACCTTCTGCAGACACAGTCCCTGCGGCGGCGCGGTAGGCCCTGCCAGCACGCGGTTCTTTGCCTCCAATATTTCTTTTACCTTCTCCGGCGGGATCTTTCCCGCACCGACCTCCAAGAGCGTTCCAACAAGGATACGCACCATGTTCTGCAAAAATCCCGTGCCGTGGAAATCGAAATAGACGTACTCCTTCCGCCGCGTGATCTCGATGGAATCGACGATGCGCACGGTGGATTTTTTCATCTGCGGATTGGCGCAGAAGCTCTTGAAATCATGCTCGCCCACAAGGTACTGCGCCGCCTGCTGCATCTTTGCAACGTCCGGCTGAAAATCCAGCGTCGTGACGTATTTCCGGTTAAAGACCGGCTTGGTGTCGCCGACGTAACAGGTGTAGGTATAAAGCTTTCCCACAGCGCGATATCTGGCATGGAACCGATCAGCAGCCTCTTTGACCTCCGAGACACAGATGTCCTCCGGCAGATAGTGATTCATGTAATCCCGGATCGCCTCTGGCTCCATATCCGTGTCCATATAGGCATTGGCGGTCATGGCCTTTGCATGGACACCTGCGTCCGTTCTGCCTGCGCCGATGACGTTTACTTCCGCGCCCGTCATGCGGGAAAGCGCCGTTTCCAGTTTTCCCTGGATGGTATCCTTCCCCGGCTGGCGCTCCCAGCCGAAATAACGGGTACCGTCATAGCTGATCGTAAATCGAAAGTTCTTCATGCCTCAAAATTCCTCGTAAACCGGCAGGCCGGATAATTGGGGCAGCCCCAGTATTTCTGTCCTTTTCTGGCCCCGGTCACGCCGGTGCGCAGAACCATCTGCGCGCCGCATTTGCTGCAGATTGGGATCTTTTGGGACTGGGCGCGCTGTCTGTGATACTCCGCCCGGTTTTCAATTTTTTTATTGTCTGCAAACACGTCCGCATAGCGGATCGCCGTGCAATGCGCCTTCATGGCGATCTCCACCGCCAGCTGATCGTACAGACGCCGCAGCTCCGCCTCCTCTGCACCGGAAGCCAGTTTCCGCTGCAGATACTGTACAGGATCGGAGCCGACCTTTTTTCTGAATGCGTCCATGAATCGTTCTCTGTCACTTTTTGCCTGTCTTTTCGGGTACATGGCTGCACCTCCTTACAAAATAAGTATATCTCAGCTTCCGCTTTTCTTCCAGTTATTGATCTGTCTGTTTGATATAGTACTGGAAATCTGACAAGGGAGACTGTCGGGAAATATAAAACCGCTGGATGCGGAAGGGATCAACCGACGTATTGTAAAGATACCCCGCCATGCGCATCCCATAATCATAATACTGCTTTGCCACGTCGATGGTCAGCTGATTGAAGCCGCCGCTGGGATAGCACAGCACATTGGGGATCTTTCCGGTGAGAGAGGCAATGATCCGCTGACTTTCTCCAAGCTCCCATTCCAGCTGCTCCTGCGTAAGCGTGTTCAGATACGGATGCGTCATGGAATGACTCTGAATGGAGACGAGTCCGGACTGCGACAGCTCCGTAACCTGCTCTGCCGTCATCTTATGGGGTTGACCGAGGCTGCCGGCGATCACGAAAACCGTTGCTTTTACATTGTATTTCTGCAGCAGCGGAAAAAGCTCCGTGTAATTGTCATCATAGCCGTCATCGAAGGTCAGAACCACCGGCTTGTCATAGTCCTCCAAATGGCAGAGATCTTCCATCCAGATCGCATCATAGCCGTTCTCCGTCATCCACGCCAGCTGCTCTTCGAGTCTGGACGGACTGACAAAAAGATCGGAATAGCCCCAGCAGTCATCGCTGACGGCGTGATACATCAGAATCGGCACTTTAACGCCCTCTGGCACCTCACCGATCGAAATACGCTTTGCATAATAGACAATGCCAGCTTCCGTTTCTCCCTGCTCCAGTTCAATAAGCTCCGTCAGTCTGTCCAACGGCGCATAAGAAATACCGTCCTGCTCTCTCAGATCTTCTTTGAGTGCAGTCCAAGTTTCTTCGTCGAGGGATAAGACATTCTGATCATAAGCATCCCCGTTTTTCACCGGAACAAACCGCGTTCCTCCGTCTTTTTGCAGCTGAACCGGTATTCCAAGCATCCGGATCTGCTCCGCCGGTTCCATGGGCGGCAGCGCAGGCTCTTCCGGGATGATTTCCTCGGAGACCTGCTGCTCCTCAATCATCTCTTCTTTGGCTGTGTCGTCCGCAGAGGCGGGAACCTGCTCCGTTTCCTCGACAGCTGCAGATTCCGGCTGCATCTGCACAGATGCCGATTCTGACGCGCATCCTGCCAGCATCCCAAGAACAATCAGGCAGATCATAACGACAAGCAGCTTTTTTCTTCCCATGGAATCCCTCTTTTCCCCGGGTCGATTCACGCAGACCCGATCATCCATTATCGGTATTATACCGCGATTGCGCCTTTTTTCCAATATGAAAAATGTTTTACACCGGCTAGCATTATTCTTTTCAGAATGCACCTTCTGCCATCTCTGTACAAAAATCATATTTGCACGAGGGTTGCACTTTTGCGAATCATCCCGTACAATTGAAACAGTCTGTTCAATATGTTTCGAAGGTAATTGTTTTGAAACGCTTATACGGTGGTCTGAAAATGACCTGGCTCAAAGTAATTTTGTTTGCGATCGCTGCTGGAGTCTATACGGGAGCGGTAATGCTTGTCCCGCGTCTGGAGGGTACATCCTTTCAGGATATCGGAATTTCTTATGAATGGTGGGTCATTTTTGCAGTTATCATTGTTGTGAACTGTAAAAACTGCTGGGGCGCAATGCTGAAATGTTTTGTATTCTTCCTGATCAGCCAGCCCATTGTCTACATCGTAGAAATTCTGTTCGGCTCGTTATCGTTTGATATGGGATGGTACTACTACAGCAATTTCTGGCTTCCCATGACCTTTCTCACGCTTCCTGGAGGATTGATTGCATATTTCTGCAGGAAGCAAAATGTTCTCGGCGGAATCGTCCTCGGGCTCGGAAATACGATTCAGGCGAGCCTGGTGCTGGTTTATTTTGGTATGGCAATAAAACAGTTTCCGTTTCATCTGCTGAGCGGACTTGTATGTGTCGCTTCCATCATCGTAATGACCCTGTTTATCCAGAAAAAGAAAGCAATCCGCCTGATTGCAATTTTACTTCCGATCGTGCTGACTGCAGCAATTGCGGTACTGGCAAAAATGAGCGGGCGCGTCCTTTTCTGATATAATGCAGTCCCCTATGCAGAATTTTCCTGCATAGGGGACCTTTTTGTCCATTGATCTTTTCCGTTCGAGCGAAAAAGATTGCCGTCCGATTGCAGAAATGCAGTTTGTTTTCCATGCAATCCGGTCATACTATCTTCAAAGGGCGTTATACCCATGCTTGGAGGAAAATAAATGCGATATATTGTCAACGAAAACTGCATCGGCTGCGGCCGGTGCGCTATGGTCTGCCCGCAGGTCTTTGAAATGACAGACGAGGGCGTCGCAAAGGCGGCGGATACGCCGACCGAGCCGACGGAAGAATCGGAGGACGCGAGAACCGGATGCCCGGTGGACGCCATTGAAAAGGTCTGACCGACCGAAAATCGGAATTTGCATTTCGGCTTTTTGAATGCTATACTGCTTGCGAGATCTTTTCTTCGGAGGAAAAGAACGTGGAGATTCGAACAGTCAGCATCAAGGATGCAGCACGGTTATTGGAAATCTATGCGCCGTATGTAGAAAAGACGGCAGTTTCTTTTGAATATGATGTGCCGACAGAAGCTGAATTTGAAAGCAGAATCAGCAAAACTCTTGCGGAGTATCCATACCTTGCAGCGGAAGAAAACGGAGTCATCCTCGGCTACGCCTATGCCTCAGCCTTTCATGGGCGGCAGGCCTACAAGCATTGCGTGGAAACTTCCATTTATGTTGCGCAGGAAGCAAGATGCAGAGGAATCGGGCGTGCGCTGTATACGGCGCTGGAGGAAATTCTTTTCAGACAAAATGTCTATACGCTTTATGCCTGCGTTACCAAAACCGACCAGGCAGACGATGCACATCTGACAGACGGCAGCCTGCGCTTTCACGACAAACTGGGCTACAAGCCGGTCGGAGAACACAGACAGTGCGGTTACAAATTTGAGAAATGGTATAGTGTTGCATGGCTTGAAAAGCAGCTCGGGCAGAAACCGGAGCATCCGGAACCGTTCGTACCTTTTCCGCAGCTCTGATTGAACAGAAAACCGGCGAGGACTTAAAGTCCTCGCCGGTTTTGCTTGTTACTTAAGAGACCGGATGGCATTCAGGGAAGCATAGTCACCAAGCAGAACCAGCGTGGCTGTCTCAGAGACAGTATAACTGCCGGCAGGTGAAACAGAAATGTTGTCATCCTGCTTTGTTCCGATGACCGCAACACCGTATGCCTCTCGGATTTTCAGATCCTTCAGCGATTTTCCGACCCAGGACCTCGGTGCTTTGACCTCGACAATTCCGAATTCATCGGAAAGTTCAATATATTCCAGAATATTCGGCGAGGCAAGAGAACCGGCAATGCGGTCTGCAATCAACCGCTCCGGGATGATAACCTGATCGGCGCCCAGTTTCTCCAGAATCTCACGATGGGTATCGTCGTGCGCCTTGCAGATGATGTGCGGAATCTTCAGAGAAAGCAGGTTCATGGTAATCAGGACGGATGCCGCCAGATCAGAGCCGAGTGCAACGATGGCACAGTCACAGTCTTCCACGCCGAGGCTTTTCAGTAAATCTCTGTCTTTTGCATCGCCTGCGACGGCCCTTGTGACCCGGTCGGCAATCTTGTTAATGAGTGTAATCTGACGGTCAATGACCAGAACCTCTTCACCGAGTTCATACAGACGGGTTGCGATCTGCATTCCGAAACGGCCAAGGCCGATAACTGCATAAGATTTCATACGGGTTCCTCCTTATCCGATTAACAGATTGGTATGTGCAAACTGATAGCGGTCAGATTCCTTCGTCTGCAGGAATCCGAGACTGATGGTCAGAATTCCGATGCGGCCGAAATACATGTAGAAGATTATCAGAAGCTTTGCGGCAGTACTCATGGACGGCGTAATGCCGGTGGTAAGACCAACTGTGGCAAGCGCGGAAACAGCTTCGTACAAGCCGTTTGTAAAGCTGACGGGTGAGGTTGCACAGATCACGCCGCCGCCAAAAAATGCCAGCAGAATCATGATGCCGAAAAGTGTTGTGGCATCTAAAACCTGCTTTTGCGGAATCGTGCGGCTGAACACATGGACGGTATCTCTGCCGCGGATCCGGGTATAAAGGAAAAGAACCAGCACGATGAAGGTCACGGTTTTCAGACCGCCTGCGGTGGAGCCGGAGCTACCGCCAATCAGCATCAGGAACATGGTAGCAGCTTTGCCGCCGTCAGACAGAAGCCCCTGATCAACCGCGGCAAAACCGGCGGTTCTCGTTGTGACGGACTGGAAAAATGCCGCCATAAGCTTCTGTGGAATCGTCATGGAGCCCAGCGTATCGGGATTGTTCCACTCTGTCAGACAGAAGATGAACGTTCCAAGCAGTAAAAGCGTTCCCGTGGTAATCAGCACCAGCTTGGTATATACACTCCATTTGCGGCAGCTGCGTACCCGCATCATATCATCCCAAACGACAAAGCCGATACCGCCAACGATGATCAGCAGCGAAAGAATCAGCAGAACCGGAGCATCGCGCCCGAAAAGAACCATACTGCTGCCGGGTTCCTCAAAGCCGAGAATGTCAAAGCCGGCATTGCAGAACGCCGAGATTGAATGGAAGACGCCAAGCCGCAGCGCTTTTTTCAATCCGTACTTTGGAAGAAAACGAAGCGTCAGCAGGGCTGCGCCAAGACTTTCCGTACCGAGGCAGATGGCAAGCATCCGCTTTTGGATGCGCGTAGCGCTGCTCATATCATCGGAACCCATGGACTGGGCAATGAACATCTGTGTACTCATGTGGACTTTTCTGCGCAGGAAGAAGATGAAGAAGGAAGCAATCGACATGAAGCCGAGTCCGCCGATCTCTATCATGCACAGAATCACCGTCTGCCCAAAGCCGCTCCATTGCGTCCAGGTGTCCGCTAAAACAAGACCGGTGACGCAGGTAGCGGAGGTTGCAGTGAAAAGGGCGGTAAGAAGGCCGCAGCAGGAGCCGTCTCTGGAGGAAACGGGCAGGCTCAGCAGGATCGTGCCGAGGGCAATGATGGCCAGAAAGATCAGCGCAATAATCTGACTGATGTTGAACGGACGGCGCTTTTTTATGAGGAACTCAAAAAAATGCTGCAAAAAATCACATCCTTTTTTCAAAGGTCTGCATGAATCGCAAAAAAGGAAACGCATCCAAAGCCCCTTCAGTCAGCTGGATCCGTTTCCCTATTAATCATAATATGCCACATTTATTTGTGGATTTCAAGTGCAATCACAGTCCTTGACAGAAAAAACGCACAAATACCCTAGCGAAACAGAAAACACGCAGTATAGGTCAGCGTGTCTTTTCCGTAATAATACGGAAGATCGTTTTCCTGACAGACCCAGCTGACCAAAAGGCCGTAGGCCTCCATGGACAAGCAGGCTTTCTCCGGAAAACGGCAGGGTTCGGGCCATGCGCATTTTTCGCAGATCCGGCAGCCGCCGGAACCAAGGCAAAGCATATCTGAAGGAGTTCTCCGCAGAGCATCGGCGGTTTTTCTGATGTTCTGCTGATGCCGCTTTTCCAGCTCCTGCATTCCTTCTACATCAAAGGAATCCTCCAACTCCCCGGTGGTCTGCACAAGAATGCCGGAGGTGTACGCGGACATACGCTCTGCGCATTGTTCCAATGTGCCGCACGCCGGCGGGCAAGTCCAGTTTCTGCCGTAAGCGCCGCATTTATCGGCGGCACACATGGCGCGCACCTTCGGATCCGCTTTCAGCGTTTTTATATCAAGAGGCACTGCATGACTGAAGCCCATGTCCAATGCAAGCTGCACAAGGTTATTCATCTTCATCATCCTCTTCAAAGCTCAGATAATCCACGTAGCAGTCCTGAAATTCCGGCAGGCTGGCCAGTTCAAGAAACTGCGTTCTCGTTGCCAGCTGCGCCGCGCGTTCAAACTCTTTTTCTGACAGCGCAGACATTTTCGCCCCTTCCCCCGCAGCATTACCGACGGGGACGATCCGGTCAAGAAGAACCGGAGGAATCATGCCGATGGCGCAGGCAGATGACGGTCGAAGGAAATTACCGAAGGCTCCCGCAAGATACACAGTTTCTATTTCCTCGGCGCATTTGCCGAACTGCTTCAGCAGCAGCTCAATGCCGGCGCGGATTGCCGCCTTTGCCAACTGCACCTCACGAACATCCTTCTGCGTCAGAACAACGCCGTCACAAAGACGCACCGCATCGCAGCCGTCGGCGGTTGTCCAAAACGCCGGATCGCAGCTATCCTTTTCCATGCGGCCGCTGCCGCTGATCATACCCAGTTCCAAAAGAACCCCAACGGCGTCCAATAGGCCGGAGCCGCAGATTCCCTTTGCACTGCCGCCGCCGATCACCGAGCAGCAAGGCGCGCCGTTTTCTGCCGTCACCTTGTCGATGGCGCCTTCCGCGCCGCGCATGCCGCAGAAGATCTTTGCGCCCTCAAAGGCAGGCCCTGCGGCAGTGGAGCAGGCGATACGGCGGTCTTTATCCGCAAGCACCATCTCCCCGTTTGTGCCGATATCGATCAGCAGCGTCAGCTTTGTCAGCTGATCGAAGTCGGCGGCTGCCATACAGCCGACAGTATCCGCCCCGATAAAGCCCGCAATGTTCGGCAGGATCCGGACGATTCCGTCTTTTGCAATGGGAAGGATTCCCTCTGCAGGCAGCGTCATGGCGGAGCAAACCTTCGGCATATAGGGCGGCACAGTCAGAGAGATCAAATCGATGCCGAGTAGCAAGTGATGCATGGCGGTGTTGCCGACGATAGCGGCAGCCGTAATCTGCTCCGGCAGAATCCCGGCCTTTTCGCAGACCTGCACCGTCAGCTCACAAAGACAGCTGCGGATGCAGTCTTTCAGTTCCCCGGCACCGCCGTTCATGGCATGACCGATTCTTGAAATGACATCCGCACCGTACTGCGTCTGCGGATTGAGCATACTGGCATCCGCCAGCTGATTGCCGGACCTTCCATCCATCAAAAACGCAACAACGGTTGTTGTCCCGATGTCGAAGGCAAGTACAAAGCGATGCGCACCGTCCGGGACAATCTGCTGCGATGTCCCGGCTGTCAGAATATGGTGCTTTGCGGTCTCGGAAACCGTAACTGTGATGTCCCTGTCAACGAGGTACTGACAGGAACGGACGGCTTTTCCGTCCACCAAAACGGTGCATTTGCCGCAGGTTCCTTTGCCGCCGCAGGGCGCATCTGGATGCAGTCCGGCTTCTCTTAATATATTTTGAAGAACGGCATTTTGGGGGACGGAAACCGTTTTTCTGACCGGCAGAACCGTAACATGATATTGATTCATATGACGCATCCTTTCAGATTATTGCGAACTTCCGAATATTTTGCTTTGCAGTTCTTCAAAGGCGGTGTGGTACAGTACATTGTTTTCAAGTGTCTGCAGATGCACCAGCCATACAGTCCATTCTGCCATATCCGTCAGCGGAAGCCATAATAATCCGGGAATATTTGCCGGTATCAGACGCTCCGGCAGCATCAGCGCACAATGTCCGTCCTGCGCAAGCGTGATCAGCCGATGCAGATCAAAACCGGTATACTTGATACCGAGCCCGTGACTTTTGCAGATTTCAGCGGTTCTGATGTCATTCAGCGCCGCCAACGGCAGCCATGACAAATCCTCAAGCGTCAACTCCTCTAGCCCGGAAAGATTGCTCTGTTCCCTGATTACCACGCCATAGCGGGATTTCAGCAGCAGCTCAGAAGAGAATACCGGGTCCTGCGGTTGTTTTACGCAGAGTGCATAATCAGCTTTATGCTCCATGAGGAACGGGACACAATGCTCTTCCGTACACTCGGCATATTCGAGTTCGATGTTTTCCTGATTAGACTGAAAGGACAAAATGGACTGCTCATAGATCTGACCGAGACCGACAGAAAACACCAGCCTGATATGCTGATGATATCGGGTACCGTAGCGCTGCATTTCGCTGCGGATCTGATCAAGCTCGATTACATTGCTGCGGATCCGGTCATAAAACATGATTCCGGCGGGTGTCAGAAACGCGCCGCTGGAATTGCGCATAAATAGTTCTACCCCCAGCTCATGCTCCAAGTGAGAGATTGACTTGCTGATTGCCTGCCTGGAAATATACAGTTCTTCTGCGGCACTGACAAAGCTGCGTGCATCCGCAACCGCAAGGAAGTATTTCAGCTGCCGGAGTTCCATTGCTATCCCACCTTTTCTTTTTCAGTCATAGTGTAGCATACACTAAGAAAAATCGCAATTGCATTCCTGCAAATTTTAGTTGCAAACCGGACAAGAATTAATTGCTTTTCGAGCAGAAAGACACATGCTATACTGGCACGGTCAAAACAAATATGAGGAGGCAATCCGAAATGATTGTGATTGGTGAAAAGGTTAACGGCTCGATTCCGTCTGTTGCAAAGGCAATCGCAGAGCGCGATGCTGACTGGATCCGCAATCTTGCGAAGATTCAGTCCGATGCCGGCGCAGATTTTATTGACGTATGTGCGTCTGTTAAAGATGATGAAGTAGAAACGCTGCATTGGCTGATTGACCTTGTGCAGGAGGTTACGGATACGCCCATCTGCATTGATTCACCGAATCCGGAATCCTGTGTTGCTGCCATGCAGTTCTGCAAAAAGCCGGGCCTGATCAACTCCGTATCCATGGAAGGCAATAAGGTCGATGTGATTTTCCCGGCAATTGCGAATACCACCTGGCAGGTGATCGCGCTTCTTTGCGCCAAGGGGATTCCGCAGTCGGCAGAGGATCGGCTGGCTGTGTTTGACGATCTTATGATCAAGGCGAAGGAATACGGTATCGCGCCGAACCGCATGCATATCGATCCCCTGGTTGAAATGCTCTGCACCTCCGAGGATGGTATTTCCATGGTCGTCGAGGTCATTCGAACGGTCAAAGAAAAGTTTCCGACCATCCATGTGACGGGTGCTGTCAGCAACATTTCCTATAATCTGCCGGTCAGAAAGGTATTGAATCAGACCTTTTTGGTGCTGGCCATGAATGCAGGCATGGATTCCGGCGTGATGGATCCGACCAACCGTGATATGATGGGCATGATGTATGCCACGGAAGCGATGCTCGGTTTGGATGACTACTGCATGGAATATATCGGCGCATACCGCGAAGGAAAATTCGGCCCGATTAAGGCCTGATTGCATATAAAAAGGGGGATTTATATTATGTCAAAAATTGAAGAAGTAGCGCAGGCCGTTGAAAACGGCAAGTCCAAGCTCGTTCCCGGTCTGGTGCAGGAAGCATTGGATGAGGGCGATGCACCCATTGATATTCTGAACAAGGGCATGATCGATGCGATGAGCATCGTCGGTGAAAAGTTTAAGCGCAACGAGATCTTTGTTCCCGAGATGCTTGTTGCCGCAAAAGCGATGAAGAAGGGCGTTGAGGTGCTGAAGCCGCATCTCGGCTCCGGCAATGACACCAAGATCGGCAAGATGGCAATGGGCACCGTTTTCGGTGATCTGCACGATATCGGAAAGAATCTGGTCATCATGATGATCGAGTCTACCGGCTATGAGGTCATCGACCTTGGCATTGATGTCCCGGTGGAAAAGTTTATGGAGGCTGCTGACGATCCCGAAGTCACTGTCATCGGTGTTTCTGCATTGCTGACCACCACCATGCCTGCCATGCAGGAAATTGTCGCTGCGCTCAATAAGCATCCGCGCCGCAGCGAGTTCAAGATCATGGTTGGCGGCGCTCCCATTACCGAAGCATTTGCGCAGGAGATCGGCGCAGACATCTATACCGCAGACGCCGCATCTGCAGGTCAGGCTGCGAAGGCACTTGCCGCAAAGTAAATCCAACAGAAAAAGCTGCCGCTTCCGAAGACCGGAAGCGGCATACTTTCTTTATTATTCACTGCAGATTCGAGCTTCAGATACCTTGCTTTGCCGGAAAAACGTCGGCAGTCTTTGTGCAACTTCAAAACGCATATTGAAAAAGCATGCTTTTTCGCCGTAATTTTGTCTACTTTCATTGTTTATTCAATTATTTTGTGATAGTATATGAACATCTTTTTCAAAACACTTGTAGCCACTTTTCTCTCTTCATCGTATAAACAGATGCAGGATAAAAGAGCAAGGGAGGAATTGCAATGGATGACAAGAACGGATTGAACATTGAGGAACTTGAAAAGGTTTCGGGCGGCGTAGAGGTTCTCCCCAATCCCGCAGGCGTTGAAAAAAAGAGGATTCGCTCCGTATGGCCGAGACGCTCGCAGATGGCAAGGATATGGGAACCTGGAGAATGATGTACGGCGAAGAATATATGCAGTTGTAGTACAGCGCCCACAGTAACACATAAAAGCGTCGGAGGATCGCAGCAAAAAAATGATAAACTAAAAGGAAAAAACTCAAGAAGATTTCAGAAGATTTCGAACCAAACTGCTGCATGACGCTGATCTGTTGTCCGAAAGGCAAACTGTGCGCCTTCGTATCGGGAACCTATTTCGATAAGGAGTATCAAAGATGCTCCTTATTCGGACATACGCTGCCGGGAATCGCGTTGACTTACAGCAGCAAGCTTGAATGCATATCCTTGCGCCGAATGCAATTGACAAGGCTCATAGTGGAATGTATGACGACTCTTTATGATGCATTACAATCATCATTTTATTGTCACTTTTTCTTTTTTACATCGTATAATCAGACGCAAGGTCAAAAGAGCAAGGGTGATTTCATCATGGAAGACAAGAAAGTGTTGACAAATAAAGAACTCGAAAAGGTCAACGGTGGACTTAGCGTTGACGACTACCGAACTGTGGTTTGCTGTCCGAGGCACAGATCCTTCACTATTGTCTCGGGAAATTATTTCGGGAAAGAATACGGAAAATGTTCGCTCTGCTCTGCCAAAATGGTGGGCGTGATATTATCTCATAACGGCGTGACCGAGCAGGTAAAGGAATGCTATGAATCCCTGCAAAAATAAAACGGCGTCAAAAAATATGAGGGATAATGATAATACCGACAAACTCCTTGGACGTCATTATTGGGGTATGATCGGATTTATGGAAGCTCTGAAGAATGAGGCAATGAAGCAGGAATAACATGCCGATTCAATAAACTTTCGTTTCTATCCCGATTATATTTCCCGCGGATCTGCAAAATCCGGGGAATCACGGCGGCAGTTCTTATCGTATCGATTCCCGGATAAGATCCATTTTGACATTGAGATTTATGAAATCTTCGTATATTAAACACATTATTCAAAGTGTAAAGTTTACACGAAAGGTGACTCGGGGTATGATGGAAAACCAAATCAAAGCTGTCTTTTTTGATGTTGACGGTACCCTGCTTTCACACAGAAGCAACAAGGTTCCCGACAGCACGAGAAGAGCACTTGAAAAGCTTCGCGCGCGGGATACAGTCTGTCGTTGCAACGGGACGCTATATGGAAGAGTATGAACAGCTGCCTTTAAACGATATACCGTTTGACGGGTATCTGACACTGAACGGTCAGCTCCTGCTTGACCAAAGCCGTAAGGTATATGCGGGCACGCCCATAGACGGCGTCGAAATGGAGGTTCTTGCGGGTATATTCCGGGCAAAAAGGATCCCGTTTGTCCTGATCGGAGAGGATCACCGCTATATCAACTATGTTGACAGCACGGTAATACGCACACAGGCCGAGACCAAAGGCTCCGTCCCCGAGGTCGGAGAATATCACGGAGAGAAGATCTTTCAGATCCTTGCCTTTGTACCGGAATCGCAGAAAAAGATTCTTGACAGCCTTCTTGATGAATGCGTTATCACAAGCTGGAACGCTACCGAGATCGACATCATCCCAAAGGGTGGCGGAAAACAGAACGGAATTAAAAAGTATATCGAGAAGCACGGTCTTGACCGCAACAATATCATGGCCTTCGGAGACGGGGAAAATGATATTGACATGCTGCACTATGCCGGCATAGGCGTTGCCATGGGGAACGCTTCGGATCTTGTAAAAAGCAACGCGGACTATGTTACTGCCGACATTGACGATGACGGCATAGAAAAAGCACTGAAACATTTTGGAATTATAGATTGAAAAGAGGTTGTCCAATCCGTGAACGGTGAGGCGTCAAATTCAAAAAACGTGGCCAGGCTCATGCTCCGTCTGCTTCCGGTCCAGATCCTTCTGGCAATGGTCGGTTCTGTCAACGGAATGATTTCCAGCTATTTTGCCAGCAACTTTGTCGGCGTTGCGGCGATGACTGCCGTAGGACTGTTTGCACCGATTCAGATGCTGTTTTCTGCAATCTTCACCATGCTCGCCGGCGGCTCGGTGATTCTTTGCGGAAAATATCTCGGGCAGAATGAGCATGACAGGCTCAATAATAATTTTTCCGTGCCTACCTTGCTGCCCTCTCTCTTGAGGAAATGGCCAGAAACGTAGTTGAACACGGCTTTACAAAGGACCATCGATCTCATAGCATTGACATCCGTGTTGTTTATAAGGATGATGATGTTATTCTGAGAATCAGGGATGACTGCATTCCGTTTGACCCGGTTTCCAGACACAAGATGTCAGCCAATGAGGATAAGACCAGTAACATCGGACTGCGTGTTGTTTTTGGAATATCCAAGAACATCCAATACCAGAATATTCTCGGAATGAATGTTCTTACCATACGAATCTGAATGCTTTCAATTGTCAGCAGAATAACGGCTGATTTATCCCACACATTTCCAATTGAAACATCCAGATGATGGAAATATGCTTCGAGTTTATATCAAACGCCTCCGGAAGCATTCCGCTCCCGGAGGCGTTTTTTAATAGCAAAACAAGAACCCCGGAATACGCTGAAGCGCATCCGGGACGGTTGGGAACGATGATAGAGGCAAGACGATCTT
>JAEDIZ010000122.1 GCA_016296635.1 Oscillospiraceae bacterium
GACCGAAAAGGTCAATGTTGCGACCCGTGCCGTGGGCATCAGCCGCAGCGCCTTCTATAAATACCGGGACGCGATCTCGCCGTTTCAGAATATGATGGCGGGCCGCATCATCACCTTTCAGATGATGCTGAAGGATAAGGCGGGCGTTCTTTCGGAGATACTATCCATTTTTGCCAATTGCGGCGCAAATATACTGACCATCAACCAATCCATTCCCTCCGGCGGCCGCGCCATGGTAACGATCTCCGCCGAAACCGGCAACCTCAGCTGTACGCTGGAGGAGCTGACCGCACGGATTTCGGCAAATCGCGGCGTTGTGAAGGCAGAAGCAGTAGCGGGGTAAAGAATATGATGCATGAATTTTCCTATTGCGTGCCGACAGAAGTTCTGTTCGGTGCCGGAACCTCCGCCCGGGTGGGCGAAATGGCAAAGAAGTACGGCGCAAAGCGCGTGCTGGTAGTCTACGGCGGCGGCAGCGCGGTAAAAAGCGGCCTTCTCGAGAAGGTCTGCGCTGCGTTGGCGGCAGAGGACATCGCCTGTCAGACGCTTGGCGGCGTGCAGCCGAATCCGAGAGTGAGTCTTGCAAGGCAGGGCGTGAAGCTGGCGCTGGAAATGCAGGCGGATCTGATTCTGGCTGTCGGCGGCGGCAGCGTCATCGATACCTGCAAGGCCATCGCCCATGGTACGGCAAATCCCGAGACCGATCTGTGGGAGTTCTGGAAGCGGCGTGTTCCGCTGACAAAGAGCATGCCGGTTGGCGTTGTGCTGACGATCCCGGCAGCCGGCAGCGAGACCAGCGATTCCGCGGTGCTGACCAACTGGGAAGAAAGCGAGAAGCGCGGTCTTTCCACGCAGTTCAACCGTCCGGCATTCTCCATTCTCGACCCGACGCTGGCAGCAACGCTGCCGAAAAAGCAGGTTTCCTGCGGCATCGTGGACATTATGATGCACACCTTCGACCGCTATTTTAATCCGATCACGGACAACGATGTGACGGATGAACTGGCGGAGGCGCTGCTGCGCGTGGTGATCCGTCATGCACCCGCGGCCTATGCCGATCCTGCCGATACGGCAGCCATGAGCGAGATCATGTGGGCGGGCAGCATTTCCCATAACGGTCTGACGGGACTCGGCGGTGCAAAAGATTTTGCGCCCCATCAGCTCGGCCATGCGCTCTCGGAAAAATTCGATGTCTACCACGGTGAAAGCCTTTCCGCCATCTGGAGCAGCTGGGCAGAATATGTCCTGCCGGCGAATCCTTCGCGCTTCGCCCGGTTTGCGGAGAAGGTGTGGGGCATCACCGAAGGCACGGAGCAGGAAAAGGCCAAGGCCGGTATCGAGGCGGTCAAGGCGTTCTTCCGGAGCATTTCCATGCCGGTGTGCATCAAAGAGCTTCCCTGCGGTGTGCAGCCGGAAGAAGGAATCGAGGATCTTGCCCTTCGCTGCAGCTATCAGAAAACGCGCGCAATCGGCTCGTTCCGTGCCCTCAGCTATGATGATATTTATGCCATTTATCGGGCAGCAAACCAGTAAAGGAGAAACAGTATGAAAAAAGTAGCAATTGTCGGTTTTGGTACCGTTGGTGTCGGCGTTGCCGAGATTTTGGAGCGCAACCGCGCATCCATTGCAAAAAAAGCAGGCGAGGAACTGGAGCTTGCATACGTTGTCGATCTGCGCGATATGCCGGACAGCCCCTTTGCAGATAAAATGGTGAAGGATTTTGCTTTGGTCGAGAACGATCCCGAAGTTTCCATCGTTGTGGAAGCCATCGGCGGCTGCGGCGCTGCGCTGCAGTTTGTCACCCGTTCTCTTCAGGCAGGCAAGAGCGTTGTCACCTCCAATAAACAGCTGGTGGCAGAGCACGGCAAGGAGCTCATCCGCCTGGCAAAGGAAAACAGCTGCAACTTCCTCTTTGAGGCCTCTGTCGGCGGCGGAATTCCGCTGCTGCATCCGCTGAACCGCTGCCTTGCAGGCAATGTGATGCAGGATGTGGTGGGCATTCTGAACGGCACCACCAACTACATTCTGACGCAGATGCTGGAAGAGGGCGCCGATTACGGCGACGCGCTCAAGTGTGCGCAGGAGCTGGGCTACGCCGAGGCAAATCCGGCTGCTGATGTAGAGGGCATCGATGCCGGCCGCAAGGTCTGCATCCTCTCCGATCTGGCCTTCGGCAAGAATGTTTCTCCGGAAAAGGTATCCATGCAGGGCATTACGAAGATCGAGGCCGTGGACGCCAAGTTTGCGGAAAGTGCCGGCATGAAGATCAAGCTCTTCGGCCGTGCCTGTATCCGTGACGGAAAGCAGTATGCCTTTGTCAGTCCGTACTTTGTGCCGGAAAGCTATCTGCTTGCCCATGTGTCCGATGTTTTCAACGCGGTTTCCGTCAAGGGCAGCGACGTGGGCGAGGCCATCTTCTACGGCCCCGGCGCAGGCAGATACCCGACGGCCAGCGCTGTTGTCGGCGATATCATCGACATCGCAGCCAACCCCGGCCGCGTACAGCCGGCATGGTGGGAGGAAGAGGAAGCAGAGCTTGCCGATCCCGCCGGGTTCCGCACGCCGTTCTTCTTCCGTACGAAGGAAGACCGTGCGCAGGCAGAAGCAAAGCTCGGCTGCGCCGTGCGCTGGCTGCCGGAGCAGTTTGGCTGGAACGGCGGTCTGGTGGAATGCAGCAGTCCTGCAAAGATGCAGGCGAGCGGCCTCGAGATGGGCGCCTGCTGGCCGGTCTATAACGGATGAGAAAAGGCCTGTTGTATGCATATGCAGAAGACACGGGAACTAGAGCCTGAACTGTGAATATGCGATCCCCCCTGCTCATAGGCTGAGCAGGGGGGATTTTTATGAAAAAACGATGGATCCTGGCGTACGTGCTTACGGCAGCAGTGGGTACCGGACTGCATTTTGTCTACGGTCTTTGGCCTGCGCCGCTGGTCGGCGTACTGGCGCCGGTGAACGAAAGTGTATGGGAGCATCTGAAGCTGCTGTTCTGGCCTTCCTTTGCAGCGGGACTTGTTCTTGCGCGAAAGTATAACGGAAGCCGCCGCTTTTGGGGTGCATGGCTGGCGGGGATGCTGCTGATGCCGGCGCTTCTGCTGGGCATTTACTATACGCTTGCAGCCGGCTTCCTTGTTGAAAGTCAGATTTTGGACATATCGCTGTTTTTCATTTCTCTGGCAGCGGGATTCCTTGCCGCATGGCGTCTGAACGAAAGCGGAAAAGCGGAAGGCGCTGCGGGGCTTTTGGTGATCGCGGTCGGGATGCTGGGTGCGGCGCTGGTGCTTTTCACTGCCGCACCGCCTGAACTGCCCGTTTTTATCTCAAAAGTCGGACGGTGACAGAAAAAGCCGCCGGTCAACAAACCGGCGGCTTTGAAATGTTTCAGTTTTTCAGCAGAATTCTTCGTACAGGCTCTGAATGGCGGCTTCGTAATCCTCCTCGGCAACGCCGACGATGATGTTCATCTCGCTGGAGCCCTGGTCGATCATGCGGACGTTGATGCCTGCCTTGGCGAGCGTGCCGAATACACGGGCGGCGCTGCCCTTTGCATAGACGAGGCCGTGACCGACGATGGCGATCATGGCAAGACCGCCTTCCACACAGATGTATTCCGGCTGCAGCTCATGGCGGATCTGCTGCAGGATGGCTTCCTTCTTTTCGCGGAACTGCGCGCTGTTTACGATGACGGAGATGGTGTCGATACCGGTGGGGCAATGCTCAAAGGGCGTGTTGTTGGCGGCAAAGATGCCCATGATCTTTGCGCCGAAGCCGACCTCCGTGCTCATCATGGATTTTTCCACAAGAACGCTGGTGAAGCCCTTGCGGCCTGCGATGCCGGTAACGATGCGCTTCTGCATATCGGCAGGCAGGTCGGGAACAATCATGGTTCCGTTGTCCTCGGGACGGTTGGTGTTGCGGATGTTGATGGGGATACCGGCCTTGCGGACGGGGAAGACTGCGTCCTCATGCAGAACGGTGGCGCCCATGTAGGAAAGCTCACGCAGCTCGCGGTAGGTGATGACGCTGATGGTGTGCGGATTCTTGACGATGCGCGGGTCGGTAAACAGCATACCGGAAACATCCGTCCAGTTTTCGTAGAGGGAGGCGTCCGCTGCACAGGCGACCAGCGAGCCGGTTACATCCGAACCGCCGCGGGAGAAGGTGTGGATGCGGCCGTCATCGGAAGCGCCGTAAAAGCCGGGTACCACGGCATATTCTGTCTTGGCAAGCTCTGCGCGCAGCAGAGCGTCCGTGCGGTTGGCATCAAATCTGCCGTTCGGGAAGAAGCAGACCATGGCTGCGGCATCCAAAAAGGTAAAGCCGAGGAACTTTGCAAGGATCCGGGAGTTGAGATATTCGCCGCGGCTTGCCATATAATCGCGCTGCGGATCGTTTTCCAGATGACTGCGGATGATCTGCAGTTCCTTGTCAAGGTCAAATTCCACGCCGAGTTCTTCGATGATCTCCGCAAAGCGGGCGCGGATCTGATCAAGCGCGGGAGTAAAATCTTTGCCGCCGGAGGCAAGATCGTAGCAGCGGTAGAGAAGGTCGGTGACCTTGGTGTCGGCGGAATCACGCTTGCCGGGCGCAGAGGCGACGACAAAGCGGCGGGAAGGGTTTGCCTTGATGATGGCGGCTGCCTTGCGGATCTGTGCAGCGCTGGCAAGAGAGGTGCCGCCGAATTTTACAACAGTAGTATTCATAGAAAATCCTTTCGTCCGGGCAGTTAAGGCTGCCGGAGCGTCATACCGGGAAAGGCGTATGCCCAATGCAGGAAAAACTCCCCCAGTATTCCGATAATATATATAATTTTATGTATTATATCGATTTATCACACTACTGTAAATATGTGAAATTATACAAAAAATGGTGAAATCATTGAAAATAAGTATCCGTTCCGTGCAGAAACAAAACAAATACGCGTGAACGGGGGGTTCGGGATGCAGGAACGGGGCAGTTGTATTAAGCGCACCGTTTGCGTATAATCATAAATCATACAGATTCTCCGGAAAACGGCTGCCCCAAAAACCGGCAGTTCGGGCTCAGAAAGGAAAAGACCGTGATTATCGATTTTCATACACATACTTTCCCGTCAAAAATTTCAGGCAGAGTGATTGAAAACCTGAGCCGGACGGGACATATCCGGTATTATACCGATGCTTCCTGCGAGGATCTGACCGGATCCATGAAGCGCGCGGGGATCGACTGTGCGGTCAATCTGCCGGTCATGACAAGAGCGGATCAGGTTGTCAAGGTCAATGATGATCTGATCCGGAAACGCGAGGCGATGCAGGAAGCCGGCATCATCACCTTCGGCGGGCTGCATCCGGCATTTGAAGACTATCGAACGGAGCTTCGGCGGCTGAAGGAACATGGCATCAGGGGCATCAAGCTCCACCCGGCTTTTCAGGGGACGGATGTCAGCAATATTTCCTTTAAGCGGCTCATCGGCGCGATTTCGGATGCCGGACTGATCTGCCTGCTGCATTGTGGGAAGGATGTCAGCTTCCCGGATCATGATTATGCATCCGTGCCGCAGCTGCTGGAGCTGATCCGGGATGTAGCGCCGGAAAAACTGGTGCTGGCGCATATGGGCGGCTGGCAGAATTGGGACGATGTTGAAAAGGATCTGGCGGGCGCACCGGTCTGGATGGATACGGCGTATTGCTTCGGCACGGTCAGTTACCGTGACGGGGAAGAGAATCTGCTTCCGTACCGGGAAAATTTGAGCCGGGAACGATTTGCAAGGCTTGCAAGACAGCATGGAACGGATAAAGTCCTTTTTGCGACGGACTGCCCGTGGTCAGATCAGAAGGCTTATGTGGACTTCGTGGAATCCACGGATTTGAGCGCAGAAGAGAAGGAACAGATCTTCGCAAAGAATGCCATGAAGCTTTTGGATAGGAAGGAATAAAGAAAACCGGAATCCGGGTTGTCCGGATTCCGGTTTTTGTATGAGAGGAATGCGGAAAACAATCGAAGCTGGATGCGATTATTCTCCGTAAATGGACTTGCGGGCGCCCTCAACGAGATTCCGGGCGTTGTTG
>JAEDIZ010000123.1 GCA_016296635.1 Oscillospiraceae bacterium
TATCCTTCAGATACAGCACATGACGCAGCTGATTAACCTTATCGTAGGAAATGGTCTGCACCGTCAGCAGTTTTTCCATGTATTTCTGATTGTCAACGGAAGCCGCCATGACAGACACACCTGCGCCGGGCAGCGTGATCTTGGAGGTAGACGCAAATTCAAAGACCATGTCGGGATTGCCGGCTTCGCGGCAGAGCGTCAGAATATCCTCAAAGGGAACGAAGTCACCGTCAAACTCATGGACGCAGTAAGCGTTGTCCCACATCAGAAGGAAGTCGGGAGCCGCGGGCTTGAGCGCAGCAATGCGGTGTACGGTTTCATCGGAATAGATGATGCCGTCGGGGTTGGAATACTTCGGCACGCACCACATGCCTTTGACTGCCGGATCTTTCACCAACTGCTCTACCATGTCCATATCCGGGCCGGTGGGGGTCATCGGGATCGTGATCATTTCAAAGCCGAAAGACTCGGTGATCTTGAAATGGCGGTCATAGCCGGGTGCCGGGCAGAGCCACTTAATTTTGTCCAGCTTGCACCAGGGCTTTTCGCTGTGCAGCATACCGTGGGTATATGCCTTGGCAATTGTATCATACATGAGTGTCAGAGAGGCGTTGCCGCCAATGAAGCACTCCTCGGGCTTGCAGCCGAGAATATCCGCAAACAGTTTCTTTGCAGCGGGAATACCGCTCAGCTCGCCATAATTTCTGACATCAATACCGTCGGATCTGCATTGATCAGGATCAGTCAGGACCGTCAGGATATCAGAAACCATATCCAGCTGTGCCTTGCCGGGCTTGCCTCTGGCCATATTGAGCTTCAGCTGCTGCGCTTTCAGTGCCTCATACTGCGATTGTACTTCTTTATACTCTGCTTTCAGTTCCGCCTGTGTGCGGTCTTTATATGCAACACTCATCTTTAACACCTTTCCTTTTTCTGCTGCGGGCTATGTCCGCCGTTTTCTTTCTGCACAGTATAAGCTATTTCTTCGCCGATTTCAAGAGGATAAACGCGCCCGCGCCATAAAGCGCGGGCGCTTCTTTAAGTGATCGGATGCCTGATGGCATCACTTATGCCTTCTGCTTCAGATCAGCGGTTTCCCACTTGTTGACGCAGATCGCACAGGATGCGTCACCAACGACATTCAGCGTTGTACGGCCCATATCAAACAGACGGTCAATACCGTAGATCAGGCCGATATAAGTAGGATCGATGCCGACGGATTCCAGCACCATGGCCAGCATGATCATGCCCGCGCCGGATACGCCCGCCGTACCGATGGAAGCCAGCGTAGCTGTCAGCACGATCATCAGCATCTGAACGAGTGTCAGATCAACGCCGACACACTTGGCAAGGAAGATCGCGCCGACACACTGATAGATTGCGGTGCCGTCCATATTGATGGTAGCGCCTAACGGCAGAACGAAGGATGAAACATCGGGATCAACGCCCATCTTATCGCAGCACTCCTTGGAAACCGGAAGTGTTGCAACGGAAGAAGTAGAGGTAAATGCAAAGATTGCTGCCGGGAAAATGCCCTTGAAGAACGCCATCGGAGACATACCTGCAAAGATCTTGACGGACATACTGTAGACCAGAACCGTGTGCAGAATATAGCCGATATAGGCGCAGAGCAGAACCAGTGCCAGCGAGCCTAGGATCTTGGGTCCCTGGTTGGTAACGACCCAGGTCATCAGGCAGAAAACACCGATGGGCGAAACCTTGATAATGAAGCCCATGACGCGCTGCGTCACTTCGTTGAAGGAGGAGACCACGTCACCTGCGATCTTTCCCTTTTCACCAGCCACGATGATACCGCAGCCGAAGAACAGTGAAATCACGATGACCTGCAGCATGGTGGAATCCAGCAGCGGAGAAATCAGGTTCGATGGGAAAATACCCTTAATCGTATCTACGACGTTGGAGGACTTCGCTTCATATGCAGCATCCTCTGCCATTTCGAGAATCGGGAACGAGCCTTTGAAAAGATTCGCCACGATCAGACCGATCACGCAGGCAATCGCAGTAGTAGCCAGGAAGTAAACAACAGTTTTCCAACCGATTTTACCGACCTTGCCGATATCGCCGAGGGAGATGACGCCATCCATGATGGAAAGCAGAACAATGGGGACAACGATAAACTTCAGCAGGTTTACGAAGATGTCGCCGAAGGGCTTGATGTACTTGGTTGCAAGATCATTGGCGGCCTCTGCGCCCATGGCCGCCCACAGAATTGCACCCAGGACAATACCGGCAGCCAGACCGATAAAGATCCATGCGCCAAGACTCAGTTTCTTCTTTTCTTTCATACCATCCTTCTCCTCATAATTGATTTGCAGAAATCGTCAAAGGTTTCAGCAAAAATATTATAGCAGACGGATCTCTCAAATGTAAAGACATTTTTGTAATATTTTCTAAAAATATTCTTTATTTGTATGCATATTATATCGAACATATACAAACTGCAATTGATCTCTCCAAAACGCGCTCTGTTCATAAAAAAAGCAGGAGAAACGAAGTTTCTCCTGCAAAAAAGTCATTCCTTGACCTCGTAACCGCAGAAACGGATTGCAGCTTTTGCAAGCTCTGCTGTCGGATCGATGAAAGGTCCGACAATCGGAAGCGTGTCTGCAATGATCGGAAGCTCCGTGCAGCCGAGAATGAAGTAGTCCGCTCCCGCCTTGCGCAGCTGCAAAAGCAGCGCCGCCCAGTTTTCAAGCTCCGGCTCCAACGGCTTAGAGGCCTTGACCACCTCATAAATCAGATACATCAGCATGTCGCGCTGCGCCTCATCCGGCAGCACAAAGGATACATTTTCTTTTTCCAGCGCTCTTTCATACAGTCCCGTTGAAAGCGTGCCCTTGGTTGCAAGGATCGCCGCGGTTTTGCCCGGATACTGCTTTGCACAGGCTTTCGCCGTTGCCTCCAACATACTGATAAAGGGTATTTTGGTCTTTTCCTGCAGCTTCGGCAGGAAGAAATGTGCCGTATTACAGGGCATAATGATGCAGTCTGCGCCGCACTTTTCCAGATTGCGAAGGGCGGATTCCATCTCCGGCACGGGATCCGCTCCGCCGGAGAGAATCGCAGCTGTTCTGTCCGCGATATGACTGTTGGAATCAATAAACACGCGGATGTGATCGTTGTCACAGCTCGCCTTTGTCAGAAGTACGATCTTTCTGTAGAGATCTGCCGTTGCCAAAGGGCCCATGCCGCCCAGAATACCGATTGTTTTTTTCATAGTTTTCCCTCTTTTATCCGATCAGCTCAGAAACAACCTTGATTGCCAGCAGGATGATTGCGATTACGACAGTCGGCTTGACGATTTTCGAGCCGTCCTTGATGGCAAGGCCAGAGCCGAAATAATGACCGGCAATCGCCGAAACTGTACCGATCAGGCCGAGAACGATGAACACCTTTCCGTTCATCAGGCTTGTGACTACGGCGCCGATGTTTGAGCCGAGATTGACCATCTTCATGTTGCCGCCGGCAGTTCGCACATCCATCTTTGCCAGATTGCAGAAGATCAGGATCAGGAATGTGCCCGTGCCCGGGCCGTAGAAGCCGTCATATGCGCCGATGACCAGCGATGAGATCCAAACGATTGCCATCTGTTTCTTCCGGTCGATATCGCCTTTTTCTTCCGGAAATTTCCGCTGCCGCAAAGCGATGAACGCAACTACGGGCAGAACGATCAGAAGCAGATATTTGAGGTATTTCTCATCGATCATCAGCTGCAGCTTTGTTCCGAAATGGGAGCCGATAACGGCGAGGATCACACTCGGAACAGCCAGCGTCCAGTCCACAAACTTATTTTTGATAAATCTGCCTGCAGAGAAAAACGTACCAATTCCTGCAGACAGCTTATTCGTTCCCAGCGCCAGATGCGTGGGAAGGCCCGCAAGAAGATAGGTCGGCACGGTAATAATCCCGCCGCCGCCGGCAATGGCGTCCATAAAAGAGCCGAGGAACACGCCGACAATCACGATCACAACCATCTTTACCGACAGATCAGCAATACCCATCACAGTTCTCCTCTCATGACCTTTTCAAGCAGCCATGTGACACCGTCCTCATCGTTTCCCGGTGCCACAATGTCCACCGTTTTTTTCACTTCATCGGATGCATTTCCCATGGCCGCGCTGAGGCCTGCCCAGGAAAGCATTTTCGTGTCATTGCCGCTGTCACCGACAGCAAGCACCTCTTCCCTTGCTATGCCGAGATGCTGCGCCAGTCTCCCGAGACCTGTTCCTTTATCGATTCCCGGCAGCATGGCTTCCAGATCGACCTCTGCGGAAGTCGCGAGATCGTAGGGCAGAACACGAAGTGCATCCAACGCCGTATCTCGATGCGCAATGTTGTTGAAATAGGCGTGGATCTTTTCCACTTTTCCATCCCATTCAGCCACGAACTGTCCAAGATCGTCATGTACCTTATGCGTTGCGCGCAGCCAGTTCGCAATCCGTGCGTTTCTGACATACGATTCCGCTGTGTCCAGCTTTGCGCGTTCATTATGAAATGTGCCGTCTGCGCCGTAATCAATGATGCAGTCATACCGGGACAGAATCTCATAGATGCTTCTTGCCTGCTCGCAGGAAAAACCATCCGCATAAATTTTGCGGTTTTCCTGCAGGTTCAGAATCTGCGCACCGGAGCAGATGACTGCATAACGAAATTCCGGTACCATCTGAAATACATCGCAGCATTCGGTCCAAACTCTGCCCGTGCAAACCATAACCTCGATCCCCTGCTCCAAAGCTTTCCGGATTGCCTGCCTTGTAGCTGTTGTTACATTCATCTTCGGATCCAGAAGTGTACCGTCCAGATCCAACGCGACCATGCGTATTGCCATTGTCATTCCTCACTTTGTTGATTTCATGCCTCATTCTATCAGCCGAAAAGAATGAAATCAAGCACAGTTTCATGTGTAGGATGCAGAAATTCACATTTTCTTCTTTTTTTGCCGGATAGAATATGCTATACTAAATGAATCATAATGAAGCAGTATGCAAATGCGCTGCCACACGCAGCGCAGGAGGAAAAACAGATGGGTCTTTTTACAAAAATGTTCGGTACGCGCTCCGAGCGCGAAGTAAAAAAACTGGAACCGCTGGTGCAGAAGGTCATGGCACTGGAGGAACCTTATAAACTTCTTTCTGATGAAGAACTGAAAGCAAAAACCGCAGACTTCAAGCAGCGCTATGGCGCAGGCGAAACGCTGGACGAGCTTCTGCCGGAGGCCTTTGCCGTCTGCCGCGAAGCTGCCGACCGTGTTTTGGGCATGCGCCCGTACCGCGTGCAGGTCATCGGCGGCATCGTGCTGCATCAGGGCCGCATTGCAGAAATGAAAACCGGTGAAGGCAAAACGCTTGTTGCCATTCTCCCGGCCTATCTGAATGCGCTGTCCGGCAAGGGCGTCCATATCGTCACGGTCAACGATTATCTGGCGAAGCGTGATGCCGAATGGATGGGCAAGGTCTACCGCTTCCTCGGTCTCTCCGTGGGTCTGATCATCCATGATATGACACCGGATCAGCGCCGGGCATCTTACAATGCGGATATCACCTACTGCACCAACAATGAGCTTGGTTTTGACTATCTGCGTGACAACATGGCCATCTACAAGCAGGAAATGGTGCAGCGTGAACACAATTTTGTTATCGTGGACGAGGTTGACTCCATCCTCATCGATGAAGCCCGTACCCCGCTCATTATTTCCGGCAAGGGCGAAGAATCCTCCAAGCTTTACGAAATGGCGGACTATTTTGTTTCGAGGCTGAAAAAGCAGGTCTTCTCCACCACGGATGACAAGGAGCTGCAGGATCAGTATGACTGCGACTATGTTGTGGACGAAAAGGACCGCACGGTTTCTCTGACGCAGAAGGGCATCAAAAAAGCCGAGGAATTTTTCAACATTGAAAACCTTGCCGATATCGAAAACGCCACGCTTTCTCACCATCTGAATCAGGCCATGAAGGCTCGCGGTCTGATGAAGCGTGATATCGACTATGTGGTCAAAGACAATCA
>JAEDIZ010000124.1 GCA_016296635.1 Oscillospiraceae bacterium
AAAGTGGATTTGTGCAAAATTGATGATGAGAAGCGCAAAATAAGAAAAGAATATCTGCCACTGTATTTAGTAGGCATAGAAGTTGATGGGATAAACCCGAATGATATATCGAAATCGCTTCAAAACTTAGAGAGGTTAGGCCTGCTGACTATTGACTTTCTAAAGTGGAGTGGTAACGATGAAGTTTATAATAAGCTGATCGATAATAGCTTTATTGAATCTCTAAAAGTATGGGCAAATCAAGCAACTGGGGATTATTTTGTGGCAAAAGTAGAGGCTAAAGGACTGTTAGAACTCAATGATTTCGCAAGAGATTTTGCAAGGGTGTGTCTAAGGTGCTGTTATGCGTGAAATGAAAGACAGCGGGATTGCTTGGATTGGAGCAATGCCACGGGCGTGGAAAATGAACACTATTGCTCAGATTTTCCTGCAAGTGAAATGCAAAAATACTGGGTTGCAGGAGAAAAATTTGCTTTCACTAAGCTATGGTAAAGTGAAGCGAAAGAGCATTGACACGGTTGAGGGGCTGTTGCCGGAAAGCTTTGATGGATATAACATTATTGAAAAAGACGACATCGTTTTAAGACTCACCGATCTCCAAAACGACCATACAAGTTTAAGGGTAGGCCTTGCAGAAGAACGAGGTATTATTACTTCAGCGTATTTGACAATAAGAAATCGCAGCAATTTCTGCCCTAAATACTTGTACTACTATTTACACTCTTTTGATATTGCAAAAGGCTTTTATGGTATGGGTGCAGGCGTAAGGCAGGGACTAAATTGGGACGGTGTCAAATGGTTAAAGATTCTTGCACCCTCAGTACCGGAGCAGGAGCGCATTGCGGCGTTTTTGGATGCAGAGTGTGCCGAAATTGACGCTGTATTGGAAAAGACCCACGCGTCCATTGAAGAATACAAAAAGCTGAAACAGGCGGTCATTACGCAGGCAGTCACCAAGGGCATCCGTGGCGATAGGCCGATGAAGAACAGCGGCATTGAATGGATTGGGGACATTCCGGCGGAGTGGGATGTTGTGAGGATAAAAAACCTTTTTGATTATCGCAACGAGAGGAATTTTAAACCGCTTGAAGAAGTCAATTTAATCTCTCTTTATACTGACAAGGGTGTCGTTCAACATTGCGATTTAGATGAAACAACCGGCAATAAAGCATCTAATGCAGATGGATATAAACTGGTATATGAAAATGATATTGTGGTAAATATCATTTTATGTTGGATGGGGGCAATTGGGAGGTCTGCATATTTTGGTGTTACAAGTCCCGCTTATGATGTGTATTCACCAAAACAAAAGACAAATAGTAAATTCTATCACTATTTGTTCCGCACAAATGGATTCAGTGGCGACTGCTATAAGGTTGGCAGAGGGATTATGGCAATGAGGTGGAGAACCTACTCCGATCAATTCAGAGCAATAAAAGTGGTGTCTCCACCCCAAAGTGAGCAAGAAGAGATTGTTGAATATCTCGACGAAAAATGCGAGGGCATTGATGATTTGATTGCCAAAAAACAGCAATACCTCACCGAAATCGAAAACTACAAGAAATCCCTGATTTACGAGTATGTGACGGGCAAGAAGGAGGTCGTATAAATGAATCCATTCTACAACATTTGGAACTATGACTATATTCAGCAGCAGGCGCAAATGCAGCACCATTTTTCGCAGGTCAAGCAGGTACAGGACACAGCGAAGGCACTGTCTGATTTTCTGGACGGCTGCGACAAAATCGAGCCTGCCTATCAGCAGCAGGCAATGGCAGAGTTTTGTGCAGTTATCGCTGCGTATTTCAACAAGCACAACAGGGGATAACTTTACATAAGGGGAACGAATTATGATCACCACCGAAAAGCGTTTTGAAGCGGATATAGAATCCTTCTTTCTCTCCCCGGCGGGCGGATATACCAAGGGTGCAGACACTTATGACGCCAAACAGGGGCTCTATGTGAATACCCTGATCGACTTTGTCCAGCGCACCCAGCCCAAGGAATGGGCACGATTTGAAAACGCCAATCAGGTGGACCCGGTGCGGAAGTTCTGCACAGCGTTCAACACGGCTTGCGAGACGGAGGGACTGCTCTCTGTCCTGCGTCACGGCTTCAAGCACCGTGGTCTGCGTTTTCGGGTGTGCTATTTTAAGCCGGAGTCTGCCCTGAATCAGGCGGCGGCTGCCCAGTGGGCGGCAAACACCATCGAGTGCTACCGCCAGTGGTACTTCTCTGCCGACACGAAAAAGAGCGTGGATATGGTGCTGGTGCTCAACGGTATCCCGGTATTCGCTTTTGAATTAAAAAACCAGTACACCGGACAAACAGTGGACGACGCCAAGCGGCAGTGGATGTATGACCGCGACCCGCGGGAGCTTTGCTTCCAGTTCAACAAGCGCATTCTGGCCTATTTCTGCGTGGATCACACCGAGGTGTGGATGACCACAAAGCTCGCCGGAAAGAACACCTATTTCCTGCCCTTTAACCAGGGGTCCAACGGAGCCGGAAACGACGGCGGCAAGGGCAATCCGGCAAACCCAAACGGTTACCCGACAGCGTATCTGTGGGAGAATGTCTTTCAGAAGGACAGTATGATGGACATTGTCCAGAAGTTTATGAACCTGAAGGATGGCAAAACGCTGATTTTTCCGCGCTATCATCAGCTGGATGTGGTGCGCAAGCTGCTGGCCGATGTCCGACAGAACGGAGCCGGGCATAATTACCTGATCCAGCACAGCGCCGGAAGCGGCAAGTCCAACTCCATTGCGTGGACGGCTTACCGGCTGGCCTCGCTGTTCAATGAGGAGAACAAGCCGGTGTTCTCCAGCGTGGTCGTCGTTACTGACCGCACCGTGCTGGATGCGCAGCTGCAGGAGACCATTTCCGGCTTTGACCACACTCTCGGCGCTATTGAGACCATCGGGGAAGATAAGACCTCCAAGGACCTGCGGGACGCCATCAACGGCGGCGTGCGCATTATCGTCACCACCTTGCAGAAGTTCCCGGTCATCTATCAGGAAGTGGATAAAGTAGCGGGACGGAACTTTGCGATTATCGTAGACGAGGCCCATTCTTCCCAAACCGGCAGCTCGGCTCTGAAACTAAAAGCCGCCCTTGCGGATACGGAGGACGCTCTGCGGGAATACGCTGAGATCGAAGGCAAGGCCGAAGAAGAGCTGGACCCGGACGACTGCCTGATGAGTGAAATGACCGTTCAGGGGCGGCATAAGAATCTGTCCTTCTTTGCCTTTACCGCAACACCCAAGGACAAGACGCTGGAATTGTTCGGCACGGAATATGAGGACGGCAGCTTTCATCCGTTCCACATTTACAGTATGCGGCAGGCCATTGAGGAAGGCTTTATTCTGGATGTGCTCCAGAACTATATGACCTATGACACCTGCTTCAAAATCGTCAAAACCTCCGAAGATAATCCGGATGTGCCCGCCAGCCGAGCAGCTAAGGTGATCCGCAAATATCAGGAGCTGCATCCGTATAACATCTCGCAGAAGGCACAGATCATCGTGGAGACCTTCCGGGAAACCACCCGAAACAAGATCGGCGGCAGGGGTAAAATGATGGTCATTACCTCGTCCCGCCTTGCGGCAGTGCGCTACTACCACGAGGTCAAACGCTACATAGAGGAGCAGAAGTACAACGATGTGCAGGTGCTGGTGGCCTTTTCGGGTGCTGTGCAGGACGGTGATGAGGAGTATACCGAGCCGAAATTGAATGTTCGTGCGGATGGAACGCACATCGCCGAAACGCAGACCAAGGCGGAATTCCACGACCATTTCAATGTGCTGATCGTTGCCGAGAAGTACCAGACCGGTTTTGACGAGCCGCTGCTGCACACGATGATCGTGGACAAGAAGCTGAAGGGCGTCAAAGCGGTGCAGACGCTGTCCAGATTGAATCGCACCTGCACCGGCAAGGTGGACACTTTCGTTCTCGATTTTGCCAACAAGAAAGAGGACATTTTGGAGGCGTTTCAGCCGTTCTATCAAGAAACCTCGCTTTCGCAGGAGGTCAACGCTGACCTGATCTATCAGACGCAGAAGGAGCTGCGGGGATTTGCGGTCTATAACGATGCAGACATTGAGGCATTCGCCAAGGAGTATTTCAGCACAGGCCGGCAGGATGCCCGGGCGATGGGGCGAATGACCAGTGTGTTGAAGCCGGTGGCAGACCGTTATAATCAAAAAACGCCCAACGAGCGGTATCAGTTCCGCCGTCAGGTGCGCAATCTCATTAAGTGGTACGGCTATATTTCGCAGATCCTGCGGATGTTCGATAAGGAACTGCACAAGGAATATGTATTCTGTTGTTATCTGATCAATTTGCTGCCTGCGGAAACCACGGATATGGTGGACCTTGAGGGTAAGTTGAAGCTGGAATACTACAAGCTGCAAAAGACCTTCGCCGGAAGCATTGAGCTGGAACAGGTGAAGGGTGTGTACGAACCGGCCAAGCAAAAGGGTGCAATGGGTCTGGATACAAAGTCGCCGCTGGATGAGATCATCGCCAAGATCAACGAAAAGTACAAAGGTGAATTCACCGAGGGAGACAAAGTGCTGCTGACGGCTCTGCGCAGCCGTCTGATGGCCGACAAGAAGCTGACCAAGATGGCGCAGACCTCAGATCCGCAGATTTTTGTGGAAAGCATTTTCCCTAAGGCCTTCGGTGCAGCGGCTCAGGACAGCTATCTGGAATCGCAGGATACCTATACCTCGCTCTTTGAGGATCAGCACAAGTATAATGCCATAATGAGCGCATTGGCCGATGTGGTGTATCGGGAGATGAGGATGGGCTGATTCAAACTACTTCATAAAATTTTAGATAACAGTATTGGTGGTGACACTATGCCCCTTATCATCGTTCGCAACGACATCACGAAAATGCCCGTGGACGCCATTGTCAACGCGGCCAAGGAGTCCCTGCTGGGCGGAGGCGGGGTGGATGGGTGCATCCACCGGGCGGCGGGGCCGGAGCTGCTGGCCGAGTGCCGACGGCTTGGCGGCTGCAAAACCGGCGACGCCAAGATCACAAAAGCCTATCGTCTCCCCTGCCGGTATGTGATTCACACCGTTGGGCCTGTGTGGCGAGGCGGCGGGCATGGCGAGCGGGAGCAGCTGGCCTCCTGCTATCGGACGAGCCTGGCGCTGGCCCAGGCGCACAACTGCGAAACGGTGGCGTTCCCGCTGATCTCCTCCGGCATCTTCGGCTACCCCAAGGATCAGGCGCTGCGGGTGGCGGTGGACACCATCGGCGAGTTCCTGCTGGGCAGCGACATGACGGTCTACCTCGTCATTTTCGACCGCAACGCCTATCAGATCAGCGGCAAGCTGTTCGCCGACATCGCCGAGTACATCGACGACCACTATGTGGACGCCCACACCGACACTCGCCGGGAGCGTCTGCGCGGGAGCTTTGACCTGCAAAGCCAGCCGCTGAGCGTCTACGAAGATGCCGCACCGCAGTACGCTTCAGCTTCCGTGGCCTCAGGCAACCTGGACGACCTGCTGGCGCATCTGGACGCCGGATTCTCGGAGACCCTGCTGAAGCTCATTGACCGCAGCGGCAAAAAGGATTCTGAAATCTACAAAAAGGCCAATGTGGACCGCAAGCTGTTCTCCAAGATCCGCAACAATCCGGACTATAAGCCCTCCAAGTCCACGGCCATCGCCTTTGCCATCGCCCTGGAGCTGAACCTGGACGAGACCCGCGACCTCATCGCCCGGGCGGGCTATGCCCTCAGCGCCAGCAGCAAATTCGATGTGATCATCGAGTATTTCATCGGGCGGAAAAAGTATGATATTTTTGAAATAAACGAGGCGCTGTTTGCGTTCGATCAGAGTTTATTGGGAGCGTGAGAAAAATATATTTTTATAACGAGGAGCGTAACACCATGACTTTTATCTGCTACCCCAAATGCACCA
>JAEDIZ010000016.1 GCA_016296635.1 Oscillospiraceae bacterium
CGATCTCGTTGAGGCTCAGTTCCCGCGCAAGCACCACACGCTTAGCGCCAAGTTCATACCACGCTGTCGCGCAGACGTCGTTGGCGATCGACTGCTGCGTGGGAATATGCCGCTCACAATGGGGCGCATATTTGCCGGCAAGCGTAAAGGCGCCGAGATCTGCCAGAATCAGCGCATCGACGCCTGCCGCATCCAGCTTTTCCAGATGCGCAGGCAGAAGCGGCACTTCGTCACCTCTCGGCATGGTGTTGACGGTTGCGTGAACACGCACACCGTGCTCGTGGGCATACTTCACCGCAACCGGCAGCTCTTCATCGGAAAAGTTTCCGGTGAATGAGCGCATACCGAAGCTGGTTCCGGCAAGATAAACCGCGTCTGCGCCGTACAGAACGGCCATCTTCATTTTTTCCATATCACCGGCAGGACTCAGGATTTCCGGTTTATTCTTTTTCATTTTCTTTCTCCAGCTTTTCAAGGAAGTCCAGATGTTCATAATAGGTTTCCGAGAAGTAATGAACACCGGCATTGCTCAGGGCATAGAAATAATACTTTGATTCCGCAGGGTAAAGCGCCGCACGAATAGAATTGATGCCCGGATTTGCGATGGGGCCTGCAGGCAGGCCTGCATTTGTGTAGGTATTATAGGGGCTGATAATTGCCTTATCTACATTCGTCAGATTTTCCTTGCGTTCGTCCAGAATATACTGAATGGTCGCATCGATTTCGAGGCACGGATACAGCTTGCTGCAAAGACGGTTATAGATGACGGATGCAATCATGGCGCTTTCGGATGTGCGCGCTGTTTCTTTTTCAACAAGCGATGCAACCGTGATCACTTCATGCAGACCGATCCTAGTATTGGATATTTCCTCATCAGAGAAACCGCCTTCTCGCATTGCGGCGTGGATGCGCTCGTTCAGCTCATCCACGGAGTCGCGCATCTCATCCGTAATTTTGGAATTGAAATTCCGCAGGAATTTATTGAGCACATTCTCCGCCTTGTCATTGAGATAAAATTCATAGGTATCCGGGAAAAGATACCCTTCCAGACGGTTTTTCTCCCCATACGGAATGGCCCGAAGGAAATCATAATCGAATTCAAAGGATGCCGCAGCCTTTTCAAGGTTTTCTGCAGAACAGACACCATGCTGTTCCAAAAGTGCAAACAGATCCTTGCACTCATACCCCTCCGGAACCGTAATGGTTGTCGTGGCGCGTTCGCCCGAATTACCCGCCATGGCGTTGACTAGCGCATGATAGTCATAGATGCTGTTCAACTCATAGGTACCCGGAACAATTTTTCTCTCCGCATGGGAAAACATACAATAGAGCCGGAACAGCCAGTCATAGTCGACAAGACCGTTTTCCGTCATCAGCGTCGAAACATCCTGCATAGAGGCATTTTCCGGTACCGTTATCATAACAGGCTTATCCGGTTTTGAAAGCGCGAGCACATCCTCCGCGCATTTCCAGCCAAAGACCGCCAAGAGAATCGATCCTGCCAGCAAACAGCAGACATAAACCAATGCCTTGACACCGGACGGGATCCGGATCTTTCCCGTATCATCTGTTTGCTCTGTTTTTTCCTCTTCATCCAGCGAGAGATCCGCGTACTCCTCCGGAAGCGTTGGCTCAAAGGCCGGCATTCCCGATACATTGCTCTGTTCGTCGGTTGGAATTTCTTCTTCATCGAACGAAAGATTCTGCGTCCCCATCATCTCGTCGACCTTGGCAATTTCTTCTTTGGTCGAACGGATCAGATCATCCAACGAGAATTCTTCCGTATCGGTAAAGGCGTTATTGTTTTCAGAATCGGCCATAGTTCCTCCGTTCTCCATACGCTCAGTAGACAAGTCCCTTTTTAACATCGGCTGCCGTCTGCTCACCCTTCAGCGCTGCAAGCAATGCAAGTCCGAAGTTGTAGGCTGCACCCGGTGCTCTGCCGGTAATGATCTTTCCGTCACAGACGGCATCTGCATTCTGCATGATTGCCGTGCCCATCTGTTCTTCCAACCCCGGATAACAGACAGCCTTTCTGCCGTCTGTGATATGAAGTTTTGCCAAAATAGTCGGCGCTGCGCAGATTGCGGTCACAAATCGGTCATGCTCCCACGCGTATTTCACAAGCTCCAATACGCTTTCGCAGCCGAGCATGGAATGAACACCGCCCATGCCGCCGGGCAGCATGATCATTTCCATATCTTCCTTGCGGATTTCATCCACGGTGCAGTCCGCCTGCACGGTGATGCCGTGCGCAGCCTGAATCACACGCCCACCGATACCCGCAAATCTGACTTCCACGCCGCCCCGGCGCAGAATGTCGCAGGGCGCAATTGCTTCAATGGGCTCAAAGCCGGATCCGAGAATGATATATACCATTTTTATTCCTCCAGACACGCACGAATACGTGCCGCAATTTCTTCGTGAATATCTTCAATCGAACGCAATTGGCCGTCCTTCGCGCAGGAAATCACTGTCCAGCCGTAGAATGCAGCCGCCTGCCTTGCCGCCTCACGGCAGCGCATCAGGTATTCCTGATCCTTTTCATGAATATCAGCATGCGTATTGGTATCATGCTCACGCTTTCGCATCAGCTGTTCGGACAGCTCGATGGGCATATCGAGAAGGATCACAAGATCCGGCTTCGGAAGTCCCATTCTGCAATACTCCAGATCAGCAAGCCAGCCGAAAAATTCTTCTCTTTCGCCTTCTGCCATTTTGCTGCCCTGATGGACGGCATTGGAGGTCGTATATCGGTCGGAAAGCAAAAGCCCGCCATTATCATAATATTCCTGCCAGACCTTTTTATAGGATGCATAGCGGTCAACTGCATAGAATGTGGAAGCCGCGTAGGCATTCACCGCATCGGGATCCTCTCCGAACTCACCGTTCAGATACATCCGTATCAGGGCCGAAGACGGTTCCGTATACTGCGGAAACTGCAGTCTTTTGAAGGGAAGGCCGCTCTTATCCAGTTCCTTTGTCAAAAGAGAAAACTGTGTGGATTTACCCGTTCCGTCGGTTCCCTCGAACACAATCAGTTTACCCATATGTCTTACCCTCTTATTCTTTTGATCACGACCGCCCACAGATACTTGGGCAGGCGGAGCATTCTCTTAAAGCGCTTCGGCTCTTTGATCAGCCTGTAAAGCCATTCAAGATTCATTCGGATCATCCACTTCGGAGCACGCTTTACCGTTCCGGCAAAAGCGTCAAGCGAACCGCCTAGTCCAATCATCAGCTTCGTGTTTAACACCTGCTGATGCGCCTTCATGAAAATCTCCTGCTTCGGTGCGCCGAGGCAGACAAACAGAACATCCGGCGCGCAGGCATTGATTTTTTCAATAACCGGGCCTTCGTCCTTAAAATATCCGTCCGCCATGCCGCAGATATTCAGACCCGGATGCTTTTCAATCATCTTTTCCGCCGCCATCTCGGCAATGCCGGGTTTGCTGCCGAGCAGATAAACGGACTTTCCGGTTTCAGCCAGCACGCCAAGAACCTGATCTGCAAAATCGACACCTGCTACCTTCTGCTTGAGGGGCGTTTTCAGAATTTTAGAAGCCAGCACGACGCCCGCGCCATCCGGCAGGACCATATCTGCACCGTTCAGCAGAGAACGAAGCGCCTCATCGTACAAAGCCTCATAAGCAATTTCTGCATTGGGGGTGACTGCGTAGCAGGTTTTATTGCCTGCAAGGATGCTCTTTGCACCTTCGACTGCCTCCTGCATGGAAACATTATCAAATTCGATTCCCATAATGTTGGTTTTCATAAATGCGCATACCCCACCACTGTATTTTTTCTGTATTTTATCACAACCGTTTTCATTTGTCCACGCTCCGGCGTAAAAAGGATTCCCGTTTGTTTCACATTGGGCAGCTTCGGCATAAACTGTTATGAAAGCCTGTGCTTTATAAAACAAAATGGGAGGTATATCCGATGTCTGATACAACGGCATCCAGTCCCGCCTGTGATCTGCGCGGCATTCGTGAAGCGGTCTGCGTTCATACGGACAAAATCACCGACAGCTGCCTGGCAAAGGACTGTATAGAAGATCTTCATGTGTACTTAACTGTCGACTCTCAGCAGCTTTTAGACTGCGCCACCAGCGTTCGCGCACGGTTTCTGGAATTGCTGCATGTAGATGTTGCCGTAGAGTCCGTCCCCTATTCTGCCGGATACTTTACTGTCGATGTCACCTTCTACTACCGCGTCATTGCCGATGCCATCGTCTGCAGCGGCAGAGCGAATACCGTCACCGGGCTTGCAATCTTCTCCAAGCGTCTGGTACTTTTCGGCGGCGAAGCAAGCTCCAGAGTTTTCTCCAGTAGGGATACAACCGAAAACCTCTGCAAGCAGCAAATTCAGTCCGGCAGTCTGCCGAAGGCCGTGGTAGAAGCCGTTGATCCGATGATTCTCGGCTCAAAAATGCAGGATATGTGCGCATGCAGCTGCGGCTGTAATTGCGGCTGCCCTGCAGAAGCGCCTTCGATCCCGGAATCGCTTCTTGCCTGCTTCGACGAAGAACTCGTCCTCAGCGGCGAATGCAAGCGTCTGCTCGTGACGATCGGACAGTTTTCCATCACAAGAATGGAACGGCCTACGCAGCTTCTTATTCCGAGCTTTGACTACTGCGTACCTACGAAAACCTGCCCTGCGGTCGGCGGAGCCAACACAGAAAGCCCCTGCGAGGTTTTCAGTCAGATTGAATTCCCAATGGACGCATTCTTCCCGTCCAGAAATGAGCCTTGCATCTCCCCAGCAGACAGCTGCACCGGCTGCTGCCGCACCGGAAATTAGCAGAAAATCAGCAAAAACGCAGCTCAATGAGCTGCGTTTTTGCTTACAGAATCTTCTTTTTTTCGAGAATCTCACACATCTGTGCAACTCGCGAATCCCAGGAGCTTTTGCGTCCCTCTTCAATTCTTGCTGCCGTTCTTGCAGGATCCGCATCTGCAAGCGCGTGTTCGCAGGCCTCTGCAAAGCCTTCCTTGGAATCCGCAATCTCAATAAGTTCCGCATACTGCAGGATCTGATCCGGCTGGCGCGTGGAAACAATCGGTTTACCGGTTGCGAGGTATTCATAAAACTTGAGAGGACTGACATCCTTGCTGAGGTCGCTTTCCGCAAACAGATTCAGGCACGCATCAAACTGCGCGATATACTCCGGAAGCTTTTCATTTGGCTTCATGCCGAGGAAATGACAGTTTGGCATTTCCCGAAGCTCCGTCAGATCCACGCCCGGCTTTTCCTTTCCGATCCAGACGAAGTGCCAGTCCGGATGGAGTTTTGCAGCATACTGTACAAATCCGTACTCAATGCAGCTCTGCAGCGCACCCACAAAGCCGAAGATCGGATGCGGAATTTCTTTCAGATCTTCCGGCACAGGCTGCGGATCATTCGCCTTAACAAAGCGCTTAAAGTTTGCACCGTTAGGGATAAATACCGTTTCCGGCTGCGCTGCCGAAAGGCGCTCGGCAAGAGAAGCCGCCGTTGCAAAGCACTGATCCGTCTTTGCTGCCAGTTCCATCTCCATCTTGTCCACCTGCTGCGGATTCATCAAGCCGCCGTAAGCGGAGTGTCTGTCCACACAGTCATAAACAAGACCGGTATGCGGAATGAAGTCCACCGCATCCACCGTCACCGGGGAATACACCCACAGCAGCGGCTTTTCAAAGCCGTGCTCCTGCATTTTTTTCCGGATATAGCGGGCAATGCGCTTCTGATTCAGACGATTGATTGCGCGCACCTTGTAAAAAAACGGCAGAACGGGCGGCAGACTGTATACCGAGATGTTTTCCTGCGGCTTGACGGCAGGCTGCCGATACTTTCTCATCAGCTCCTTCGCGCTCTTATCCCGCAGCGGTGCGATGACCGTGGCAGACGGATCAAAGTAAAGAATTTCTGCATCTTTGATTCTGCTCATGACCTGCTGCTTTCGCGTTGGAATCGGATACCACGGTGAAGTCGCAAGACATACAATTTGTTTCATGCTTTATCCTCCAAAAGTCTCTTTGCCACCAGTTCATTTTCCTCTGCCCGGCTGCGAAGCTCCTCCACGCTGTAATTCTCCCGGTCTGCAAGCGCGGCGTCCGCCAGCGCACAAAGCTTTTCGGAAGAAACTTCTTCAAATTCCACGCAGTGCTTCTGTCCGATATAGCGCATAAATCCCGTGACCTTCGGATCGTAGCTGACTGCCACCAGCGGCGTTCCGACGCTGGACGCGAAGATCAGCGTATGCAGACGCATGGAAATCACAACTTTCATTTTCTTCATCATGCCGATGATGAGCTTTTCATCTGAAGGCGCCGAAACGACGGGACACATACACGAAATAGCCTCGGCAGTCTCGCGGCAGGGTGCCGCATCGCGTCCCGGTTCCAGCGCGAAGAACACCGGCGTCAGGCCGCAGTCACGATAAACATGTTCCGCGCATTCGATAAACGCCTGCTTCTTTTCGGCAAAACCCGGCCAGGGACGCAGCACGAAAAGCGCATACTTTCCTTCAGGATCCAGCTCCTGCCCCAGCAGGAAGCCGTCTACCGCGCTCTCACTTCCCGCGTCAAGAAGGAGCGCCGGGTCCGCAGTCACATGGATCTCCGGCTTTGTCACGCCCATGCTCGAAAGCTCCTTTGCGGACAGATCCTCGCGCAGCGTAATCGCGTCCACGTTTCGGTCAATGATTCTCGCGGCGAGTCTGCGGTTTCTTCCGCCGTTCACGGGGCCGATGCCGCACCCGTACATCAGAACGCGGCAGCCGCAGAGCTTTGCAAGACGGATCGAAAGCAGATAATACAGCAGAGAACGGGTGCTGGTCTGATTCTGGATCAGACTGCCGCCGCCGCTGATATAAAGCTTTGATTTCCGCATCGCCGGCAGAAACGCCAGCGGGTTGAACGCATGAACCGCACCCACGTGATGCTCCAGCTTCGTCTGCATGGGATCGTGGGACAGAACACAGATCGGCAGATCCTCATCGATATGCTTCATCTGACGCAGAATTGCCTTCAGGATCGCCTCATCTCCGGCATTGCCCTTTCCGTAGGCGCCGCAGATCACAACGCCGTTTTTCTTTGTTTTCGGCAGCGTTTCCTTTCTCAGAATGCGGCGGTAGATTTCCTTCTGCCGACCGACCGTTGCATCTACGGAAAACTCGCTGCGCGCTTTTTCGAAGAGATTTTCCCCCATCTGCAGGCGGAACGCCGGATTGCCCGCGTAGCGCTTCATATGCTGCGCCAGCTGCGCATAATCCTGCGCTTCAAAAAGCAGACCCGTTACATCCGGCTCAATGATATAGGGAATGCCGCCGACATTGGAAGCGATGGTCGCACAATGCTGCCGGGCGCCCTCCGTCAGCGCATACGGGAAGGTTTCGGAAAGAGAGGTCAGCGTATTGACGTCCAACGCAGAATAGAAGCTGTCCATATCGGAGACCCAGCCCGCAAAGACGACCGTACCCGCCGGGCAAAGCTCCTTCGCAAGCGTTTCAAGCATCTGCCGTTCCTCTCCGTCTCCGGCGATCAGCAGCCGCGATGACGGATACTCCTTTACCGCCTCCGCAAAACCGCGGATCAGCGTTGCGACGTCCTTGACCGGATTGAGTCTTGCCGCAATACCAAACACAACAGAATCCGGCTCCGTCCGCAGACCGACGCTTTCAAAGTATTCCTCACGGCTGCGCGACGGTGTGTGACCGGAAAACTCCACGCCATTATAGATAGAGAACATCGTCTGTGCATCAAAACCGCGGGAAATGAGCAGCTGCGCCATGGCATCGGACACGCCGATATGATAATCGAACAGCCGCAGCGCCACGGAATTGATGGTGCCGTAGGTCAGGCGGTGAACCGGTCTTCCGAGATAGTCCAGACGATAATCCGAATGGACGGTCGTCACAATCGGCACATGGATGCGCTGCCGCAGAATCGCACCGATCATGTTGGCTCTTGAGCCGTGGCAATGCACAACCTCAAACCCCTCCTGCCGGATCATATCGGAAAGCGTGCGCAGGCTTGCGCGAACTCCCGCCGAAAGAACCAGCGTATCGATGCCCATCTTTTTGGCATCCTCCGAAAATTCACCCTCCGTAAAGCAGACAAGCCGCACCGTTTCCGTTTTTCCAAGTCCCTGCAGCAGCGACAGCACATGAGTCTTTGCTCCGCCGACGTCACCGCCGGAAATCAAATGCATGATTTTCATAGAGAACTCCTATCAAAAGAAATGACTCTTGTTTCCTGACAGATAATACAGTAAAATAGAGAAAGTGTCCATACAAGTTATAGTATATTTTCGGTATCAAATCAATACACCCGCTGATTCAGGAGGCTCTTTCTATGAAATTCATTGACGAAAAAGGCAGACTTTTCGGTAAAATCAATCTGATCGATCTGCTTGTGATTCTGATGGTTCTTGCTGCCGCGGCAGCTCTAGTGTGGAAACTCGGCGGAAAATCCGCCGCAAAAGCCGTTGTGAAAAACGACTTTCCCGTGACCTATACCGTCCTCGTTTCCGAAGTTCCCGCAGATGCCGCCCGCTTTGCCGAAACGCAGATTGGAACCAGTCTTGTCAACAACGGCAAAATCCTCGACGCGAAGATCATTTCCGCTGAGCTGTCGAATCCCGATGTTGAAGCCGGGCGCACCGATCTTCGCCTCACCATCGACGGCTCCACCGTTTTCTCCGGCAACGTCTATAAAGTCGGCTCGCAGGAGATCCGCGTCGGTTATGAATACATTGTTAAAACCAGTGAACTGGAGCTGACGGGCATCATCACAGCGATGGAGGTCAGCAAATGATCAAGGCGCTGCAATCAAGCCTTTTCATCCGGCTTGTGCAGGCAGTCTGCGGTTGGGTCGTTGCCGTTTTTCGCGGCAGCAGCATTCTGAATACTATCGGCAGGTGGGTACGTTCCTCCCTGGTTTTCAGAAGAATCGTCCGCCTTCTCGGACGGCAGGATACCGCCGTTCAGACCGCCGGATGCGCACGCCGTCTGCAGCAGGCAAACGGATGGCTTGCCGGCAGAAGCAGACTGTCAGACTGTCTGCAGGGTTCTCTTCTGTGGCGTATTTTTTCCGCCATCGGACGCTGCGCACAGAACAGCCGGATATTCGGATGGATCTTTTCCGCCGGAATGACCGGCGTCATTCTGTTCACCGTCGGACTTTATGCGCTCATCGACTATGTGCTGCGCGATGTGCTTGCCGTACCGGTTCTGTCCTCCGGCTGGGATGAACTGCTTCTTCTGTTTGCCGTACTGTGGATCATCATTGAAAGGATCAGAAAAAAGCTGTCTATCGAAGCGAAAGCAAATCCTCTCGATCTGCCGGTGCTTCTTTTTATCACAGTCGGTTTCTGCCTGATGTGCTTCAACGATCCGTATCCCTCTATCCAGCTTGACGGCTTCCGCGCTACCGTGCAGTATATGCTGTGGTTCTTCCTCGTCACAAGGCTCCTGCGTAATGACCGGGATTTCCATATTCTCTATCTGACGCTGGTCGCCCTTGCCACGGTGATCGCTCTGCACGGAATCTACCAGTATATCGTCAAGGTTCCCATGCCCTCCAACTGGGTCGCCGCAGCAGAGACTGCCGTCCGCACCCGCGTCTATTCCATCTTCGGCAGTCCCAACATCATGGGCGATTACATGGTCATGTTCGTTCCCATGGCTGCCGCACTTGCCTATTATGCAGAGGATCAGCGCCTGCAGCTGCTTGCCTGGCTTGCAACCATCGTCATGTGCTTTGCCTGCCTCTTTACCATGTCCCGCGGTGCATGGGCGGCTCTTGCCGCTGCGATTCTCATCTTCGTTCTGTTTGTAGACAGACGGCTGTTCCTGCTGCTGTTTGCAGGCGGCATCCTGCTGCTGTTCATCCCCTTTGTACGCACCCGTATCGGCTTTCTGTTCACGGATGATTTCGTTGCTGCCAACACAAACGGCGGCCGCGGCGGCAGACTCATCAACGCCATGGCTCTTCTTCACAGTTACAGTCCCACCTTCGGTGTCGGACTCGGTATGTTCGGCGGTGCCATCGGTATGCAGAATCAGGTACTGGACTGGATCGACTATTTCTACGTAGACAATTATTATCTGAAGATCCTTGTTGAAATGGGTTATTTCGGTCTGTGCTTCTTCATTCTGACGCTCGTCTGTCTGCTGGGATGTCTTGCCCGCAGCATCTATCGCACGGGCATCTCCATGAAACGGGGCACAGATAAAACCTATCCCCTCGCGGTCGGCATGAGCGCCGGTCTTTGCGGCGTTCTCGTTCACTGTTCCGCGGAAAACATTTTTGAAGAACCGTATATGATGGTCTACTTCTGGGCCATCGCCGCCATGGTCGTATGGCTCGGGTTCCTGCGAAGCAGAAAATCAGATATGTAAACCATGCTGCGAAGCTTTTTGCTTCGCAGCATTTTTCTGCCCGTATCCGGGCAAATCATCCTGCAAAACATACTGATTTTCACATTGATTTTCCCAAACTCTGCGATATAATACACATAGCCGGACTTTGTCTGACAAATTTTGTTTTGTTTCAAGGGAGAATCTGAAATGGATCATACTGCATATATCATCACCGAAGAAACCGTAAAGCGTTATCTCACGCCCGAAGATGTTATCAGGTGTGTGGAAGACACCTGGAGATGGTACGGCGAAGGCAAGGTCGTTATGCCCAACAAGATCACCACGGATATGTCCACCGTCGGTGTGGCCGGCTGGTATAACTCCATGCCTGCATACATCGCGCCTATGGACGTTGCCGGCATCAAAGTTGTCGGCGGCTATGACGGAAACAAAGCGCTCGGTCTTCCCTATATCCTTGCTAACGTCATGATCACCGACTCCAGAACCGGCATTCTGAAGGCGCTCGTCAGCGGCAATCTGATCAACGATCTGCGCACCGGCGCACAGCCTGCCATTATGGCAAAGCTGCTTGCCTCCAAAACAGATGTTGTCACCATCATCGGCACCGGTCTGCAGGGCTATATGAGCCTTCTGTGCATGAGCAAGGTGCTCGACATCAAGGAAGTTCGCGTCTGCGACATCTCTGAAGAAGCAAAGGACCGTTTCATCGCCCGTTTCCCGGACGTTCCGTTCAAATTCGTCAAATGCGCCACCAATGAGGAAGGCTGCCGCGGTTCCGACGTGATCATCACCGTCACCACCGCCAATGCAGATCTTGTGGAGGAACCCTGGGTCAAGAAGGGCGGCCTTGTCATGACGATGGGCTCCTTCCGGGAAACCTCCTTCGATGTAGTCCGCAAAGCAGACAAGATCGCAGTCGATCAGGTTGGCCAGTCTCTGCATCGCGGCAACGTCAAAGAGCTTGCCGAGATGGGCGAGATCACCGCTGATTCCTTTGACATCATCATTCCCGACGTGCTGGCAGGCAAAATGCCCGCCCGTACCAACCCGGACGACCGCATTTACGCACAGATCATCGGCACCGGTATGCTGGACGTTGCGGTTGCAGGTCTTGTTCTGGAGCGTGTCATTGCCTCCGGCGAGGACGTTGCGAAAATCGACATGATGGGATGAGCAATTCCATCTATCGTATCAAGCTATACGAGGACGTTGCCAATCACATTGCAGACAATATCCGCGCCGGACTTTGGGCACCCGGGACAAGACTTCCGACCGAAGCAGAGCTTGCGTCCCATTTTGACGTAAGCCGCAGTACTGTCCGCGAAGCCATAAAGAGTCTGCAGATCGCCGGGATCCTGCATTCGCGTTCCGGTTCCGGCACCTATGTATGCGACAGCGCTTCGCTTGTGCTGCACACAAAAGAGCTAACCTCTTTGATGATTGACGCCGACAGTCTGCATGAACTCGTGCAGGCCCGCGCCATTTTGGAGCCTGAACTGGCTGCGCTCGCGGCGCACGAGGCAACCGCTGCAGAGATTTCCGCTTTGCAGGAAACTGTCTGCAAAATGGAGCAGCAAACGGACAGAATGGCTCTGATGCAGTTGGGGTATCAGTTCCATCAGCAGCTGGCGGATGCCTCCCACAACCGGATTCTCGCCGGATTCTATCATTCCGCCGCCAGTCAGCTGCGCGCCATGCGTGTACTGGACAGTCTGACGCTTGAAGTATATCTGGACGGTATCAGAGATCATCAGGCTATTTTGCAGGCTATTTCCGGCCATGATGCAGCCGCAGCAAGGCTCTGTATGCTACAGCATCTGAAAAAAGATTACGCACAGTATCTCAATTCAGCAAGGTAACAATCAAGGCGGAAAGCATACTGCTGTGTGCTTTCCGCCCTTTCTCGTTCCCCCATCCGTTCCTTTCAGATTCCTCAACCGTAAAGGAGTATGCAAATGAGTCTGAGTTTATTTGAAATCATCGGCCCGGTTATGGTCGGTCCTTCCAGTTCACACACCGCGGGTATGGCACGCATCGGCATCATGGCGCGAAACATTGCCGGCTCTGAACCGGAAGAAATCCGGATTCTGTTCAGTCCGAGAATGAAGACAACATATCAGGGACACCAGTCCCACGCCGCGTTGGTGGGCGGCCTGCTCGGCTTGAGTGAAGACTCACTTGAACTGCGTAATTCTCTTTTGTTGGCGCAGCAGCGGCGTATTTCAGTTGAGGTTGATTTTCTGCCGGACGGATGCTATCCGCAAAACACCGCAAAAGTCTGCTTGAAACTTCGTGACGGCAGTACAATCTCCGTAACCGGCACATCCACCGGCGGCGGAAGCATCCGGATTCTTGCCGTTGACGACATTCCCATGACAATGAAGCCGGACGAATGGATTCTTCTCATCAAAAGCAGTCAGCCGCTGACGCTGCAGGTAGATGCTTCCGTGCAGAGCGGAATCTGTCATGACGGAAACTGCCTTTCCGCAATTCGTTTTTCCGAAAAGCCTGATTCAGATCTGATGCAGAACATAATAGCACAACCCGGTATCGTGGATTTCCGGCTTTTGTCTCCGTTGGTATCTTTCGGTGCAACAAAGCCCGACTTTTCCGGCATTTCCTCCTGCGAGGAAGCCTGCTGGAAGGCAGCAGAAGAAGGAATTCCCCTTTCCGAGCTTGCCATTTGCTATGAAACAGAGCGTTCCGGCCGTCAGCGTGAAGAGATTATTCAGCAAATGCAGCTGAATCTGCAGAAAATAAAACAATCTGCTGAACACGGCTTGGAACAAAACAAGCTTTTGATTGGTTTTGCCTCCGGGCATGACGGCAAACTTCTGCAGGAAGCATGCTTGAACAACCAAACAGTTTCCGGCGGTCTGATTCCGAAAGCATGTGCGATCGCCCTCGGTATTTTGGAACACAACGGTTCCATGGGCTGCGTCGTTGCCGCACCTACCGCCGGGTCTGCAGGCATTCTCCCCGGCTGCATTCTGAGCATACAGAAAGACAGAGCACTTTCGGATGAAATGCTGATCAACGCTCTTTTCACCGCCGCTCTGTTCGGCGTGATAATGGATGCGAAGGGCGTTTCCTTTTCCGGTTCCATCGGCGGCTGTCAGGGGGAAGTCGGAGTCTCCTCCGCACTTTCTGCTGCTGCCATTGCATCTATCGTTACAAATGATCCGAAGACCGTATCACACGCCATGGCGCTGGCTCTGAAAAATCTTCTCGGTCTCGTCTGCGACCCGGTGGGAGGTTCCATTGAAGTTCCATGCATCAAGCGCAATGCCGTCGGCGTTTCAAATGCATTCATCGCTGCGGATATGGCGCTGGCAGGAATTCAAAGCGTCATCCCGCCGGATGAGGTCATCGATGCGCTGATCGACGTACAAAAACGGATGCCGCCTGAGTTGAAATGTGCATCAGTCGGCGGCCTTGCCGGTACCAAAACAGCAAAGGCATATCTCTCCTCTCACTGACTTCTGTTTCATCTGTGAAAAAATGAAAAAAGCTGAGAAAAGTTCTTGACAATTTTCGATCCATGTGTTAATATACTTCAGCAGTCGAGAGACAGCAAACAATGCGCGAGTGGTGGAATTGGCAGACTCGCTAGATTCAGGTTCTAGTGTCCACTCCGGACGTGCGGGTTCAAGTCCCGCCTCGCGCACCAAAAAACACAAACCGACTTTCGGTTTGTGTTTTTTTATTCTGCGAAACATAATAGAAGCTTTTTCCATAGGAAAAGCTTCTATTCCTGCACAAAGCCCGAAACCTACCGGTTTCAGGCTTTTTTATTTGAATCAACCGGATGCAACGAATGGTTATCCGATTATCATTTCTTCCCCTTCTGCGTCAGAAAAAAGCTGTCACCGATCAGTTCCTCCAAAAGATCCTGCGGCACATCACTATCCGGACGAACCGAAATCCAATGCACCTTATTCATATGGTATGCCGGAGTGATCCCTTCAAACATCTGCCGCAGATGATCGCTCCTGATCGGATCGCACTTCAAATTGATACAAAGTCCATCCCTTTCGAATATAAGTGCAAAGGACTTTTTATTATGGATATGGCGCATAACTGTCCAAGCATGTGCATCAGCTATATCATCGAAAGGATAATCCTCATATACGCCGGGATGTGTTAGACATTGTGCAATCAGATCTGCTTTTGTCATAATTTCGCCCTCTTTCATAATCAGTATACCATATTTCTGCATTCCGTTCTATTAGCAGATTTAATATCTTTCATCAAAAACGGATGTTTTACTTATAGCTTCATCATGCTATAATTGACAAAGAATGATATTTTACAAAGGAGCCTTCTCTATGAGTAATTGCGCTATCGTTGGGATCAACTGGGGTGACGAAGGCAAAGGCCGCATGGTCGACCTGATTGCCAAGGAATATGATGTTGTCTGCCGCTATCAGGGCGGAAATAATGCCGGTCATACTGTTGTGAATGAATATGGCAAATTTGCGCTGCATTTGATTCCCTCCGGCATCTTCCTTCCCGGCGTTGTGAATATTCTCGGCAACGGCGTTGTCATCGATCTTGAAAATCTTTGGGGCGAAATCGAGAGCCTTCAGAAGGCCGGCATCTCCATCACACCTGAAAACTTTAAGATTTCTGACCGGGCTACCATCGTTTTCCCCTATCACCGTGCACTTGACGGTCTAGAGGAAGCAAGACTCAAGGACAAAAAATATGGCTCTACGTTGCGCGGCATTGCGCCGGTCTACTCCGACAAATATCAGAAAAAGACCGTTATGATGGGCGAACTGAAATATCCGGATTACCTTGCAAAGCATCTTGCAGGCATTTTGGAGTGGAAGAATCTCACCATTCAGAAAGTGTACGGCGCTGAACCCTACAAGCTTGATGAGCTGCTTGACTGGTGCAAGACCTACGGCGAGAAGCTGTCTCCTTTCCTCTGCGATACCGGCAAGTTCCTCTATGAGGCAGAAAAAGCCGGCAAAAACATCATGTTTGAAGCACAGCTCGGCGCTTTGCGCGATATCGATTTCGGCATCTTCCCGTACACCTCTTCCTCTTCCTCCATCGCAGGCTACGCCTGCCTCGGTGCAGGGATCCCCGGCAGCAAGGTTGACCGCACCATCGGCATCGTAAAGGCTTATTCCACCTGCGTCGGTGAAGGCCCCTTTACCTGCGAATGGTTCGGCGAGGAAGCAGAAAAGCTCCGTGAAGCAGGCGGCGAGTACGGCGCTTCCACCGGTCGTCCACGTCGAGTCGGCCCCTTTGATGTTGTTGCAACCCGTTACGGCTGCCGCATTCAGGGCGCAACCGAAGTTGCTCTCACAAAAATGGATGTACTGTCCTACATGAAGGAGATTCCCATTTGTGAGCAGTATGAGCTGAACGGCGAAAAGACCGATGATTTCCCCTTCCCCGCCGTCATCAATGAAGCCAAGCCGGTACTCACCTCCATGCCCGGCTGGAACTGTGACATTTCCGGTATCCGCAAGTATGAGGATCTGCCCGTTGAAGCACGCAACTATGTGGAGTACATCGAAAAACAGATTGGCTGCCGCATCAGCTATGTTTCCGTCGGTGCCGCCCGTGATGAGATCATCTACCGTTGAGGAGTGCTATGAAAGAGATATTTGAGAGCCCGCTGGCAGGGCGTTATGCCTCAAAATATATGCTGCATCTGTTCTCCCCGGATATGCGCTTCGGTACCTGGCGGAAGCTGTGGGTCTCTTTGGCGCAGGCGCAGCACGATCTCGGTCTGCCCGTCACACAGGAGCAGGTCGAGGAACTTCGGGCAAATCTCTCTCCGATTGACTATGATTTCGTCGCAAAGAAAGAAGCGGAGCTTCGTCATGATGTCATGGCGCATATCCACGCCTTCGGTGAAGCAGCGCCCGGCGCAAGAGCCATTATCCATCTCGGCGCCACCAGCTGCTACGTCACTGATAATGCGGATCTGATTCTCTACCGAGACGGTCTGCGCTATCTCAAATCGCAGCTGGAAACCGTTATGCTGAATCTGTGTGACTTTGCGGATCAGTATGCCGCCATGCCATGTCTTGGCTACACACACTATCAGCCCGCGCAGCTCGTGACCGTTGGTAAGCGTGCGACGCTTTGGCTGCAGGATCTGATGCTCGATCTGGAAGAGCTGGACGATACGATTGATGCCATTCGCTTCCTCGGCTGCCGCGGCACCACCGGCACGGAAGCAAGCTTTGTTTCCCTTTTCGACGGCGATTCCACAAAAATTGATGAGATGAACCGCAAAATTGCCGCCGACTTCGGCTTCAGCCGGCTCTATGATGTCTGCGGCCAGACATATCCGAGAAAACTGGACAGTCGAATTCTTTCGGTACTTTCCTCCATTGCCCAGTCCGGCTGCAAATTTGCAACCGATCTTCGCCTTCTGCAGCATGACCGCCAGTTGGAAGAGCCCTTTGAAAAAACGCAGGTCGGCTCCTCCGCCATGGCTTACAAGCGCAATCCTATGCGTTCCGAGCGCATCTGCGCATTGGCAAAATACGTCATGTCTGACGCTCTGAATGCCCCTCTGACAGCCGCAACACAATGGTTGGAGCGAACGCTGGATGACTCCGCAAACCGCCGTCTAAGCCTTCCGGAAGCCTTTCTTGCTGTAGATGGTATTCTCCGTCTTATGCAGAACATTACTTTCGGGCTTCATGTCAATGAAAAAATCGTTGCAAAATATGTTGCAGATTATCTGCCCTTCATTGCAACGGAAAATCTTCTGATGGCTGCAGTGAGACGCGGCGGTGACCGGCAGAATGTTCATGAAATCATCCGTGAAGCCTCTATGCGTGCAACTGAGCGTATGAAAAACGGGGAAAGCTGGGATCTGATCGACGATCTGTCCAAAGAACCTGCTTTCGGCTTGAGCAAGGAGGAAATGCTTCTTGAGCTCTGCCCCGAAAACTATATTGGACGCTGCCCCGTGCAGGTCAAAGCCTTCACCGCAAAATGTCGTGAAATGTGTACAGATGCATCGTCCTGCATGGAAGCAATTTCACTCTGATCATGCAAGCAGAACCTACATCTGAATGTTTCATTTCAGCTTGTGCTGACAAAACAGATTTAATCCCGCTTTAAAAATCAGGAAACCGGCACCGCAATTTTTGCGGTGCCGGTTCTGTTTTGAGGATGAAAAACATTTATGCGAACCTGCTCATATTCAGCATTCAGACGGCTGAAGAACCGTTCATCCAACAATTGAGGAAAGTGACGGTCTGCGCTCTGGTGCAGCATGCATCCGGACTGAAGGTTGTTGCGGATGTACCCTCGGTAATTCCGTTTTCTACCGCCCACAAAACTGCATCATAGCAATAGCTGTTCGCGGATACATCGGTAAAGGGCATTTGGACTGTCCCCGGGGTCGGGCTGACTGCTGCTCGCCACAGGAAGGTCACTGCCTGCGCTCTGGTACAGAATGTGTCAGGGCTGAAATGCGTTGCGTCCGTTCCTTCTGTGATTTTATTTTCTGCTGCCCATCGTATTGCATCACAATAATATGCCTGCTCGGGAACATCGGTAAATCCACTCTTGTTTTTTTCTGAAACGGAAGAAGCCCCATTTCCGAAGCCTTCGGAATGATCCGGAATACTTCGTCCGGAATTGCCCATGTCCTTAGACAACCGTAAATACAAATCAAGCGGAGAATACTGTCCGCGTGAGAAACTTGCTCGGGACGCAATACTTACAATGCAGTTATAAGCCGTGGTCTGGGAATAATCCGTTCTGTAATAGTGGGTTCCGGGGAAAACCAAGTCGGTTTCTACCTTATTGACTGATTATGTCGTTCTGCCCGGGTATTCGGCGCCGCCCATCACAGCTACTTCGTCCTTCTCCCAGTACCAATGATCTTCGGCATATAACGCCGCTGCGGTTAATACCTTGTTTACTTCCAAAGTGCCTGCGGAGTCAAGAACAGAGCCGCCGATCATGCTGCGGTATCGGATGTAGTCCGAGTCGGCGCTGCCCGGCAGATTTCTAAGACTCACGGTCGAGCCGTTATTAAATAGGAACCGATTACATTGGAAACTTCCATGTTGACCGTACTGTTCAGCGGCAGAGTCCTTTCACTGTTGAGGCTTTTGACCATGATTCCGCCGTCATCAGCAGGGCCGCCCAGTTCACTTTTCAGATACGCATAATCTGTCGATTCCCCATTGCTCTGCAACATATATGAAAGAAGCAGCGCATTGGCATCGCCGATCAGCAATGGGCTTGCATTTCCCCTCCAGCTGCCGCTGATTTCAGTTTTCATGGGCGCAGATGAGAAGGATTCATATGCTCTTCTTGAACCAATTTCGCTTGTGTTGACAGCAAGCTGATCCGAAAAGCTGATTTTTCCGAGATAAAGCTCTGTGTTTGTCAGATAGCAAAATCTCCCGCTTCCATTTAAGCAGTTCGTCTTTGCCTGCCCGATTTTGATGAGTGCATCGCAATAACAGTCAAGCATATCGGATTTCTGACCTTACGTGATAAAGGAAGACATACCCAGAACGTTTGCTGCAAAGCTTCCGTAGTGCCGGTTCTGATTGCCATTTCATTGCAGAATTGCGTAAGCGCGTCCGAAATCTGATATTCAAAAGCGTGCGTTAAGTAGAATACGAGGAAGATTGCATCCATTCCTTCTTCTGAGGCCAGCAGATGCTTGCAATAGTTTTGAAACTGCTGTTCGACTTCAAGCGAAAAAGAGGCGCCTTTATTCACTTCCAACGCGGCCACCTTATATGTCAGAACATTGACTGCGTCCTCGGCGACCTGACTGATCAGGGCAGCCGTCAGCCCTTCCGAACCTGCCTCAAAAGCAGGGAAGTTTAAGCACTCAAAATTTTGAGTCTCGCGGATTTTTCCTGCTATATAGTCTGTAATCGTAGCCCGATAGCTGTTTACATTCCAGCTCAGACTTGACGGCAGAAAATCTGAGGATAATACGAGATAGAGATCGAAAGAAGCAAAATCTGAAGGATCTTCGTCCTCGGCTGAATATGTAAGCCTGTATTATCCGTCAGCGAAAGCATAGTGCAGAATGATCTTTGAATTATCGACGCCGTCCTTTGTCCGTGCATCTGCAGTCTTGTTCAGGCACCAGCTCTGCATGCCGTCCAGCAGCATGCCGTTATACTGCGTCATCAGACTCTCCATGCCAGTTTCAACATAGCGATACTCGAAATCATTCCAGGTGCTGTGATACATGATCGCCTTCTCTGCACGAGTGTTGAACTCTGCAGAAGCCTGCATCTGCGACATCTGTGCTGTAATATTATTCAGCTGCTTTTCCGTTGTTTCTAACTGCTCATTGATGATTTTGAGCTGCGTTTGGATATTTGCCAAAGCTTCGGCATTTTTGTCCTTGACAAGACCGATCAGCTTCAGAAAAGTCACACTGCCGTTTATGATGCCCAGGATTGTTCCCGAGGTTCTCGCAACGCTCACAAACTCGTTGAACATAGAAGAAACGATGTTTGCGGTTTTCTGATCCGGGAACACCGTCTGCAACTCGGAATCAGAATCCTTTACGACCTGCATTGCGTTTTCCAGCTTGTTCACTTCATCGTTTGCCGCATATGTAACTGGGCAGATGCAGCTCATAAGTAATGATCAAAAACAGAGATAACAGTTTTCTTCTCACAATGCGACCTCAATTCAGAATAATATGATTCGGTTCAAAACAGATACTCGGCAATACGGAATGATTCTTTCAATCATCCTACTCGTATGTTGAATAATTCAAAGGCATCTGCACCCGTTCATTCGTCTGTTACACCTTTTTCCATCGCTTAAGCGTCGGAAACAGCTGCAGACAATATGCTTTCATCTCTTCGTTGCTCATTCCCGCCTGCGCGCCAAACTGACTGCACATTTCAATGTACTCTTCCATTGAAACCTTATCGATGAATTCACCCTTATCGTAGCAGTATTTGCAGTAATCGTGATTGATACTTCCGTCCTCGTCAGTACCGAGGACTTCCTCAGACTCCAACGGCATACCGCAGCTCTGACAAATTTTCAGCTCTGCTTTTTTTCTGATCGGCACCCAGATACCGCATTCATAATCGCTGCTCTGCGGATCTCCCTCCGAATAGATTTCCAACGTTGCCTTGCCGTTTGCATCGTACATCTTGCCGGCCGTCGGATACCATTCCTGCCACACGGCGGTGTTCAGTGCCTGCAAAGACCCGGGCATCGGGCCTTTTGCTGTAAATACAGCCCAATCGCTTTCAGGGAAAGAATAGAGCGACAGTCCCTCCGGAATTTCTCCACCCTTATATTCTCCTGCGATCCAATAGGCAAAACCGTGTTCGCTTTCCGCGCAGATAGCATATTTCCCGACCTGATTGACAAGAATTGCCTTTTCAACTGCATTCTGCGGCTGCATCGTCTGCCACAGATGAGCGTACTTTCCGGCGTATTCCTCACCCCAGAATTTCGGGCACTTTTCGTATCCTTCGTCAGGAGCAATTTCGGTGAAATAGCCGATCAGCGTTATATCTTTTTTGTGTTCATAAGATACATTCATGTTATTACTCCTTATTCAGGTTATCTGCCGTAATCTGAAATACCGCGTGAAATATCCATTCCGTTTCAGACACTCACCGCGTTATTCTTTGTACTTTTCAGCGACGCGCGCTTCATTCTCCGCAATCGCTTCGGCCGTAGGAATCCCCAAGCAGTCAAACGCCGGCTTTAGAATATCCATCTTCTTCAGACTGCAAAGTGCCTGCCATGCCATGAAGCCGTCAAAGATGCCGCCCTCCTGCAAAGCAAGGATCTCTCCGCCGACCTCAACCGGGCCGTAGGTATTATACGGCGTACGAATGGCGTCATAGGCCTGAATCCAGGTACGAACCTTGGCAGGACTCGGCGTTTCCTCCTGACGTTTTGCAGCCTTCTGCGACCAGCCGAGCACCGTATCATAAGGATAGAGCCAGGGCTTATAGTCACCGTTCTGACTGAAGTGGTCGGGATACGGCATACCACTGATGACATCAACGATATTGCTGATTGCGGGCCAGTACTGACCGTAGGCAGCGACATAGGAACCGTTGGTTTCGCCGAAAACATCCGCGCCGACATAGACGCCAGCGTCATGCAGTTTGTCTGTAGCGTACATCAGGAAACGCTGAATGGCCTGCGCTTTGGTTTCATCGTATAGATTATGATAGTCGATGGTACCGTTTGCTTCATAGTCCCACGTACCGTCGGGGAAACGCACATAGTCGAACTGGATCTCATCAAAGCCCATCGTCTTGACGGCATCCAGCGCCAGTGCCACCTTATACTCCCATACATAGCGGCAGAATGCGCTCGGCCAGTAAGAGTTTGCAACCCAAAGCGGATCTCCCTTTGTATCGGAGATAGCATATTCCGGGTGATCGGTAACAAAGAAGGAGTCATTGAAAACAGTCAAACGGCCGATAGCATAGAAACCGGCATCTTTGATTTTTCGAATTACCTCCTGATAATCATCCGGATCATTGTTCGCATACTGATAGGCTGTCGGCGAATACTCCAGATAGACATCCGACTCATAGCCGACAGAGGTACCGTCAATGATATTGACAACAAACGCATTGATATTGGTTGTTTTGGCATATTCAATATACTTATCAATATTTGCCAGTACAAGCGGATCGCAGGTCAGATACAGTGCGTAGACCTTGTCCGGCATAGGATTATCCGGATAGTATGCTTTTTCACGCGGATAATAGTCCAGCGTTGCGGCATCACCGCCGCCCCAGCGGTCTTCACGGCCGGAGTGGATCATGTAAACGCCGAACCGGTCATAGATCTCCATGGCCTCTTCCAGCGTATCCGCCGTATACTCACCGCTGATATAGCCCGTCTCATCGCCATAGGAAACCTTGTACAGGTGAACAACGCCGTTTGTCAGATAATCGTAGCCGAGCACGCTCAGCTCCGTTCCCTGCTCTGCGAGATTTCCGAGCTGGATTCCCTCTGCCGACAAGCAAAGATTCTGCGGAGTACGAACATAGATGGTTTTTTCCTGCACTACCTTGTCCTGACTGTCTGTCAGATTCTCCTGCGCAACATAACCGTACTGCAGATCGGCGAAATATGACAAATAATAGGTCGTATCATTCTTTTTGAAGGAATCTTCTCTTGAAAAGGTGACCGCTTCCCCACGCACCGCATTTCCGGTTTCATTGAGTTTTTTATCATAAATCGGAATTGTGGGCGATGCGGAGCAAAGAAATCCCTTTTCATACTGGCTTCCTTCTTCTTTGACCGCCTGACCGGAAGACGCTCTGTCTTCTTTCCAGCCTGAAATCACACAGATAAAAAGAATCAGCGCGATCAGAACAAGCACGGCAAACATCACAAGCCATGTATTTTTCCGGAGAAAAAGAGTTATCTTGTCCTTGTGCAAAGCTGAACGGGCCTTTTGCACATTACTGTTTATGCGTCGAACAGTTTTTTTCTTCATACAGCTTCCCTACCTTTTCATTCAAAACATTATACAACAGCTTTTTCAAATTTTCCACCCTATTTGTAACTTAATTGTCATTTTCCGTAGGATTTCTGTTTGTTTTTACTGTTTGCCGCATTTTTCTTTCAATTTTTCAGCTTTTTTCTCGGATTCTTTTGTGAAGCTTGGTTATGTCAACCTGTTGAATTCATTCATAAGCGAAAATAATTACTCTTTTCTTTCGATTTAATGTGTGATATCATATCGAAAACCATATAGAAAGCAGGTTTGAATATGCTCGGTGTCATAGTAAACACGGCTGCAGTTTTGCTTGGCAGCACCGTTGGTCTTCTTTTTAAAAAAGGCATACCGCAAAAAATCGCCTCTGAAATCATGACTGCCATCGGCCTATGCACGATCTATATCGGGATCGACGGAGCTTTGGCGGGAAACAATCCATTGGTTCTGATTCTGTGTATGGTGTTCGGTACGGCCGTTGGAACACTGATCGACATAGATAAACGTCTGACACAGCTCGGAGCAATCCTTGAAAGGAAGTTCAAGCGTGCAGACGGCAAAGTTACCATTGTGGAAGGATTTGTTTCCGCATCTCTTCTGTTTTGTGTTGGTGCAATGACAATCGTCGGCTCCCTCAATGCAGGCTTACTTGGCGATAATCAGATGCTTTTTACAAAATCCCTGTTGGATCTAATCTCTTCCTGCATGCTCTCTGTAACCCTCGGTATTGGCGTTATGTTCGCAGCTGCATTCGTCTTTGTCTTTCAGGGTGCAATCGTTTTGCTGTCACAGCTGTTGGCGCCCGTCCTGAATACAAGTGCAATCGCAGAAATCACCTGTGCCGGATCCCTCATGATCATCGCTATCGGACTGAATCTGCTGGGCATTACAAAATTAAAAGTTGCCAATATGCTGCCTGCTCTGCTCTTTGCGCCTCTGTTCGTATGGTTATTTACTCTGCTTCCCATTCAGCTGTAACCCATAAAAAAACGGCGTTCCGAAAATTCGGAACGCCGTTTTTTACAGAATGTTATGTTTTCTGATTCTTCTTGTTGCAGAGATATCCGATAAACTCGACGACAAGGAAGAAAACGAGGAAGCCGATGCACTTCTTCCAGCCGTAGCCCATCCAGATTGCATATGCAAAGAACAGGCAGCACAGCAGGCCCAGGCCGGGCAGAACGAAGCGTCTGAAGAAGCCAAGATCCTTTGCCTTGATCATCAGGCCGATCATCATGGGGATATACATGACATAGAGGCAGATGATGCCGATCTCGTCGGGTTCCCAGGCGATCCACTCACAGCCGTGGACTGCGCCGAACATTTCGGGGCCGCCCATCCAAACCATGACAGTCCATGCAAACCAGAAGCCGCCGGTCATCATTCCGACGATAGCAGACTTAATTGAGAAATTATTCTGATCGTCAATGTTGCCGAAGAACTTGGGTTTCGGACCCATGCCGCGAGCAGAAATGGCATACAGGCCACGGCAGGAGGACATAATAAGTCCGTTCATGGTGCCGAGGCAGGAGATGGTGATAAACACGTAAACAATGGTACCGATCACACTGCCGAAAAGCTTGGAGAAAGCGATGCGAGGCAGAGTCTCGCCGAACGGCCACGTGCTGGTAATGGTCTTGACATCACCGACAATGCTCATAGCAAAGATGTAAAGTGCATAGATGATGATGGTGACAAGCGAGCCAATGATAAGTGCGCGCGGCAGCGTCTTCTTTGCATCCTTCAGCTCTGCATTGATTGAGGTGGCAAGGATCCAGCCTTCATATGCAAATGCAAAGCCAACGATAGCCTTGAAGAAGCCTGCGCCGTCAACTGCGGTATATTCCGCGGTGTTGACAAAGTCCAGAACTTCCAGCGTAGAACCATTGATCAGGCCTGCAATGGTACCGACAACGCCCATAATGACCAGCGGGACCAGCTTGATAACGGTCATGCCGACCTGCATCTTGCCTGCCAGCTTGGGGCTGAGGGCATTGATGCCATAGCCGATCATCATGAAGCCTGCGCCGACGCCGATTGCCGCCGGATTGATCTGACCGGTAGTAAAGTCAATTGCCTTGATACCGAACAGCTGCAGGAACATCATAGCGGAGAAGAAGGCCAGCATCGCAACCAGAGCCGGAACATAAATGAAGTTCATGAACCAACCGACATAGTATGCGTACTTCGGGCCAAGGGCAACTTCTGCGTAGTCAACAACACCGTTGACTTTTTCGTATCTGGAGCCCAGCTCGGCAAAGACCAGCGAGCAGATGATGCAGATGAGGCCGACAATGCCGACAACCGCAATACCCTGCAGGAGATTGCCGCCGGTGAGGTTCAGAACCTTACCGCCTTTGATGAAGACACCGGAACCGATCACGATACCGATGACCATGGAAATAGCAGTCGGAAGACCATACCGCTTTTCCATCTGTTTGTTTTCCATTTCTTTCTCTCCTTTTTCTCTCTTGGTTTAAATGGGAACAGTTAAAAAAGCATATTCCTATTATTCACATCGCAGCCCACTTTGTCAAGCCTTTCTCGACAAAAAGAATTACTCTTTCATCAGCTTACGGCGCGCAAGATTGATAGTACCCTCCTGCATGGCGCTGATCCAGCCAAGGCTCTTTCCGCATCCGTTTGCAACGCAGGAATCTGCATCATCAGCAACGGAGCAGGCAATTTCCGTACGTTCAGTAATCAGCTTATCGAATCCGTAAAGCTGGCTTCCGCCGCCGGTCATCACAATTCCGTTCTTGGAAATATCCGCAACAAGCTCGGGAGAGCTGTTTTCCAAAACAAACAGAACCTCATCTACGATCATTCTCGCCGGTCGCTTGAACGCTTCCAGAAGATCCGACGAAGAAATCACTTCTTCCCTTGCAAGGCCGGTTTTCAGATCGCGGCCCTTGATGGGCATATAGGTTTCCTCCGGCCGCTCATATACGCAGCCAATGGTGATCTTCACTTCTTCCGCCGTATTCAGACCGATCAGCATCCCGAAACGCTTCCGCACCAGCGCTATGACCGCCTCGTCAAAGGAATCTCCGGCAATCTTAATGGATGAAGAAGACGCAATACCGCCGAGGCTCAGCACCGCAATATCCGTGGTACCGCCGCCGATATCCACGACCATCTGTCCTTCCGCCCCGGTAATATTCATTTTTGCGCCAAGTGCAGCTGCAAACGGTTCTTCAATGAGATAAACGCGGCGGGCGCCCGCCTCCATGGTTGCCTGAATGACCGCTCTCTCCTCGACCTCCGTGACACCGCTCGGTACAGAAACAATGACACGAGGCTTAATGAGCGCAAACTGGTTCAGTTTTTTCATAAACTGCTCCAGCATTTTCTCTGTCATTTCATAGTCGGAAATAACGCCGTTGCGCAGCGGGCGGACAGCAACAATATTGCCGGGCGTTCTGCCAAGCATATTTCTTGCCGACGAACCGACCTGCACCACCTTGCCCGTATTTTTATCCACGGCAACAACGGAAGGCTCGCGAAGTACAATTCCCTTTCCTTCTTCATAAATGAGAATATTTGCCGTACCAAGGTCAATGCCGATATCTCTTGTCAGTTTCATAATGGTTCCCCTGTCTGTTTGGATTGGGTTCGCGGTGTAGCAAGCGCTGCACAGACAACGCTTTCAGCCCCCGCGGTAAGAAGTACCCGGCAGCACTCGGAAAGAGTTGCTCCGGTTGTTACAATATCGTCGATCAGCAGAATTCGCTTTCCGGAAATCTCCGCTGATGCAATTGCTTCAAATGCGCCGCGCACATTCGCTGCCCTTCCGGATGCATCGGATATCCCGGACTGCGGCGGCGTATGACGCGATTTTCTTAAAAGTAAAACCGGATTTGTCTGCAATCTTTCGCAGATTCTTCCGCAAAGCAGTTCGGTCTGATCGTATCCGCGCTCGCGTCTGCGCTTTCGGCTTACCGGTACCCAACTGACAAGATCATATTTTCCTGCCAGCTTGTCCCGGATTGTAACGGACATCCAGTCCCCAAACTGTTCAGCATAAAAGGTGCGTCCTGAAAATTTAAACCGGAGAAAAGATTCTCGCAATGGTTCTTCATAGAAAAAGGTTGAAACACATCGATCAGCATACTGCACATGAGGGTCTGCCCCGTCATGCTCCGGAAGTCTATCCATGCAGGCAGAGCAGACACACGCTCTGCTGTTTGGAAGCAGGTTTCCACAAAGGATGCATTTAGGCGGGTACAGCAGATCCAAAATGTGCCTTTTCAGCTCAAGCATTCTCTTCTCCCATCTTCTGAAGCCGAAGCTTCAGACCGGAATAGCGTCTCTGCCTGCGGTCATTCTGGGTCATAGCCGCAATAACATCTTCAAAACCTACAACGATAAGCAGTTCTCTCGCTCTGGTGATTGCCGTATAAAGAACACTTCTCGTCAAAAGAAGCGAGGATGCCGGACACGCAGATAAGATGACCGCGCGGTATTCGCTGCCCTGACTTTTATGAACAGTCATTGCATAAGCAGGTTCCAACTCACCCAGCATATCAAAGGCATATTCCGCCGTTCGTTCATCAAAACAGACCGACACAAGCTCCGTTTCAAAGTCGATGGAAACAATTCTGCCGATGTCACCGTTAAAGATGCCAGTACCTGCACCAAGTCCATCGACTCTCTTCCACATTATATCATAATTATTGCGAATCTGC
>JAEDIZ010000001.1 GCA_016296635.1 Oscillospiraceae bacterium
TTACGGTTTCCAGTTTTGTCTCCAACTCGCTGACATCGTATTCACGGTTCATTTCTGCTCGGATTCTCTCCACAATCTCGGGAGTGAGGAAACACATGGAGATTGCTGTGGAGACCTCAGCGTCAATCTCACGGCAGTTAAACTGTTTGTTGAATGTGCAGTCAATGCCAGTCAGATTCTTGGACTGTCGGCACTTGTAGGCATAAGAGACAGGGTATGGAGTGCCATCCTTTCTCTTTTTCCTTGATGGTATGCCGTACATCGGTTTACCGCAAGCAGGACAACGGAGCAAGCCAGAGAGAATGTACTCATGCTCCTTTTCCAGTTTCTCCTTTTTGACACCTGTGCGAATTCGCTTTTCGTGTGCCTCGTTCCAAACTTCCTCAGAAACAATGGCATCATGTACACCCTCGGAAATGATGATGTTGCTTTCATCCGTTTCCTTGACAATATGGGTTCTGCCATCTTCGCCTGCGACCTTTTCAGTCTTGCGACGTCCGTATGCGATTTTACCCATGTAAACAGGGTTATCAAGTGTTTTCTTTACGAAATCACCAGTGAAAACGGTGTGTTTGCCGTTTGGTCTTTCGTTCTTTGCAATACCCTCGGCATTCAGTCTCTTTGCAACACCGTTTGCTCCCAGAGGAGTAGTGGTGAACAGTTCAAAGATGTAGCGGACTGTTTCTGCTTCATCCTCAACGATAGTCAAGAGACCATCAACGAGTTTATAACCGTATGGAGCAAAACCACCGTTCCACTTGCCCTCTTTTGCTTTCTGTCTGCGACCTGCCATTGTTTGGGTGTGGATGTTCTCCAACTCCATCTCCGCAAATGCAGACATGATGGAGATTATGAGTTTTCCAGAGGTCGAAGAACTGTCCATGCCATCTTCAGTGCAGAGCAGGTCAACACCGCAATTCTGCATTGCTCTTAGATTCTCCAAGGTGTCCGCAGCATTACGAGCAAATCGGGACAACTTGAAAACCAGGACATAACGGACATCATCTTTCTTTCGCTTGATGTCAGCAAGCATCCTGCTAAACTCGGTTCTGTTTTTGGTATTCTTGCCGGACTTGCCCTCGTCGCAGTATTCTCCGACAATATCAATTTTCTTTAACTCGGCAAATCGTCTTATCTCGTCTCGCTGTGCATCCAGACTGAATCCATCAACCTGCATGGCAGTTGAAACACGAGTATAGACATATGCCTTTGCTCTTGGTTTCTCGCTCATATCTTTTTCCCACCTTGATGTTGTTGCAATGCTACATGAGTATAGTATAACTCCAGAATGTGAACATTTCAAGGTTTCTGGGAAAGATGCCGGCCATTCTTAAAAATTTCTGCATACCTTTTTTGAGTTTTCCCACCTAAATTACGGTGCAACAACAAAATAATCGCTGTATCACTAAAATGTCAAAAAGTTTCTGTATATAATATCAGTAATTTACTGTATATAATATCGTCGGGGCGGTCCTCCGATAATTTCCACGATTGCAAACCGCAGAATCACTCTCCGTGTTATTGGTATTATATACAGAAATGTTTATGAGGGAATTTTGTAGTTTCCATGATGACCCCAGAATCAAGAAGAGCAGGACCCGCAGGTCCTGCTCCTAATCTGTTCGAGTAAATTGGAATTTAGAACACTCCTTTATTGTACTTTTTTTGTACTGCAACAATGCAACCTAAGCCAATCACCAAACCTATGATAAGTATAGCAACGGCAAGTATAAGCAAATTTTCAAACAGTCCTATAATGCCACTGAGTAGCATTGCAGTTGCAATAACAAGCATTGCTTTTCCAAAGGCTTTTCCGTAGGCTGATTTATCTGTGACTTTTGTTTGGTGGTAATCGTGAATTAAATCCGTTTTACCCTTGTAAATTGCAATACCCAGTACCGTAAACAGAGCTGCAACCAGAAACATAATAATAGAATATAATAACATACAAACTACCCTCTAAATTCATGGTTTATCGAATTGTTTACACAGATACTTTTCCAGTATCATTGTACCATAAGTATGTGGGATTTTCAATCCGTGGACCGTATTGTTTGCAAAAAGGTTACAAGTCGAGAATATCATCTGCTTCGCCCAGATGCAATGTTCCTCTCGGAACTTCCGGCACAGAATTGCGGTCACTGAATACATACTCTGTGAGTTCTCTTCGCTTTTTGGCAATCTCACCACTGAGTTTTTCGGAATCTGCCTTGAGATTGAGGTAACGGATTTTCTCTTCCTCTGTTGCTTTTTGCAGGTCTGCAATTTCCGTGGTGAGCATTTCTTTGCGACCTGTCAAAGTTGCCACATCTTGCTGCAGTGTTTCAACTTGGGCATCAAGTTTTTTCTTGGTGCCTTTTTTGCTTTCCACCTGCTGATGCAATCTCTGCAATTCTCGGAGTGCCTTTTGCTGAGATTCGGAAATCTCTGGCAACTGCTGTAACTGTTCCTGCATTGTTGAGATTTGCTTCAAGAGCTCTGCTCTCCATGCTCTCAGCGGTTTATGGCGAGTAATGTCGGAGGTTGGTTTCATCTTGCCGTTTTCAACCTCTGCCCACCTCGTGTTGCCTCTCTCGAGTCCAAATCGCTCCATTGCCTTTGCATAACGGTCTTGCATGGCAACCAGTTGCGAGATGTGCTTTACATGCTTCTTGAAATTGAAATTTCCCTTTTCATCAAGAGGTGATACAAATGCATGGAGGTGTGGGGAGGACTCATGAAAGTGCATATCAAGTCGGAGCAGATTCTTCGCTCCAAACTCACGGTGCAACCAATCCACATTCGCCTTGAACCATGCTCCCATATCTATTTTACCAACCATCTCCGGTGAGAAAGTGAGGACAAAATCAACCATCACGGTTGCATCCTTTCTCACCGCACGACCTGTTCTTTCCTGTTGTGCTGCCATCAATCGCTTGGTGGTTTGTCGCAAGGTTTCATCCTCAAATTGCCTAAAAGTAAAGTTCTGTTCTCTTAACTCTGGATGCTCACAATTCTTATGTAATTCAGTTCGTTGGTGGTACTCAGCATTTGAGACTCCATCGAACTTTATTTTATCCCATCTCATGATTGCAAAGTTGCCCATGATGATTCCTCCTTTCTTTTTGGGGTTGGAGATTTTACAAATTTCCTCATAAAGAAATTTGCAAAAATCTCTGGATATGCTCCAACGATTTCTGTAAAAATCGTGTTGCATATCCTGGCAGAACTGCGGTTCTGCCTTGTTTGCTCGTTCCAAAAATTGCTGTAACAATTTTCTTCACTCACAAACCGTTTTTTCTGCATTCCAAAACACCGCAAGTGATTGCGCTGTTTTCTCATTTCGCAAAAACTCCAGAAAAAATCTGTCGCCCCTTTTGGTGTCGCAGATTTGTTTCCGGCCTTTCCATCTGAACGGACAAATACAGTATGATGTATTTCGCCCGTTTTCAGATGAAAAAGGACTCACTCCCCTTTACGCTGTAAAGTCGTGAGCCAAGGCGCCGCCTTGGAACTGGTTTAAGGTGCTTCGCCCCTTAAAAATCCCCATCCAAAAGAAACAGTGTAATACACCTTTTGAGTTGGTGTATTGCTGTCTCTTTTGTTAGGACAAATTGCCTAACTCGTTTAGGCGGTGTTCGCCAAAACTTCGTGGCAATTATGTCCTAATGAGCAAGCATGGGATTTTGACTTTGAAAAGTCAAAAACACCATACTTGCTTTGAGCGAGTTGCACCTTGATGCACTCGCAGCGGTTTAGGCATCATATCCTAAACCGCCATGCCAAAAACCGCCGTACCGCTTTTAGGCATCCATACGGCAATACGAAAGGAGCGAATCTTATGGCAAAAAAAGATTTTCGCATTTACTGCGAAGAGGATTACATTGACCATCTAAAAACGATTGCTGATGAAAAAGGCACTTCTGTTAATCAGTTGGTTATGACCGTGCTGACTAAAAAATACCCAATGCCCAAACGAAAAAAGGACCAGACCTCTACAGGTCCAGCCCTTGATATTGAAGCAACCAAAAAACACTATGAGGCACTAAACCAATTTCTTACTGAAGCAGAAAACGGTGGTGCCAAAATCAAACCGTATGCACTCTATCAGCATCTTGTGGCAGAGCGCGACCGTTTGAAGAACATACTCGACAACTCGTTATAACCCCAAACCCGAAAGGACCGAACCTCGGTCCTTTCTTTCTTTTTGGATTGCCGCCGTAATAACTATCAAACTAAAACGGACCGTTTTACAGAACGGTCCGCAATAAAAAACACACAGGAACTTTTCGTGGCAGATTGCTGGCAACTCGTGGAAAAGAAACCCCCACTGCATGTTTAGAATCTTCTCGCCACATACACGAGCAGAAAAACAAAAAGAATCTGCAGATACCAGGGCGAGGTGTGCTCAGATGCCAAAACTTAAAAATCCTCTCATATCTTTTTTGCAAAATCTGCTGTTTCGCAAATGCCAGTCGCCGTTACCCTTGACATTTGCTTTTCTTTTTTCCATCCGAACGTTAGCAGATAAAATGTCTGTATTGAAATATAAGAAGAGAGGGAACAACTTTGAAAAACACCGAAAACCCCATATAGCACAGTGGTTTTTAGCACTTTTACATGGTGCAAAGTTTTTCATCAGATGGTGAAATATATTTCACTAGTTGGTGCAAAAAAATTGCACCGTTTACAAATCAAAACAGACATCTTTTAATTGCCGAAATAAAAAAGACCGTTGGCAACGGTCAGAAAGGAGTTAGAACGATGTCACAAAAGATTGAACACGGTTTTGCGGTCAATACGGAGACAGGGGAAGTATCGGACATCTATATTCAAAAAGATGTGTCCAGCCAGAACTTCTGGAAAATCTGGCTGAGCGACATCCTCACAGTATTGGGTATTATTTCAAACAGTAAGCAATTAGATGTTGTTTTGTATGTCATGGCACACATAAAACAGAGCGATAATACATTTGTCGGTTCTTATGACAAGATTGCAAGAGAATGTGGAGTGTCAAAAAGAACGGTTATCACAACAATGAAAAAGTTGTTAGAGGTTGATTTTATCAGAAGAGTACAAAACGGTTATTACCAAGTAAACCCAAAGTATATTCTCAAGGGCAATGAGAATAAGCGTAGGATGGTTATTGACTATTACAACACACTTGATTCTTACCCTAAGAATGATGGAAAGAAAGACCCAAACGAAAATTGATATGAGAGAATTTATAAAAACAGTGAAGGCAGGACCCGCAGGTCCTGCCTCTCTTGTTTTAATCTCTCAGCATTCCAAAATGTCTGAATGCATCCATGATTGCCTGTTCTTTTTCTGATGGACAGTTTGGCACTCTGTGACCCTCTTTGCCTTTGTTGTAGTTTTCTCGTTTCTCAAAACCACACTTGTCCTTAATCTGACCAATGTTCAAGGAGGTTACTTTCAGACCGTACTTTTCCAGAATGTATGCCTTTATCTCGGAATAGGTGGCAGTGGATGATGCTCTGCCTTGCAGGTCCTCTACATTCACATCAAACTTGATTCGCTCGTAGACATCTTTCCGACTTAAAAGGATTACAGTCTCCACATGGGCGCATCGCGGGAACAGATCGAAGGCTTCGGCCTTTTCAAACCGGTAGCCGCCTTCGGTGAGCAGTTTTACATCCCGCGCCAGCGTTGCCGGATCGCAGGAAACATAGACAACCCGCTGCGGTGCCATGGCCTCAATGGCCTCGATGACATCCCGGCTCACGCCCTTTCTGGGCGGATCGACCACGATCACATCCGGCTTTTCGCCGCGTTCGGCAAACATTTTTGCCGCCTCGCCCGCGTCCATGCAGTAGAATTCCGCATTTTCCGCGCCGTTTCGCTCGGCGTTCCGCTTCGCATCCTCAATGGCGGGTGCAACAATTTCCACGCCGATGGCATTTCTGGAATTTTTTGCCAGACAGAGTGTGATGGTGCCAGTGCCGCAGTAGAGATCCAGCACGGTCTGCGTGCCGTCAAGACCTGCAAATTCCACGGCTTTCGCGTAAAGCCGCTCCGCCTGATCGTGGTTGATCTGATAAAAAGCCGCCGGGGAGAGTCGGAACACAAGTCCGCAGAGCGTGTCCTCAATGACGCCCTCGCCGTACAGATTCTCAAACCGGTCACCCAAAACCGTGTTGCCGCGCTTCTGATTGTAGCTGACGGTGATGGTTGTAACGGTCGGCTCTGCCTGCAAAATGGCGGCGGCGAGCTGCCTTTTCTTCGGAAGCGTTTCGCAGTTTGCTACGATGCAGACCATCAGCTGCCCGGACACCGCGCCCCGGCGCAGATAGATGTGACGGATGTAGCCGGTATGATTGGTTTCATCGTAGGCGCGGATGTTGTACTGCGCCATCCACGCAAGCACCGCCCGGCGGACGCGGTCGGCACATTCCGGCTGAAGTCTGCAATGCTCGATGGAGGTGACGCGGTGGGTGCGCGCCGCATAGAATCCGGCGGCGGCTTTTCCGTTTTGCTCCTGCACGGGGTACTGCATTTTATTGCGGTAGCCGTCCACGCGGTCTGCGCCCGTGATGGGGAGGTTTTCGACCTCTGCGCCGCCGATGCGCGTGAGCGCATCAAAAACCCGCAGCCGTTTGATTTCAAGCTCCTGCTCGTAGTCCATGTGGCGGAAATCGCAGCCGCCGCAGCTTTCAAAGTAGGGGCAGTCCGGCTCAATCCGGTGCGGCGAAGCTTTTTCAACGAAAACGAGCGCGCCGTGGGCGCAGGTTTTGCCGATGTTGATGATCTTTACGCGGCAGGTTTCGCCGATGATTGCGCCGGGCACGAAAACGACCGCATTTTCAATGCGGCCTACGCCCTCGCCGTCGGAGGACATGCCGGTGATTTCCATGGTGTAGTGTTTATTGAGTGTGAGCATAATTACCTCATTGTTTCACATGAAACATTTTGTGTGTGATTGCATTTTGCTGTAGGGGCCGGCGTCCCCGACGGCTCGCCGCGATCCCATGCGTGTCATTGCAAACCTGTAGGGCGCGATGCCTTCGCCGCGCCGCCGATGTTTCATGCACAGAATTAGCAATGCACTGCAGGGGCGCGAAATGCGCGTCTGCCGCGCCGCAATGACACGCGGGCAAAAGCATACCTGTTTAATGTATATCATTTTATCACACCGAAAACCTTGTGTAAAGCGCACCTGTGCGCTATACTGCTTGTGGTGATTCTATGTTAAACTATCAGAACTGTACCCTTTGCCCGCGCCAATGCGGCGTAGACCGCACCGCAGGAAAAACCGGCTTCTGCGGCATGCCGGGAAGTTTATTCGCTGCCCGCGCAGCGGCACATTACTGGGAAGAACCCGTCATTTCCGGCTCCTTCGGCTCCGGCGCGGTGTTCTTTTCCGGCTGTACCCTCGGCTGCGCCTTCTGTCAGAATGAAAAAATCTCCCACGAAAACTTCGGCAGAGAGATTTCCCATTCTCAGCTGCGGGAAATTTTTGAGCGTCTTATCGATGAAGGCTGTCAGAATATCAACCTTGTCACGCCGACCCATTTTCTTCCCTCCATCCTCCCTGCCCTCACGCCCAAGCTCCCCGTTCCCGTGGTCTATAACTGCGGCGGCTATGAGCGCGTGGAAACGCTGCAGGAGCTGGATGGCCTTGTCGATATTTACCTGCCGGATATGAAGTTTTCCGATAACGCGCTGGCGAAAACACTTTCCCGCGCGCCGGATTATTTTGAAACGGCGGCTGCCGCCATCCGGGAGATGTACCGGCAGACCGGCTCCTTTGTGATCGAGGACGAGCAGATGACCCGCGGCGTCATCATCCGCCATCTGATCCTGCCCGGCGCCATCGACAATTCCCTCGGCGTGCTCGACTGGATCGCGGAGTCTTTTCCCGAAAACGATGTGCTGGTCAGTCTGATGAGCCAGTATGTGCCCATGGGCAGAGCAAAATCCATGCCGCCTTTCGACCGCACCATCACGGAGGAGGAATACGATGCCGTGCTTTCCTATATGGACTTTCTCGGTATCGAAAACGGCTTCACGCAGGATTTTACGGCAGCCAGTACGGATTTTATCCCGCCTTTCGACCTTGAAGGCATTTAATTGAAACATTCGTTTGACAATTCTTTGCGTCTGTGCTATACTTACGCCAAATACGAAAGGGGCGGCGCACATGGCAAGAACCACGACCAAGCGAAAAGAGATCCTCGATTTTCTCACAAAGTTCATCGCGGAAAACGGCTATGCCCCCTCCGTGCGCGAGATTTGCGCGGCTGTCGGCCTGCAGTCCACGGCAACGGTGCATTATCATCTCAATGCCCTGCGCGATGAGGGGCTGATCGGCATGGACGATCTGAAAAAGCGCTGCATTACCCTTTCGGATGCCCAGCGGGCCGACCGCATTCCGGTGGTGGGTGTGGTCACGGCAGGCGTGCCGATTCTCGCCGTGGAAAATATTGAGGGTTATATTCCGTGGGACGGCGGGGAAGACTGCTTTGCTCTGCGGGTGCGCGGCGATTCCATGATCGGCGCGGGGATTCTGGACGGCGACAAGGTAGTCGTCCGTCCGCAGAAAACCGCCGATAACGGAGAAATCGTTGTGGCTCTTTTAGAGGATTCCGCCACCGTCAAGCGCTTCAAAAAAGAAGGCCGTCAGATCTGGCTTCTGCCGGAAAATCCGGACTATTCTCCCATCGACGGCAATGAAGCCACCATCCTCGGCAAAGTCAAGGCGGTCATCCGGGAATATTGAATGTAAAATGTATTCAAAATTGTTTTGTAGGGCGGGGGCATGCCCCCCGCCGTTTTTTTAACCGTAAATATGCGTTTGCAAGGGTCGGCGCATGGATGTTTCTGCCATGATCCGACTGATACCCCAGGCAGATTTGCAGGGCAAGGGCTTGCCCTTGCCGCCGTATTCCATCTGCAGTCACAAATATGCCTTTGTAGGGGTCGGCATCCTCGACGACCCTTGCTGTGATACTCCATTCGCAGAACCGATCGAACCCCTTGGGTGTTTCGACCCACTGCATCAAAAACCCGACCCTATTTTTCACAAAAGAGCGAAATGTTTCACATGAAACATTCCGCTCTTTTTTATTGCAATCTGAAACCGCGCCGTATATAATATAGGCTGAAAAACAAAGACAGAGAGAAGGCAGACCATGGGCAGAATCATCGCAATTGTCAATCAGAAGGGCGGCGTGGGCAAGACCACCACGGCGGTCAATCTGTCCGCAGCGCTGACGGCGCGGGGCAAAAAAGTACTGCTCTTCGATTTTGACCCGCAGGCCAATGCCACCTCCGGCGTGGGCGTGGATAAAAATGCCGTTTCTGCCACATCCTACGATGTTGTCATCAATGAAACGACAGCGCAGGAGGCCGTGGTGCATACGGACTACTGCGATCTGATCCCCTCCTCGGCGGCGCTGTCCGGTGCCGGCGTGGAGCTGGTGGGCGTGGAAAACCGCGAATTCGTGCTGAAAAATGCGCTGGCGCCGCTGCGCGCGCAGTATGACTATATTTTCATCGACTGTCCGCCGTCATTGGAGCTGCTGACGCTGGGTTCCCTCTGCGCGGCGGATGAAATCCTCATCCCGGTGCAGTGTGAATACTATGCGCTGGAGGGGTTGTCCGATCTGATGATGACGCTGCGCGCGGTCAAGCGCAGACTGAATCCCGGACTTTCGATTTACGGCGTGCTGCTGACCATGTATGACGGCAGAACGAACTTCTCCGCGCAGGTGGCGGAGGAAGTCCGCCGTCATTTCCCGGGAAAGGTCTTTGCCAATGCCATCGTGCGCAATGTCCGGTTGGCAGAGGCGCCGAGCCACGGCATGCCGGTCACGGTGTACGATAAATTCAGCCGCGGTGCGCAGGCGTATAACGCCATAGCCGAGGAAATGCTGGCAAAGGACGCATAATCGAGGCAGAAGGAGGAAGCAAGATGCCGAAAAAAACGGGTCTCGGCAAGGGACTGGGGGCGTTGTTGGGAGAGGTTGCTGTTGCGGAGAACGCACAGACGCAGCCGCTGCAGACATTGCCGCTGCAGAAAATCGAACCGAATCCCCTGCAGCCGAGAAAAAATTTTGATGAAGAGGCGTTGGAAACGCTGGCGGATTCCATCCGTACCCACGGCGTGATCCAGCCGCTGACCGTCCGGCTGATGCCGAACGGATATTATCAGATCATCGCGGGCGAGCGCCGCTGGCGCGCATCGCGCATGGCGGGTCTTTCCGAGGTGCCGGTTTCGATCATCGAGGCCGATGATAAAACCGCTATGGAGCTGGCGCTGGTGGAGAACCTGCAGCGCAGCGACCTCGATCCCATCGAGGAGGCCATGGGTTACCGGCAGCTGATGACGGAGTACGATATGACGCAGGAGCAGGCGGCCGAGCGCGTGGGTAAATCCCGCCCGGCGGTGGCGAATGCCCTGCGGCTGCTGAATCTGTGCGCATCTGTGCAGCAGATGGTGGAATCCGGCAGACTTTCCGCCGGTCACGGCAGAGCCATTGCCGCGCTCAAAAATGAGGCGCAGCAGCTGGCGGTGGCAGAAAAGGCCACAAATCTGAGCCTTTCCGTCCGGCAGACGGAGCAGCTCTGTAAAAAAATGGCAAAACCGTCAAAGCCCATTGAGGAAAAGCCCTTCGGCGTGGACTATCTGGCGGAATGTGAAAAGGATCTGAGCAAGCGGCTGGGCCGCGGTGTCAAGATCGTCTCCGGCAAGCGCAAGGGCCGCGTGGAGCTGGAGTATTACGGCGAAGAAGATCTGCAGGCACTTTATGATACACTGAGCAGCCTCCGCAGAAAGGAGAAATAACGGATGAACGAAGAAGAAAAGCAGGGCTTGAGCGAAAAGCGAAAGGCCGCGCTGCTGCGGTATATGGCGATTCTGTTTGCAATGGCGTTTCTGCTGGTGGCGGCATCGCTGATCATGCAGATGCATAATTCGCAGACAACAATCTCCGAGCTGAACGCGACCAGTTCCAGCGCGCTTTCCAATGCGGAAAAGCTGCAGGAGCAGAGCCGTGAGCTGCAGGAATCGAACCAGCGGCTTCAGGAGGAAAACGATACGCTGCAGGAGCTGGTGGCCCAGCTGCAGCAGACCATCGATGGGCAGGAGCAGGCCGCGCAGGAGGAATCCACCGAAACCGAGCAGGCGCTGAAGGATGCGAAGAAGGAAGCCGCCGAGCAGAAAAAGACGGCAGAGCGCACGGCGCAGGTCTATGAAGCGCTGCTGACAGCCAAAAGCTGCGAGTTCAAAGAAGGAAACGTCACCTATGCAAAGGCCATGGAAACGCTGAAGGAATACCGCGAGTATCTTTCCGAGCAGGGCCTTGCGGAATATGAAGCACTATTGCAGAATTAAGAGGGAAAAATATGCTGGATATTAAATTTTTGAGAGAAAACCCCGAACTTGTCAAGGAAAACATTCGTAAAAAGTTTCAGGACAGCAAGCTGCCGCTGGTGGATGAAGCCATCCGTCTGGACAAGGAAAAGCGCGCTGCGCAGCAGGAAGTCGAGCAGCTGAAGGCAAGACGCAACAAGCTCTCCAAGGCCAACGGCCCGTTGTTCGGTCAGCTGAAAAAGTGCGAAGACGAGGCAAAGAAAGCCGAGCTGCAGGCGCAGATCGATGCCAATAACGCTCTTGTCAAGGCAGATGACGACCGCCGCGCCGAGCTGGACAAGCTGCAGAGCGAGCTGGAAGTGAAGCTGCGCGAGGTCATGTACCTGATTCCGAATATCATCGACCCTTCCGTCCCCATCGGCAAGGACGACAGCGAAAATGTGGAAGTCGAGCGCTTCGGCGAGCCGACGGTTCCCGACTTTGAAGTCCCCCATCATGTGGATATCATGGCGCGCTTTGACGGCATCGATAAGGATTCCGCAGGCCGTGTGGCCGGAATGGGCTTCTATTATCTGCTGGGCGACATCGCAAGACTGCATGAGGCAGTTCTGGTCTACGCCAGAGATTTCATGATCGACGAAAAGGGTTTTACCTACGTGATTCCGCCTTTTATGATGCACGGCGATGTGGTCAAGGGCGTCATGAGCCAGGCAGACATGGACGGCATGATGTATAAGATCGAGGGCGAGGATCTCTATCTGATCGGCACCTCCGAGCATTCCATGATCGGCCGCTTCATCGATCAGATCATCCCCGAGCAGCAGCTGCCGCTGACGCTCACCTCCTATTCCCCCTGCTTCCGCAAGGAAGTCGGCAGCCACGGCCTCGAGGAGCGCGGCGTCTACCGTATCCATCAGTTTGAAAAGCAGGAAATGATCGTTGTCTGCCGTCCGGAGGAATCCATGGAATGGTACGACAAGCTGTGGAAAAATTCCGTGGAGCTGTTCCGCAACATGGAGATCCCCGTCCGCCAGCTGGAGTGCTGCTCCGGCGATCTGGCCGATCTCAAGGTCAAGTCCTGCGACATCGAAGCCTGGTCTCCCAGACAGCAGAAGTATTTTGAGGTCTGCTCCTGCTCCAACCTCGGCGACGCCCAGGCAAGACGTCTCGGCATCCGCGTCAAGGGCGCCGACGGCAAGCTGTATCTTGCCCATACCCTCAACAATACTGCGGTCGCACCTCCCAGAATGCTGATCGCTTTCCTTGAAAACCATCTGCAGGCGGATGGCAGCGTGACCATTCCCGCCTGCCTGCAGCCGTATATGGGCGGCAAGAAGGTTCTCCTTCCGAAGCACGAATAATCCCGGCGGATCTTTTCCGCCATAAGGGCGTTACAGCCGCTTGCCGTATACCAGATACGTCTGCGCGTCTGTGCCTTCTTCTGGCGAAAAATCTCTCGCCGGAGCGGACTTTTCCGCCATAAGGGCGTTACAGCCGCTTGCCGTATACCAGATACGTCTGCGCGTCTGTGCCTTCTTCTGACGAAAAATCTCTCGCCGGAGCGGACTTTTCCGCCATAAGGGCGCGATTGAGCACATCGCGCCGCAAAGGTTTCCAAATATCAAAAAACCAATAAAAAAACTGAAATGGAGGAATACAAAATGAAAAAATTCTTCGGTGAATTCAAGCAATTCATCACCCGCGGCAATGTCATGGACATGGCCATCGGCGTCATCATCGCAACTGCCTTCGGTAAGATCACCACGAGCCTTGTCAACGATGTGTTTATGCCCTTCATCGGCTGGCTGATCGGCGGCGTTGATCTGGCAAAGCTGAACATCACGCTCGCACCCGCCGTGATGGAAGGTGAAGAGGTCGTCAAGGAAGCAGTTATCATCGGCATCGGTACCTTCCTGACCACCATCATCGATTTCATCCTGGTTGCCTTTGTTGTGTTCCTGGTCGTCAAGGCCTTCAACAAGGCAAAGAAGAAGCTGGAAAAGCCGGAAGAACCCAAAGAGGAAAAGCCCGCAGAGCCCTCCAAGGAAGAAGTCCTGCTCACCGAGATCCGCGACCTGCTGAAGAACAAGTAAGCCGTTTACATAAAATGCCCGTACACGCCTGTGTGCGGGGATTTTTTTCTCTTTCACTGCTGTCCCACCCGTACCATCCAAGGTGTTGAAAATTACATCTGCAGGTATCGCGGTGAGCGAGCGACCGCTTGAAGGGAGCGAGTCGAGCCGCCGGTCAGGCATCAAAAAATTCAGACAAAAAGGAAAGCTTCCAAAGAAAACCATACGGTTTTCTTTGGCGCGTCTTTCTCCATGCTTTCTGCGCGTGCAGAAAGCATGGCCGTCGGAGACATGACCAACCGAAAATTCTTTCCAAGGGTTGTTCCTCGCCTGCGGCGCGATGAGGGCATCGCGCCCTACAAGGTGCGGTAAAAATGCCGCGGCGGGGCGGAACGCTGCGGACGGCGTTCCCTACGACGCGAAGCGGCGCACGAAGTACCTTATATTTTCGGTTTTGCGTATGAAAATCGGAAAACAACACACCGGAATTGTGCGGTATTGCCTTGAAAAATGTCCGTCCTGCTGATAAAATACCCAGTTAGATAAGACCCAAAGAGGGGGAATTTCCATGAATTTTGCAGCCGGAAGTTATGATGTCGCCGTCATCGGCGCAGGCCATGCAGGCATCGAAGCCGCGCTTGCCAGCGCGCGCATGGGCTTAAAGACGGTTGTTTTTACCATCAATCTGGACGCGGTGGGCAATATGCCCTGCAACCCCGCCATCGGCGGCACGGGCAAGGGTCATCTTGTCCGCGAACTGGACGCGCTGGGCGGCGAAATGGCGAAGGCCGCGGACGCCTGCTGCATCCAGTACCGGATGCTGAACCTGGGCAAAGGCCCGGCGGTGCATTCGCTTCGCGCGCAGGCCGACCGCAGAAAATATCAGGAGCACATGAAAAACCTTCTGGAGCGCGAGCCGAATCTCGATCTCAAGCAGGCCATGATCGTTTCTATCGGTCTGACGGACGGCAAAGTCAGCTCCGTCACCACGCGCCTCGGCGCGGTTTATGAAGTCAAAGCGGCGGTCATCGCCTCCGGCACCTATCTCGATGCCCGGGTCATCACCGGCGAATGCGCCTACTCCTCCGGCCCGGACGGTATGCAGGCGGGCATCGGTCTGACCCAATGTCTGCAGGAAATGGGGCTGCGCCTGCGCCGCTTCAAGACCGGCACGCCCCCGCGCATCAACGCGCGCAGCGTGGACTTTTCCAAAATGGAAGTCCAGCCCGGTGACGAGCGGACGGAGGGCTTCTCCCTTTCCACGAAAACGCCGCCGGAAAACAAGGCGGTCTGCTATCTGACCTATACCAACGAGGAAACCCACCGCATCATCCGGGACAATTTCTCCCGCAGTCCCCTTTTTAACGGCATGATCGAATCCGTCGGTCCGCGCTACTGCCCCTCCATCGAAACGAAAATCGACCGTTTCCCGGATAAGCCGCGCCATCAGCTCTTCATTGAGCCCTGCGGCCTGAGAACGGATGAGCTTTACATTCAGGGCCTTTCCTCCTCACTGCCTGAGGACGTGCAGCTGGATATGATGCACACCATCGCGGGTCTTGAGCATGCGGAGATGATGCGCCCGGCCTACGCCATCGAGTATGACTGCATCGACCCGACGGAGCTTCTGCCCACGCTGGAAACCAAAAAGGTGCCCGGCCTTTACGGCGCGGGCCAGTTCAACGGTTCTTCCGGCTATGAAGAGGCAGCCGTGCAGGGATTCGTGGCAGGCGTCAACGCGGCGCTCAAGATCAAGGGCGAAGAGCCGATGGTGCTCAAACGCTCCGACGGCTATATCGGCACCCTTGTCGATGACCTTGTGACCAAGGGCACCAACGAGCCCTACCGCATCATGACCTCGCGCTCGGAATACCGGCTTCTGCACCGGCAGGATAATGCCGACCTGCGTCTTTCTCCCATCGGCCACCGCATCGGCCTTGTTTCGGACGAAACCTTCGCCGCCGTGCAGGAAAAATACCGGCAGGTGGACGCGGAGATCGCAAGACTGGAAGGCTGCGGCGTACCGGGAAGCGAGGCGCTGAACCGGATGCTGGAGGAAAAAGGCTCCACGCCGGTCACAGTTTCTTCGCGTATGGCAGATCTTCTGCGCCGTCCGCAGATCACCTACGCGGATCTCGCGCCCTTCGATAAGACAAGACCGGCGCTGCCGGAATCCGTCTGCGAGGCGGTGGAGATTCAGATCAAGTATGCAGGCTATATCGCCCGGCAGGAAAAGCAGGTGGAGGAGTTCCGCAAGGAAGAGTCCCGTCTGCTGCCGGCGGATATCGATTATTTGTCCATTTCCGGCCTTCGCGTGGAGGCAAGACAGAAGCTGACGGAGATTCGACCCCTTTCCGTGGGGCAGGCCAGCCGCATTTCCGGCGTCAGCCCGGCGGATATTGCGGTGCTTCTCATCTGGCTCGGTCAGAAGGAGTAAAACGTATTCTCTCGCCGCAATCGTAGGGAACGCCGCTTGCCCGCGTCGCGGCATTGCGATTCCCGGCGCTTCATGCGCCGCCAATCGCGCCGCTTCCTTGAAAACGCCTCGCTTCATCTGCCGCTGGCAGCGCTTCGGCGTTTTCCCCGACAGCCCGCTCGTAGGGCGAGGGCTTGCCCTCGCCGCTCGATATTCCATACGCAGAACCGGCAAACGGTGTCATTGCGAAACCAGTCCGCAGACTGGTTGTGGCAATCCGCAATCTCTTGGCAGGCAAAACATTGCACAAACACAAAAAGAGGAGACCATCCCATGTTCTTTGATTCTCACACCCACTTGAACGATCCCTGCTTCGATGAAGACCGCGAAGCAGTCATTGAAAAGATTAAAGCCGCGCAGGTCAGCGGCATGCTGAATATCGGCTGCTGCCATGCGTCCTCGGTGGATTGCATCGCCATGGCGGAAACGTACGACTGGGTTTGGGCGGCCATCGGCACGCACCCCGATACGGCGGACGAGGTGGACGAAGCGCTGATCGAAGTCTACCGCGGTCTGTGCAGTCATCCGCGCGTGAAGGCCATCGGCGAGATCGGACTGGACTACCACTATGAAACGATTCCGCGCGAGATTCAGAAGCGCGCTTTCCGCCTGCAGATGGAGCTGGCAAAGGAGCTGAATATGCCCGTTGTCATCCATGAGCGCGAAGCGCACGGCGATGCCATGGAGATCCTCTATGATTTCCCCACCGTTACCGGTGTGTTCCATTGCTATTCCGGTTCGCTGGAAATGGCGAAGGAACTGGTTCGCCGGGGCTGGAGCATCGGCTTTACCGGCGTTGTGACCTTTAAGAATGCAAGAAAAGCCGTGGAAGTAGCCAGCTGGGTGCCGCTGGATCGGATGCTGATCGAAACCGACTGCCCCTTTATGGCACCGGAGCCCCACCGCGGAAAGCGGAACGATCCGAGTTATGTGCCGTTGGTGGCGCAGAGGATCGCGGAGCTGCGCGGCCTTACTGCCGAGCAGGTCGCGGCGGCAACCACGCAGAATGCGCATGCGCTGTTCCGGCTGGATGAATAACGAATAATGAACAATGAAAAAGGGAGCAGTTACCTGCTCCCTTTTTGTACTTATGTGGATGATAAACCGGCGAGTTTCAGCAGCCGCAGCCGCAGCCCGAGTCACAGCCGCAGCCGCACCCGTTGCCATTGCCGTTGCCGCCCCAGATCACAATGATAATGATGAGGATGATGATCCACCACCAGCTGTTGCCGAATGCGCAAATACCGGAAGAATTACAAGACATAATGAAACCTCCTGAAATATAACGTAGCGATGTTCGCCCGCTCATTCCATGTTATGCGCCCGGGTAAAAATGGTTCATGTGTCCTGATTCCAAAGCTCCTGCAGCGAGCCGAACCGGTATCCCATTTGCTCCCACTTCGTCAGCAGCTCATCGAGGATCTGTTCGTTCGTCTGCGAAGTTGAGTGCAGCAGCACGACGGTGCCGGGATGCAGACGCGGCAGCAGCTTGGAGAACGCCTGCTCCTTTGTCGGCTGCGCGTCCCGGTTCCAGTCCACATAAGCAAGGCTCCAGAAAACTGTCCGGTAGCCGAGCGCCTTTGCCATCTTCAGATTCTCCTCGCTGTAAATGCCCTGCGGCGGGCGATAGAGCTTTGGCATATCCTGACCGGTGAGCGCCTTGTAGCGCTCCTCCACCTTTTGAAGCTCCTCGGAGAATTTGGCTTCCTCCGCAATTTTGGACATGTCGTAATGGTGCCAGGTGTGGTTTCCCACCAAATGTCCTTCCTCTGCCATCCGCTTTACCAGCTCCGGCGCCGTTTCCAGATAGTTTCCCACGATAAAAAAGCACGCCGGTGCGTTGTGCTTTTGCAGCGTATCCAAAATCGATGCCGTATAGCCCGCCTCATAGCCTGCATCAAAGGTCAGATACAGCACCTTTTCTTCCGTGTCCGCCCGGTAGACGGCGTCATATTCCTGCAGCGCCTGCGCAGAGGCATTGCCTACAGGCGGCTGTCCTTCCTCCCGGAAGCTGAGCCCCCAGCTGCCCGCTTCAATCACCTCCGCCGTGCCCGTCAGAAACGGCAGCGCCGCGCAGAAGGACAGAATTGCCGCCACAGACAGCAGCAGTCTTATGTTTTCTTTCAAAAACCGTTTCATAAACAAGCACCCCCGAACCATCTTATGTGACGGCCCGGGGATACATGATACCTGATATTCAGTTTTCTTTTGAGCAGGCGCCGCAGCAGCGGCTGCAGTCGCCCCCGCAGGAGCATTTATGCTTTTTTGCGCTTCTGACGGCCAAAACGACCCAAACCGTCAGCAGACCGATCACGATTACCGTTGCCACAGTGTATCACCTCTCAAAGAAGATTTGCAATTCCGAATACGATAAATGCCGCAAGGTACGCCACGCAGCATTGGCTGAGGGCGATGATGCCTGCCCGCAGACCGGAGCCGACCTCCCGCTTGATGGCTGCGATGGCCGCCACGCAGGGGGTATACAGCAGCGTAAACACCAGGAAGCTGACCACAGAGGTCGAGGTAAACAGCGATGTGATGCCGCTGCCCGCCAGCAGGATTTCCAGCGTGGAAACCACGGATTCCTTGGCAATGAAGCCGGAGATCAGCGCGGTCGTGCAGCGCCAGTCCGCAAAGCCGAGGGGTCTGAATACCGGCGCGATCAGCTGACCGATGGCGGCCAGAATGCTGGCAGAGGAATCTGCCACCACGTTGAGCTTCATATCAAAGCTCTGCAGGAACCAGATGATGATGGTTGCCAGGAAAATGACGGAGAACGCTCTTTGCAGGAAGTCCTTTGCCTTATCCCAGAGCAGGAGCATGACGCTCTTGAAGCTGGGCAGACGGTAATTGGGAAGCTCCATCACGAAGGGCACGGGTCTTCCGCGGAAGGCGCCCTTGAGAACCAGTGCTGCCACGATGCCCACCAGAATGCCCGTAATATACATTGCGATCATCACCAGCGCTGCATGGTGCGGGAAAAAGGCCGCGGAGAAAAAGGCGTAGATGGGAATCTTTGCTGAGCAGCTCATGAAGGGCGTCAGCAGAATCGTCATGGTTCTGTCGCGCTCGCTGGGCAGGGTTCTCGTGGCCATGACCGCCGGAACCGTGCAGCCGAAGCCGATGAGCATCGGCACGATGGACTTGCCGGAAAGGCCGATGCGCCGCAGCAGCTTATCCATCACAAAGGCAACTCTTGCCATGTAGCCGGTATCTTCCAAAACGGAGAGGAAGAAGAACAGCGTCACAATGATGGGGAGGAACGAAAGCACCGAGCCGACACCTTCAAAGATGCCGTTTATCAGCAGACTGTGTACCACGGGGTTGAGACCGTAGGCCGTCAGCGCTTTGTCCACAACGCCCGTCAGCGCATCGATGCCCATGGCGAGCCAGTCACTCAGGATCCTGCCGATGACATTGAAGGTCAGCCAGAAGATCAGCAGCATCACACCCACAAAAATGGGGATCGCCGTGTATTTGCCCGTCAGAATCTTATCCGCGTTGACGCTCAAGCGATGCTCACGGCTTTCCGACGGCTTGATGACCGATTCCTTTACCAGCGCTTCAATGAAGCTGTAGCGCATATCTGCCAGTGCCGCGTTGCGGTCAAGGCCGCGTTCCTGCTCCATCTGCAAAACGCTGTGCTCCACCAGTTCCAGCTCGTTCTGATCGAGCTGCAGCTGCTCGGCGATGCCTGCATCGCCTTCAATGAGCCAGGTCGCTGCAAAGCGGGTGGAGATGCTCGCTCTTTGCGCATGGTCTTCAATCACATGGCATACCGCATGGATGCAGCGGTGTACGGGGCCGGCCGGGCAGAAGTCATGAACCTGCGGCAGAGTCTTCGTCTTTGCAACGCGCACGATCTCATTTACCAGATCTTCTATGCCGTCGCCGGTCATGGCGCAGATCGGCACCACCGGCACGCCCAGCTTTTTGGACATTTCTTTGATATCCACCGAGCCGCCGTTGCCGGTCAGCTCATCCATCATGTTGAGCGCAATGACCAACGGCACGCGCAGCGTCAGCATCTGCAGCGTCAGATAAAGGTTGCGCTCGAGATTCGTGGCGTCCACGATGTTGATGATGGCATCCGGTTTTGTATTTAGAATAAAGTCCCGGGTCACGATTTCTTCTGCGGTGTAGGGCCGCAGGGAATAGATGCCCGGCAGATCCACCACGGTGCAGTCCTTCTGATTGCGGATCACACCGGATTTCTGATCGACCGTCACGCCGGGGAAGTTGCCGACATGCTGATTGGAGCCGGTCAGCTGATTAAAAAGCGTTGTCTTGCCGCAGTTCTGATTGCCGGCCAGCGCAAAGATCATACCGGCACCTCCTCGATCTCGATGCTGTGAGCATCCTCCTTGCGCAGGGTCAGCACGTAGCCCCGCAGCGAAAGCTCCATGGGATCGCCCATGGGTGCGACCTTCGTCACCTTTACCGTTGTCTGCGGAATCAGTCCCATATCCAGCAGCCTGCAGCGCAGGATGCCCTCGCCGCCTACCTTCAGAATCGACCCCGTGGAACCGACCGGAAGTTCATCCAATGTCATCGCTCCGACTTCCTTTCCAGCTTTGTTTCTTTCTGCGGTTAGCATACACTAACTTCCGTTCCTTTTCAAGTATCATTTCCTACAAAATCTGCCCAAATTTTCTGCGCTTTTTTTGTTAGCATAAGCTAACCTCAGACGCGCCAAAGCGTTGTTTGGACGGATATTTACAATTTCGTCATCCATTTCGTTCTTGCTGATGGTAAACTGAAGAAAAGGAGGCTGACATATGAACATCCTGTTTTTTCTGACGCCGAAGGCTCTGTGCAGCTTTCTGCATCATGACGATTCGATCCGGCAGGCCATGGAGCGTTTTGAGGCCTCCGGCTATTCCGCGCTGCCCGTTCTCGATGAAAACGGTGGTTACTGCGGAACGCTGACCGAAGGAGACCTGCTTTTGGCACTGCGGTATCTCTGTGTTATGGATATGCGGCAGGCAGAGCTTCATTCCATCAGCGAAATTACGCCCCGCCGCGCGGTGCAGTCCGTGGGCGCGGATACGCGGGCGGAGGATCTTCTGCAGCTGGCGCTGGAGCAGAATTTTGTTCCGGTGGTGGATGACAAGCAGGATTTTATCGGCATCGTGACCCGCAGCCGCATTCTTGCCTATTTTCTGCAGCAGCCTTCTGACGGTGCGCACGGAAGCGCACGCTGAAAAAATTGAAAACCATGTTTAACCTCCGTGGGTTTTGGCTATGCTTGCTCATGGAGGTGCTTTTATGCAAAACAATGAACATTCGAACGCGCATCCGGTTCGGAAATTCTTTCAGGAAAAGGGCTACTACATAGTCCTGTTCCTGTGCATCTGTGCAGTAGGAATCTCGGGCTATCTGTTTGTGTCCAATGCGATTACCGAAAAGAATTCCGCAGCCGAGCAGACGCTTTCCGTCGCTACCAGCGCCACCGTGCCCTCCGGCACCGTGACCGGCAGCACGCCGCGTCCTGCAAAGACCGATTCCGTGAACCCCGAAACCCCGCAACAGACGGTCAAAGAAGAGCCGCCCGTTTCTGCATCCGCCGATGCAGATGCGAAAATCCAGGCAGCTGCAGCGCAGGTCCGTGTCTGGCCGCTTTCCGGCGAGAAAATGAACGGATACAGCGCAGACCATCTGAGCTACAACGCTACCACCCAGGACTGGCGTACCCATGAGGGCGTGGATCTGGCCTGCGTGAACGGCGCTCCGGTGCGCGCTGCCTGCGCAGGGACCGTCACCGCCGTTTATGACGATGACTACTTCGGTTCCACCGTTGTCATTTCCCACGCGGACGGCTACACCACGCAGTATTCCAATCTCGCCGCCATGCCCACGGTTTCCGCAGGCAGCGTTGTGGAAGCCGGCGACATCATCGGCTCCGTCGGCTCCACGGCCATGCTGGAAATCGCAGACGAACCGCATCTGCATTTCGCCGTCAGCTGCAACGGAGAATCCATCGATCCCGATCACTTTATCGACTGAAAAAGAGGGTGCAGACGCACCCTCTTTTTCTGCCATTCTTGGTTCTCCGCACTGCCGCCTCTACGGATCCCTTGCTTCTTTTTTTCGGATGTGCTATCCTTTTCCCAAAGGATGTGAGACGGATGCAGACACTTCGGCAGCAAATTGAACATTACGAGCCTTTCAACGAGCAGGAGGAAAGCGACAGACGCCTGATCCTGCAGTACATGGACACCTTTCCCGATCTTCTGACCCGGGAAAATGAAATGGCGCACTTCACCGCCTCCTGCTGGATCGCCAATCACGATCAGACGAAGGTGCTGATGGCCTATCACAATCTCTACAGGTCCTGGGCGTGGCTCGGCGGTCATGCTGACGGCGAAGAGGATCTGCTGCAGGTTGCTCTGCGCGAGGCAAATGAGGAATCCGGCATTACAGGCATAAGGCCGCAGACCAAGGATATTTTTTCTCTGGAGATCCTCGGCGTGGATGCCCACCGCAAACGCGGCAGACATGTGTCCTCCCACCTGCATCTGAACGTGACCTACTTTTTCTATGCCGACGATACGCTTCCTCTCCGCGTCAAGCCCGATGAAAACAGCGCCGTGCGCTGGATCGAAACGGGTCATGTGATGGATGAGGTCTCCGAGCCGGAGATGCGCGTGGTCTATCAGAAGCTTATGGAAAAAATGTGGCTGCTGTATTGAATAGCAGAAAGACCGTGGACGATCGTCCGCGGTCTTTGTTATTTCTTATTCCGGCAGGATCACTTCAAAAACATACTCGATCTCGTAAATTTCTTCCTGCCCGTTTACATCCTGCGAAAAACTGCAGCGCACGGAGTAAACAGCGCTGTAGTTTGCCAGCGGCAGCATGAACTCCTCCTGCAGCTCCTGCGTGTACGGCGCTTCCCCGTTCAGCCCTTCGACCGTAATTTCTATGCTGTCAGGCGTCTGCGCGTAGAAGATCAGCTGCACATCCTGCACATCCACGCCTTCCAGTCTGCCAATGCCGTCTTTCAGCGGCTCCGGCAGAACCTGCGCTTCGCCGCTAACCGTGTGGGACAGAACGATCGGTTCACACGGAATGAATTCTCCTTCCGGCGTGATATCCGCCCCGAAATTGAGCCCCATCTCGCAGGGCAGTGTGTAGAGCGTTTCTTCGATCGGCGCCAGCAGGCTCATCACGTAGTCCCAGTCCGGCGGCTGCTGCAGATAATACAGCTCTGAGTACCGCCGCTCCTTTTTGAGCGGCATACTGATGTCAACGCTCTGATCGGTCAGGCTCAAAGACACAAGCCCGTCCTGCGTGTGAAAGAGCGCAAACAGATTCAGCCCCTCATACTTCGGCGCCGCGTAACGCCCGGTCAGCTTCCAGACCGGCAGCTTTTCCACATAGGAAAGCAGCGCCCGGGGATCGGCGCACCGGTAGTTGCGGGCGCTTCCGTTCTCATAGACCGTCACACCCGTCTTTTCTTCCGGCAGCAGAGACAGCTCCCGATAGGAAAAGGTCTGCGCCGCGGGTTTCGTATCGTAGGCCAGCGTCGCCCAACCGCTGCTGATGATGAGACCGAAAAACAACGCACCTGCCAGAACTGCACCAAACAGTTTCCTGCCGGGCTTCACAATGCTTTTGAGTCGGTAGCGAAGCGCCTTTGCGTCCGCGGAAAGGCAGGTGGTGAAGCCCCGCGCATCCCCTGCCGTGCTGAGGATCAGATTCGCATACTGCTCTCTGCGTGCCGCATCCGCGTTTTCCAGCACCATTTCGTCGCAGGAAAGCTCCAGATCCTCGGCGCATTTTTTCATGGCGATCCACATAAAAGGATTGAACCAGCACATGGCCGTGCAGAATCGCAGAAAGAATTTCGTCTGGCTGTCGCAGCGGAGAATGTGCGCCAGCTCATGGCGCAAAATCAGCTCCAGATCTTCCTGTGTATATGATTTTTCAGGCAGCACCACGCGCATGGTTTTCTGAAAAAGTCCAACCGAAAGCGGCGTCCCGGTCTGCCCGGAGTAGACCACCTTCAGCTTTGCCTTTTTGAGTCCCGCGTCTTTCGTCTGCAGATCCTCCCAGTATTTCAGAAGCGTTGGATCTGTGGCCGGCTCTGCATTGCGCAGGATCTTTTTCCTGAAAACAAGGTGCTGCCCAATGCCGAAAATCAGCACCAGCGCAAAACCGACTGCCCATAGAATCGCACCGTATCGCAGAACTGTCCTGCTGACATGCAGCACCAGCTTCGGTGCGGACGGACGCATATAACTGTAGGTGGTAATATACAGAAAATTCGGGATCAGCCACAGAACTGCCACAGTTCTCGCCCGGATCAGCCGCCGCAGCAGCGGCAGCAGCGCCAGAAGCAGCATATCATACAGGCAGATGTGCAGAAAGACCCCCAAAAAGCTTTCCAGCAGGTCCTTTGCCAAATGCACTTCCCCTCCGCTGATCACAAGCGTGATCACCGGCAGCAGAACAACATAGAGCGGCAGCAGCGTCGGGGAGATCAGCGGCGCCCAGCGTTTTTGCAGCTCCCGCTCCTCTCCCGGTTCTCTCTCTCCGAGACGAAACCAGATCCCGGCGTCCACCACCAGACTGAACAGTGCAGCGAAAAAGCCGCGAAGCAGATTGTCTTCACTCATAGCCGGTTCTCCTTCAGCAGCTGCCGCAGCTCCTCGATCTCCTCTTTGGAAAGTCCGCTGTCGCAGAGCGCGGAGGCAAAGGCTGTCATGCTGCCGCCGCAGAGCTTGCGGATGAAGGATTCGGACTGGCTGGACAGATAGTCATGCTTTTCCACCAACGGCGTATAGACGCTGCCGCGGCCTTCCTTCTGAATGCGGAGAAAGCCCCGTTCCGCCAACCGGCCCAAAAGCGTCAGCAGCGTGGTCGCAGCCATGGGCGGCTCCCGGTTCAGGTTCTTTTCGATCTCTTTTCTTGTTGCCGGTGCTTCGCAGCGCCATACGGCCTGCATGACTTCCAACTCGCTGTCCGGCAGACGGTGCAGTTCTGTTTTCATCGAAAAGCCTCCCTTCTACATTTGTAGTACATATATATTCTACACTTGTAGAAAGAGATTGTCAATCTGTTTCGGAATGAAAAGGCACCGTCCTACGATTCGGACGGTGCCTCTTAGATTCTTTTTTGCCTGATTGCTCAGATCATGAACAGCGCTTCGCGGATGACCTCTGCCACGGACGGATGCGGGAACACGATCTTGTCGAGGTGTTCCTTCGGCAGCTTGGAGTAGACCATGGCGGCTGCGCCGTAGATGATTTCGGAAGCGTAGGAGCCAACCATATGCACGCCGAGGATCTGACGGTTTTTGGTGTCGTAAATCAGCTTGACAAAGCCGTCACCCTTCAGATTTTCTGCCACATAACGGCCGGAGAGCATCATGGGGGCCTTCACGACCTTGACCTGCAGACCCTTATCCTTGGCACTCTGTTCGGTCTCACCAACGCTGGCAACTTCGGGGTTGGTGTAGATGACGGAGGGGATGATGGAGTAGTCGATCTTGTCCTTCTTGCCGAGAATGTGGTTGACGGCAACCTCGGCTTCTCTGTAAGCGGTATGAGCCAGCATCAGCTTGCCGTTGCAGTCGCCGATGGCATAGACGCCGGGCACGCTGGTGCAGAGATGCTCGTCGGTGACGATGGCGCTGCGGTTCATTTCAAGACCGAGTACCTCGGTGTTGAGTCCGGTCACATCTGCGCGGCGGCCGGAGGAAAGCAGAACGCGGTCGCAGGAAATGGTGTGCTGACCGGCTGCATCGGAATAGGTGACGGTGTTGGTGCCGACAGCTTCGACCTTTGCGTTGAGGCAGAAGGTCATGCCCTCTTTTTCATAGGTGCTCATCAGCAGATTGCAGATTTCCGGATCCGTGGGGCCGGCGATCTTCGGCATCATTTCCACAACCGTGACCTTGGTGCCGATGGTGGCAAAATAGCAGGCCATTTCCAAACCGATGACGCCGCCGCCGATGCAGACCAGCTCCTTCGGCTGCTCCTTGAGATCAAGGATCTCGCGGTTGGTCATGACGAAGCCGCTGGCAATGCCTTCCTTGACGCCGGGGATCGGAGGAACAACGGCGCAGGAGCCGGATGCAATGATGAGATTTTTGCCGCAGAGGACATCGCTTCCCGCCTCGACCTCAAAGCCTTCCGCACCCTTGCCGCGGATTCTGCCTTCGGCGGTAAAGACCTTGACGCCGTTGGCTTTCATGGCTGCGCCGACACCGCGCACGAGAGTCTTGACGACTTTATCCTTGCGCTCGATAACGGCAGCGTGGTTGAACGAAACATTTTCTGCGGTGACGCCGTAATCCGCGCCATGTTTTGCGGAGGAATACTGCTTTGCACAGTAAAGAAGACTCTTGGTGGGTACGCAGCCTTCATTGAGGCAGGTGCCGCCCAGCGCACGCTTTTCGATCAGCGCAGCGGACAGACCGCCCTGTGCGGCACGCTCTGCGCAGAGATAACCGGCGGGGCCGCCGCCGATGATGACAACATCAAATTTTTCCATAGCGGAAAATCTCCTATTTCAATTTTTTTATAAGGCACAACAAAAATAATATATCTTATGCCATACAGTATAGCATAGTTTTCCGTATTTGTATATCGATTTTCTTATATTTATTGAAAAATTTTTATTTTTTTCTATTGAATGTGGTTTCTATAAATAAAAAAACGAATTTTTTCGTACATTTAACATAAATAAAGGAGAAACAACATATGTTGATTTTTTACCGGAACCGGGTAAAATGGAAAAAGATATGGAAACGGATACGGAAAGGACAGAAATCATGGTAAAACAGCCTTACGCCGGGCGTCTGACGGCGCTGCGGGCACGGATGCGGGAAAACGGAATTGACGCGTATATCATCGTCACGGATGATTTTCACGGGTCTGAATATGTGGGCGATTATTTTAAGTGCCGGGAATTCATATCCGGCTTTGACGGCTCCGCGGGGACGCTGGTCGTGACGGAACAAGAGGCCGGCCTTTGGACGGACGGGCGCTATTTTCTGCAGGCGCGTGATCAGCTGGCGGGAACCGGCATCGAACTGCGGAAAATGGGCGATCCCGGCGTGCCGACCATCACGGAATATCTGAAAACCGCCGTGCCGGAAAACGGCTGCGTCGGCTATGACGGCAGAACCATTTCCGCAGGCTTTGCGGACAGCATTGCCCGGGCGCTGGAATCGAAAACGGTACGCTTCCGGCAGGATGCAGATCTTGCAGGCGAGCTTTGGGAAAACCGACCGGAATTTCCTCATGCGCCGATCTGGCTTCTGAATGACAGATACACGGGCATGAGCCGGGCGGAAAAGCTGCGCAGCCTGCGGGAAAAGCTGCAGCAGGCAGGCGCTGATTCGGCGATCATTGCCTCGCTGGATGACATCGCGTGGCTTTATAACTTCCGCGGCAGCGATGTGGAGTATAACCCCGTTGCCATGAGCTATACGCTGGTTTCGCAGACTGACGCCGTGCTTTATATCAGCCCGGAGGCGGTATCAAAGGAGATCGCGCAGGAATTTGCGGCGGACGGCATTTCTCTGAAGCCGTATCTGCAGATCTACGAGGATGCAAAGCATCTGAAAGGCGGCGTGCTTTTAGACGGGCGCAGCATCAATGTCGCGCTGCGCAGCGCCCTCGGAAAGACTGCATACTGCATCCCGATGCCAAATCCGACAACGCTGCAGAAAGCGGTCAAGACGCCGACAGAATGTGAAAACATGCGTCTGGCGCATATCCGCGACGGCGTTGCCATGACGAAGCTGATCTGCTGGCTCAAGCATCTGCCGGATGTTTCTGCGGTCACAGAGATGGATGTCAGCCGGAAGCTGGAGCAGCTGCGCAGACAGCAGCCGGACTATCTGCAGCCGAGTTTTCCGTCTATCGTGGCTGCCGGTGCCCACGGCGCGATCATCCACTACGAGCCGACAGACAAGACAGATGTGCCGCTTGAAAAGGACAGCTTTGTGCTGATGGACACGGGCGCTCATTTTCTGCAGGGCACCACGGACATTACCCGCACGGTGGCGCTGGGCCGCATAACGGAAAAACAGAAGATTCACTACACGGCAGTTCTGCGCGGAAACCTCGGTATCTTGGATGCGTGTCTGAAATACGGCTGCACGGGGGTGCATCTGGATGCAATCGCAAGGATGCCTTTGTGGGAGCTGGGGCTTGACTACAACCACGGAACGGGACACGGCGTCGGTTACCTTCTCAATGTGCATGAGGGGCCGAACCACATCGGACTCAAGGACAGAAACGGCGGCATGGGTACGGTGTTCGAGCCGGGGATGATCACCTCTGACGAGCCGGGACTTTACCTTGAGGGAGAATACGGCATCCGGTTGGAAAACCTTGTGCTGACAGTAGACCGCGAAACAACGGAATACGGCAGATTCCTCGGCTTTGAAGCGCTGACGATGGTGCCCTTTGACCGGGATGCGATTTTGCCGGAGTGCATGACGGAGCGGGAAAGAAAAACGCTCAATACATATCATGCCCGGGTTTACGAAATAATTGCACCGTATCTGACGAAGGAAGAGGCCGGCTGGCTGCGGGTGCAGACGCTGCCGCTGTAAAAAAAGAAGAATCCGCGCAGACAGTTTTGTCTGCGCGGATTTTGACATATTCAGAGTTCTATTTTTTCGCTGCGTTCAGATACTGCGCAGCGCGCAGCACGGCAGCCTGCGTTTTGCCGTCCGGGATCAAATCATCGGCGATCTGCCGCAGCAGATCACTCATGGGCAGGCGGAAGGTGTTCAGAAATTCATCCTCATCCAGCTTCTGCTCACCAAAGCGCAGATCCCGGGCAAGATACATATAAATCATCTCCGTGGAATAGGCGCAGCAGGGGCAGAACCGGCCCAAAAAGATCAGCTCGCCCGCCTCGGCACCGGTCTCCTCCCGCAGCTCGCGCCGGGCGGCAGCCTCGGGATCCGTCTCATCGGGATCCATCTTTCCTGCCGGTATTTCCGTATAGACCTCGCCCATGGGGTAGCGGTACTGCCTTTCCATCAGCACATCGCCGTTTTCAAACAGCGGCACGACACATACCGCGCCGCATTTTTGGATATATTCGCGGACGGAGGTCTTTCCGTTGGGCAGCTGCACCTCGTCACGCCGCACATCCAAAAGGCAGCCGTCATACATCTGCTGCGAGCGTACCGTCCGCTCGGTCAGATCCTCAAAGCGTTCCATCCTTCATTCCTCCAAAAGTGTTTTTCTCATTTTATCGCGTTTGTTTTTTAATGTCAAACACGGCAGAAACTGGATGCGTATGATCCGCGCTGGTGGGCATACTAGCTTCGGAGTGATTCCATAACCGTTTCAGCTCGGATCTTTGTAAGTGCGTTTTGACGCCGGGTCCGTCGGCGGCGCGGAATGGCTGCGTTGTTTCCATCAGGCTCGCGCCGTCCGGGTAATCCGGCGCGAATGCGCTCAAAGCCGTTTTTGCCGGAGCGGCATCCGAAAACAGCGCCGACGGGCTTTGCCTGCGCTCCGAACGGCAGACAGCGCAAACAGAGGTCGGAGGGTTCGGCATCTCGTGAAGGGATCCGGCGGGACGCTTCCGCAGTTTTGCAGGGGTCTGCTTTCAAACAGATGTCCCGGTATCTGTTCTTCCGGCAGGAGACCGGAGCGGTTCGTCAATCGCTCCGGTCTCTTTTTGCCCGCAGCCTGTGCAAAACCCGCAAAAAACTGTCAAACGGTTGCAATCAGGCGGTTTTTGTGGTATTTTATACCCAACTGTGCATATTTGATTATTGGGAGGTGACGGTATTGAAGCGGCTGATTTTGTTTTTGGGTTGTCTGATTCTGCTGACAACAAGCGCGTTTGCAGCGGAAAGCAAGATTACGGATCTGAAAACCGACTGTCTTGCGGATAACCGCGGACGTTGTCAGATCACGCAGACGATCACCCTTGATATCACGGGCATGGAGCAGCAGCTTCTGTTCCCGCTGCCGGACGGTGCAAAGAAGGCATCGCTGGCAGGCTTCGATACCTCCAAAAAAACGCAGGACGGCCATACGGCTCTGGCGCTGAAAAACAGCGCAGGTTTTTCCAGCAGCCGCACCTTTACACTGATCTACACGGTCGATGCGGAGATTACGGAAAAGGACGGCGTGCAGACGATGAAGCTGCCGCTTCTGTGTCCGCGCTGGGAGTTCCCCATCGAACGCTACAGCTTTACGGTCATGATGCCCGATGCATTTGAATCCTTCCCGACCTTCGTCAGCGGCTATTACGGCGAGGCGGCAGAGGATTATATGGATGTGCAGACCCGCGACGCGATCGTAGACGGATCATTTCTGGAGCCGCTCAAGGATCATGAGTCTTTGGATATGCTGCTGGAAGTGCCGAGCGGGTATTTTTCCGGTACATACGCAACATGGTCTGCCAACTGGACGGCTGTGGCGCTGGTCATTGCGCTGACGCTGGCGGCGGTTGGATACTGGCTGCTGAAGCTGCGCAGCCCGAAGCTGCGCAAGAATTCCCGGTCTCTGCCGCCGGATGCGGCGCTGCCCTGCGACCTGCCGTATCTTGTGGCGCAGGGCCGTCCGGATTTCAACATGCTGATCTGCCATTGGGGCGTGCTGGGTTATCTGTCCGTTCATGTGGACGCCAAGGGAAATGTTGCGCTTTATAAGCGCGTGGAAATGGGCAACGAGCGCAGACGGACGGAGCGCAAGCTCTTTGACGCGCTGTTTGCCCGGGGCAGCATCTGTGACGGCGCAAGCCTTGTCTATAAGCGCACGGCTTCCGGTGCCATCAACGCGATCCCGCGATTCTGGAACCGCAGACTTTACGATGCAGGCAGCGGAAATCCGCTGATCATGAAGGGACTTTCCTGCCTCGTCAGCGCCATCGTGCTGCTGGAAGCAATGGGTGCGCTGCTGCCGTCCATGAAGCTGCGGTGGCTGCTGATCTTCCTTTCCTTTATCCTCGGCGGCGTGCTGGGCGCGGTGGTACAGTATGGGCCTGCGTCCTGGTATTTAGGCAAAAAGCTCCAACTGGTCTGCTCGATTGCCGCCGGGATCGCACTGCTGATCCTGGCCAAGCTCGGCGGCTTTTCCATGCAGATGCTGCTGGCGCTGGCGCTGGCGGTCTGGACGGGCTTTGTGACGCTGCACGGCGGAAAACGTTCGCAGCAGGGAACACAGATCGTTTCGCAGGCCATGGGTTTCCGCAGGTTCCTGCTCCGGGTAAGCCGGACGCATCTGGAAATGATGCTGCGCCGGGACGGACAGTATTTTTATGAGCTGCTGCCCTATGCCGAATCCATTGGTCTCGGTGAGCTTCTGGCGGAGAAGATGGGAGATCTGGAGCTGGAGAGCTGCGACTGGTACTTTGAGGAAAGCAAAGTGCCGGCAAAGGCAAGCGGATTCTATGCGCATCTGCGCGAAGCGCTGTCGATGCTGGAGCTGTCGATCCGGCACTGAGAAAAAAGGAAACGCCCGAACAGTCGTTCGGGCGTTTTTTCTGTCTGTAGGCAGACGCTTATGCACGAAGATCGTGCAGAACGGCGTCCGTTGTCTGAAGGCAGCGCAGCGCGGCGTCCTGCAGCTCTTCATAAAATCCCTTTGCACCGTCTGCAAGACCGTCGGAAACCGCCTTGAGCAGCAGGCAGGGAACCGCATTCGCCTCGCAGCACAGCACGACGCCGGCGGATTCCATGTCGCACACGTCACCCTCGAACGCTTCATGCAGGCTGCGCTTGTCCTCCTGCTTTCCGACGAACCGGTCGCCGGAGCAGCAGGTCGAAACGGAAAGCTCCGGGAACACGGAGAGGGCCTTTGCAACGAGCGACGGCTCCGGCTTCAGGAAAACGGAGTCATGCCCGTCCACCTGCCCGAGTTTCAGATCCATGAACTCGGTGCAGTCATAGCGGTAATGCACGACGCGGTCAATGACGCAGATCTTATGCTGCTTCATTTCCTCAGTCAGACCGCCGACCACGCCGAAGTTTACGATCATCTCAACGCCGCAGCCGGTGATCAGATACTGCGTTCCGGCGGCAGCGGCGATCTCGCCCATGCCGGTATGCAGCACGTAGATCTCATGCGCTCCTTTTTCAATACGGTAAAGGTCGAAGCCCGAAGGACAGGCGAGCTGTGTCCTTTCCGGGTAATAAGAGAAAATGGAATCCATTTCAATTGCGACGATCAAACCGATTTTCATTTTACATCTCTCCTTTCATAAGCAAAAGAAAAGGCCGCTGAAGAATCACCTTCAGCGGCCTTTTGCGTTGTATCTGCGCAGAATCAGTCCGCGTAGTCCTTCATCTCAGCCTTGCGAGCCTTGCAGAGGGCGATTTTGCGGACGAGAACCTTGACCTCATCCAGGCTGCCGAGAACAACGAGAACTGCGCCGACCGCAACCATGACGACGCCTGCGATCTTCAGAATGCTTTTTGCACACTTCATGCCGGAATCTCCTCCTGATATGGTTTTCTGCATTCAGTATACGCGAATACACATACTTTTTCAAGAGTTTTGCTCAAACGCGGACGATAAAATTCGTCTTTCTTTCCTTTGCTGCAGCGGGCTTTGTGGCGGCGTAGCCGAGGATGCAATGACCGATGCCGACGTAGTTTTCGTCAATGCCCCATTTTGCCATCAGCTTTTTGCCCTCCTCGGAAGCGAACTCCTCGCGGGCGCGGTGGATCCAGCAGGAAGCCACGCCGACGCTGCAGGCGGCGTTGAGAAGATTGCCCATGACGAGCGCGCCGTCCTCCAGATGGGTGAAAACGCGGCTGTCAGCAAACACGATGCAGACGGTGGGCGCGCCGTAGAACGGATGCGCATCGGGGTGACCCATGATGGCGGCGTTCATGCGCTCCAGCTGTGCAATGTCCTCCGGATCCTGCAGAACGACGATCTTGCCGGACTGACGGCCCATGCCGCTGGGGGCGAAGGTGCCGGCTTCCAGGATCGCGGCCAGCGCTTCCTCATCCACCTGACGGTTCGTATAATTGCGGCAGCTTCTTCTTGCTTTGAGACAGGTCAATACTTCGTTTGTCATATCAATAAAACCCCTTTCAGTTTGTATATCCATACATCCCGCGCACGGAAACTTCTCCCGAGGCGATGGATTCCGCGCTGCCGTCCGGCAGACGGACGATCAGCTCCGCATCCGGGCCGATCGCCTCTGCATGGGCATAGCGCACCTCGCCGCCGCGCAGGAGCATCACGTCCTGCCCGGGCGTGATGCAGCGTTCGCGGAAACGGCGCAGCCAGTTTTCTTTCTGACTCAGCAGCGTTTCGGACAGAGCGTAGAAGGCGCAGACGAGATTGGCTGCCAGAAGATTCCGGTCAACTGCAGCGCCGGTTTCATGCCGGAGCGTGGTCGCCATATCGGAAATGGCGGGATCAAGACTTGTCTGATTGCAGTTGATGCCGATGCCGACGATCACGGCGTCCACCAGCCGGGTGTCAAAATCCATGGAAAGCTCCGTTAAAATACCGCAGAGCTTTCGCCTGCCGACAACGAGATCGTTCGTCCATTTGATATCTGCCTTGACACCGCAGCTTTCTTCAACCGCTCGCATGGCGGCTACAGCGGCTGCCGCCGTCAGATGCATCAGCGATTCCGGTTTTTCGCTCGGGCGCAGGATGACGCTCATATAAAGTCCCCCCGGCTCGGAGCAGAAGGAGCGGCCGAGTCTGCCGCGTCCCGCGGTCTGCCGCTCCGCCAGGATCACCGTGCCCCCCGGTGCACCCTCGGCGGCCAGCTGCTTTGCATAGGTGTTGGTGGAGCCGATCTCTTCGAAGATCTGCAGGTTAGGCAGCCACGGATGATCGGGCAGACAGGCGGCGATTTTTGCCGCATCCAGTCGGTCGGGAACCGAAGCAAGCCGATAGCCACGGCGGGGCGCCGCTTCGATCTCATAGCCTGCCTGCTGCAGCTGCTTGACGGCTTTCCAGACCGCTGCCCGGCTGATGTTCAGCGATTTGCTGATCTGTTCGCCGGAAATATGGGCAGGTGATGCCTGCAAAAGCTTCAGAACTTCTTCTGTCGTCATAAAAAACCTCTTGCCAATTCGGCATTTATCTGATATTGTAAACCAAAATGATTCAAATGAGGTTTACAATGAAACTGAAACATCTGATTCTATGTGCGCTCTTTGCCGCGCTGACAGCGGTGGGTGCCTTTCTGAAAGTCCCCTTTGCCCTATCTGCCATCACGCTGCAGTTCTTCTTCACGGCGATGGCGGGTGCGCTGCTGGGGAAAAAATACGGCAGTCTTTCGCAGCTGGTTTATGTACTGCTGGGTCTGTGCGGCCTGCCGATCTTTACCATGGGCGGCGGCTTGAGCTATGTTCTGCAGCCCTCGTTCGGCTTTCTGCTGGGTCTGATCCCGGCCGCATGGATAATCGGATGGCTGCAGGAAAAGCGGGCGCCGCTCTGGATGGCGATGGTCTGCGGACTGGCGGCGCTTTATGCGTTCGGCCTTCCGTATATGTGGACGATCCTCAATCTGTATTTCGGCAGGGCGACGTCCTTCGGCGCGGTGATCAAAGGCGGGATGCTGGTGTATCTGCCGGGTGACGGCGTAAAAATCGCCGCAGCGGCAATTATTTGCAGGAAAATCAAGCCGCGTCTTGCTTCTGCATCCATCTTGCCATAATTTTTTCAGTTTGTCAATTGCACTGCATTTCCGTGCGAAATCGTCATTTTTGTGCAAAGAGAAGGTTGCAATTCGGTTATAATCACGAATTCTTGCTTGACACACCCCCGGTTTGTCGGTACAATGTAGGGTAGGATTTGTATGGTATGCCTTGCGTTTGGGGAAGCGCAACGCAGCCTTATATGATTCAAACGAATACCCAATAACTGAATAAGGAGGTGTGTTACGCAGCTTATGGTAGAACTTTGGTTAACTATCGTCCTTTGTATCGCAGTGTTTATTGTGAGCGCCGTTGTGTCCTTTGTTGCCGGTACGACCTATCGCAAGAAGGTCGCTGAAAAGGAGATCGGCAGCGCGGAAGAAGAAGCCCGCCGCATCATCAACGAAGCCATCAAGGGCGGCGAAAACAAGAAACGCGAAATGCTGCTCGAGGCAAAGGAAGAAATCCATAAATCGCGTAGTGAAAACGAGAAAGAGCTGAAAGAACGCCGGACAGAGATCCAGAAGCAGGAGCGCAGACTCCAGCAGAAGGAAGAATCCCTCGACAAGAAGCTCGATGCACACGAAAAGAAGGAAGAAGATCTTGCAAAGCGGATTGCAGGCATCCAGCAGCAGCAGCAGGAGGTTGCTTCTCTCAAGCGCAGCCAGATGGAGATGCTTGAAAAGATCTCCGGTCTGACACAGGAAGAGGCCAAGGCTGAAATCCTGCGCAGCGTGGAGGATGATGTCCGCCACGAAAAGGCCGTCAAGATCAAGGAGATCGAGGCTGAAATCAAAGACGAGGCGGACAGCCTTGCCCGTGAGATTGTGGCCACCGCTATTCAGCGCTGCGCCGCCGATCACGCTGCGGAAGCAACCGTTTCCGTTGTCCCGCTGCCCAACGATGAAATGAAGGGCCGCATCATCGGCCGCGAGGGCCGCAACATCCGTACCCTTGAAACCATCACCGGCGTCGATCTCATCATCGACGATACGCCGGAAGCCATCACTGTTTCGTCCTTTGACCCCGTCCGCCGCGAGGTGGCACGGCTGGCGCTGGAAAAGCTCATTGCCGACGGCCGTATCCATCCGACCCGCATCGAGGATATGGTGGAAAAGGCACGCCGCGAGGTCGATCATACCATCAAGGTTGAAGGCGAACGCGCGACCTTCGAGACCGGTATCCACAACCTGCATCCGGAGCTGATCAAGCTCATCGGCCGTCAGAAGTACCGTACTTCCTACGGTCAGAACGTGCTGAACCACTCCATGGAAGTGGCGCACATCGCAGGTCTGCTGGCAGGCGAGCTGGGCGTCGATGTGACGCTGGCAAAGAGAGCAGGTCTTCTGCATGACCTCGGCAAGTCCGTCGACCATGAAATGGAAGGCAGCCATGTTCAGCTGGGCGTGGAGCTTGCAAAGAAGTATAAGGAAAATCCCGTCATCATCAACGCCATCGAGGCGCATCACGGTGATGTCGAGCCGCAGACGGTCATTGCCTGCCTGGTGCAGGCTGCCGACGCCATCTCTGCTGCACGCCCCGGTGCACGCCGTGAGAACGTCGAAAACTATATCCGCCGTCTGGAGAAGCTCGAAGAGCTGACCGGTTCGTTCCCGGGTGTCGATAAGGCTTACGCCATTCAGGCCGGCCGCGAGGTTCGCGTCATGGTCAAGCCCGAGGAAGTCACCGAGGACAACATGATCCTGCTTGCCCACGATCTGGCACAGAAGATCGAAGCCGAGCTGGAGTACCCCGGACAGATCAAGGTCAACGTTATCCGCGAAACCAAGGCTGTCGAGTACGCAAAGTAATCAAAACGAGAAAGGGGAACGGCGTGCCGTTCCTCTTTTTTATATTCCTCCGTTGCTGCCTGCAGCCGGGTCTTTTTCCCGGCGTCCTGTTCGGAATCCATATCGATAGAAAAACCGCCTCTGCGTGCTGCAGAGGCGGTTCTGATTATTCCATGGGGCGGATGTAACTCTTTCCGCAGACCTCCATGTGCCAGACCGGCTGACCCACAAAGAAGGTATCGTTGGTATCGTATTTCCCGCAGCTCATTTCTGCTTGAGCGATGCTGACGCGCAGAGGAGACACGCTCGTGACCACAGCCTGCGTGCAATCCGTTACCAGAACGATATCAAATGTAAAATCGCCCGTATGATCGATCACGGTGATGCGCGCATTTGCGGGCAGCGCGCTGAGAATTCCGGCATCTGTCTTGTTAAAGTTATAATAGTATTCTGTCTGCTCCGTCAGCGCAGAGCTGGTTGCCTGCAGCACCTTCTGCAGTTCGTCAGCAGAAGAGAATGTGTAGTAGATTTCCGACGCATCATAGCAGGGGATGCCGAGAATCTGTCCGCCGCGAACATAGATATCCACGCTGCGGCCAAGCAGAGAAAGATCAGTCGAAACTGCGAATTCCTTATGCCCGGCAAGCTTTGTGACCTTCTGCGCAAGTGTTCCGCCGTTATGGGTCAGATCGGCACATTCGTTGCCGGTCAGCGTTGCCGTGTAGCGGGTCAGATCGAAGCGGATCTCCATATATGCCTTCGGATTCATCAGATCATCCAGCGCGTAGCGCATCAGCCCTTCCTTTTCGGGCGCCGTGACCTGCGGACATTGCATGGCATTGAAAATCAGCTGGCAGGCATTGTCGCGCGTGATGGGCATCGAGCAGCTTGCGCTGAAGCCGGCATAGATGCCGCTTGCCTGCGCATCGTCATTGACATGCTCTACCCATTCGGGGCCGGTATAGCGCTCTGCGCGTTCGCCCAGCGTGACCAGCAGCATTTTTGCCAACTCCTGCGCCGTTACGCAGTCCTTCGGGCGGAAATGCCCTTTGCCGTCACCGGCAATGATCTCGCGCGAAGCACAGTAGCCCACATAAGGCGCGGACCAGCCGTCATCCACATCGCTGAACAGGCGCTGCACCGCAGATGCCTGCTCGCTGTCCGGCGTGCAGAGGATTGTGATGAGCTTTGCCGTTTCTTCTCTTGTGATCGTATTTCCCGGGCGGAAGCTTCCGTCCGGATAGCCGGAGATCAGCCCCAGATCCACCAGCATCTGCACGGCGTTTTTGTTCCGGATCTCGCTCTGATCGGTAAAGCCGGTCGTTTCAATTCCCTGCGCGCCTGCGCAGACCGCCGACATCAGCAATACTGCCAGCGCCAGCAGGACGGTTATGGCTCGTTTCACGGCAAAGCCCCCCTTCGTTTATTTGCTTAACTTACAGTATATGCAACCGACATAGCCATTGCAAGAACCGGCGGCTACTTGTAACACATTTGTAAAAAACGCCTCAGTTCTGCAGGGTTTTTGCCGAAATCCGGAACAATTTTTCAGCTGTTTTTTCTGCTTCACAAGGGAAGGCCGAACATCGCGTTCTGAAGGCTGAACATGGCCGTGAAGGGACGCATGAAATTCCACACGCCGAGTCCCCGGAAGCCGTATTCCTGCACCAGCCGGAACTTTGCCAGACACGAACGCGGGTCCTCGAACCAGACCTCATGTACTGCGCCGAGGCCGTCCGTGTAATTGAAATACGGCGTCTGCGAGACCTCATCAAAGCGGATCTCCGCGCCTGTCTGTACTGCCAGCGCCGGCGCGGCCTCGTTTCCGATGAGCATCGCCCTCGTCTGCCCGGCCTCATAGGGAAGCGTCCAGTCATAGGCATAGTTCGGAAAGCCCATGAAGATTTTGCGCGCTGCAATTTCGCTGACGGCATAATCCAGCACCCGTCTGACCGCATTCACCGGCGCCACCGCCATGGGCGGGCCGTAGGTGTAGCCCCATTCATAGGTCATCAGCAGCACCGCGTCCACCGCCGCGCCGATCTTTGCATAGTCGTGTCCCTCATATAAAATGCCCGGCTGCGCCGCGTAGGTTTTGGGGGCCAGTGCCGCCAGAAGCTCCGCGCCCGCCGCGTTGACCGCCGGGCGCAGATACCCGAGAAAGTCCGCGTACTTCTGTGCATTCTCCGCGCCCAAAAATTCAAAGTCCACATCCACGCCCGCATAGCCGCGCCGCCGGACAGTCTGCACGATCTGATCGCGCAGCGTCTGCTGCGCCGCCGGATTGGCAAACAGGGCCTCCGCCCGCTGGGCGGAAAAGCCGCCGCTTTCCGTCAGCGTGGAAAGATGCAGAAATTTTCCGACCTCATACTGCTGCGCCAGCATCTCGGCGGCGGCAGCCTGCGGATCGATCAGCTGCCCGGCTTCCGTAAAGCCGTATGTAAACGGGATCAACCATGTCGCATAGGGAAGAATCTCTCTGAGCACCGCGGCATCGGCGAAGGGATAGACATAGCCGGAGAGCTCCAGCGGCGTATCGCCGGTGCGCTCCAGCCGCGTCACAAGCACCTGCCCGGGATAGATCGTCTGCGTGCCGCGCAGATTCGGGTTCAGCCGCCAAAGCTCCTTTACCTGCACATCCGCCTGCCGCGCAACCGCAAGAAGCGTATCGCCCGGCTGCACCGTATAGGTTTCCAGCGGTGTAAGGATCAGAAGGCATTGCCCCACCGCCAGCCGGTAGGGCTCCGTCAGTCCGTTATATCGGGAAATCAGCCCGGGCGTCAGCGAAAACTGCCTTGCCACGGAATATAAGGTATCGCCCTCGCGCACCACATATAATTCCAAATAAATCACCTCTATGTATCACACTATGCTGCACGGCGCGCTTGTGTTCCGACTTCATGTGTGCTACATTGAAAAAAATATCCGCGGAGGTTTTCTTATGGATACGACAAAACTCGGCGCATGGCAGACCTTGCTTTCGGAGGAACTGCGCAAACCGTATTTTGAAGCGCTCTGCGCCCGTGTGGATGAGGCCTATCAGACCGCGGCGGTCTTTCCGCCGGAAGAGGAGCTGTTTTCGGCGTTTTCTCTGACACCGCCGGAAAAGGTGAAGGTTGTCATTTTAGGGCAGGATCCCTACCATGAGCCGCGGCAGGCCCACGGGCTTGCATTTTCCGTCAGAAACGGCACGAAGCTGCCGCCCTCGCTGCAAAATATTTTTAAGGAGCTTTCCTCCGATCTCGGCGTCGAGCCGCCCGCTTCCGGTGATCTGACCGGCTGGGCAGAGCAGGGCGTTTTCCTTCTGAACTCCGTTTTGAGCGTGGAAAGCGGGAAGGCCAACAGCCATAAGGATTTTGGCTGGCAGGTTTTTACAGACGCCGTGGTCGATGCCATCGCCTCGCTGCCGCAGCCCGTAGCCTTTGTCCTGTGGGGCTCGCAGGCGCAGAAAAAGGCTGCCGCCGCAGGAAATTCCGCTTATCCTCGGCTTGTTCTGCAATCTGTACATCCGAGTCCTTTGAGCGCCTACCGCGGCTTTTTCGGCAGCTGCCCGTTCTCGAGAATCAATGACTTCCTGACGCGCAATGGCTGCAGTCCCATTCGCTGGACGGTCTGAAACAGAATTGTCCGGGTTTCGGAACCTAACTTTTTGTAAGCAAATCAAACAGAAATTTTGTGAGAAAAAACCGTATTTTATCGATAAAAAAGGTTGAAATCTTTTCTGTTTTGTCATAGAATAAGCGTACTTTGTTTTTGCGCGGCAGAAAGGAAAATATCATGCTGCATATCGTTCTGCACGAGCCGGAAATCCCTGCCAATACCGGCAACATCGCCCGTACCTGCGCCGCCACCGGAAGCGTCCTGCATCTGATCAAGCCGCTGGGCTTCGATATTTCGGATAAAGCCGTTAAGCGCGCCGGGCTGGACTACTGGCATTTGGTGGATGTCCGCGTCTATGAAAACCTCGGTGACTTTTTCGCGAAAAACGAGGTTTCCTGCCTGCGGCTTTTCTCCACGAAGGCACCCCGCAGCTATGCCGAGGCGGATTATCCGGACGGCTGTTTTCTCTTTTTCGGCAAGGAAACAAAGGGCCTGCCGGAGGACTTTCTGGCGGCGCATTACGATGACTGTGTGCGTATTCCCATCCGCGCCGAAGCGCGCAGTCTGAATCTCAGCAATTCCGTCGCCGTCGGCGTTTTTGAGGCGCTGCGTCAGCAGGATTTTCCCCACCTGCAGGAGCAGGGAAAAATGGTAAACTGGTAATCAAGTCATAAACAACTGGCCCTGCCAGAATCGATATGAAAAAGGAGATTCTTTATGAATTACAACAAGAAGTCCGTTGAAGATATCGCCGTAGCCGGTAAGCGCGTGCTTTGCCGCTGCGACTTCAATGTCCCCACCAAAGCAGGTGTCATCACCTCGGACAAGCGCATCGTGGCAGCGATGCCCACCATCGAATACCTCGTCAAGAACGGCGCCCGCGTCATTCTCTGCTCCCATATGGGCAAGCCCGAACCCAACTTTGAAAAGTGGGTCAAGAAGCAGACCGAAAAGGGCAAGGCTCCCGAAGAGCTGACCAAGGAGAACTGGGAAAAGGCAATGGCCAAGCTGACGCTGGCTCCCGTTGCAAAGCGCCTTTCCGAGCTGCTGGGCAAGGAAGTCAAGATGGCTTCTGACGTTGTCGGCGAAAGCGCCAAGGAACTGGCTGCTTCTCTGCAGGACGGCGATGTGATGCTGCTGGAGAACACCCGTTTTGAAAAGGGCGAGACCAAGAACGATCCCGAGCTTTCCAGGAAGCTCGCTTCCATGGCTGACATCTTCGTGAACGATGCCTTCGGCACCGCACACCGTGCTCATGCCACCACCGCCGGCGTTGCAGATTATCTCCCGGCAGTCTGCGGCTATCTGGTCGAGAAGGAAGTTTCCATCATGGGCAAGGCTCTGGCCGATCCCGAGCGTCCCTTCGTTGCCATTCTCGGCGGCGCAAAGGTTTCCGACAAGCTGAACGTTATCAACAACCTTCTGGAGAAGGTCGATACCCTCGTCATCGGCGGCGGCATGGCTTACACCTTCCTGGCTGCCAAGGGCTACGGCATCGGTCAGTCTCTGTTTGATGCAGAAAAGGTTGACTACTGCAAGGAAATGATGGCAAAGGCCGAGGCCAAGGGCGTCAAACTGCTTCTGCCCGTTGACACCGTCATCACCGACCACTTCCCCGATCCCATCGACGGCGAGATCGAATGCTGCACCGTAGATGCCGACAAGATCCCGGCTGACAAGATGGGCATGGACATCGGCGAAAAGACCCGCGAACTGTACTACGAGGCTGTTAAGGCTGCAAAGACCGTTGTATGGAACGGCCCCATGGGCGTGTTTGAGAACCCGACGCTGGCAAAGGGCACCATCGCAGTCGCACAGGCTCTGGCTGATTCTTCCGCAACCACCATCGTCGGCGGCGGCGACAGCGCAGCTGCATGCGAACAGCTCGGCTTTGCTGACAAGATCACCCACATTTCCACCGGCGGCGGCGCTTCTCTGGAATTCCTCGAGGGTCTGGAGCTGCCCGGCATCGCCTGCCTGCAGGATAAGTAAGAAAAAAGCAGAGGGCGGACTTCTGCCGCCCTCTAATCAAAAAAGAGTATAGATTTAGGAGAACATTATCATGAACCGTAAATACCGTAAGACCGTGATTGCCGGCAACTGGAAGATGAACAAGACCCCTTCCGAAACCAAGGCCTTCATGCAGGATTTTAAAGCCATTATGCCCAAGGGCCGCTGGTGCGATGTTGCGCTGTGCGTTCCCGCTGTCTGCATTCCCGCTGCTGTTCGTGCCATGCGCGAGACCAGAGTCGGCATCGGCGCAGAAAACTGCAATGCCAATGCTTCCGGCGCATATACCGGTGAGATCGCTGCCAATATGCTCGTTGACGCAGGCTGCAAGTATGTCATTCTCGGCCACTCCGAGCGTCGCGCCATGGGCGAAACCGACGCTGATGTGAACGCAAAGGTGCATACCGCTCTGGAAAACGGCCTCGTTCCCATCATGTGCGTGGGCGAAAGCCTCGAGCAGCGTGAGACCGGCATCACCGCCGAGTGGATCGCCATGCAGATCAAGGCGGGCTTAGCCGGCATCGGCGAGGACAAGATCCGCAAGATGATCATTGCCTACGAACCCATCTGGGCCATCGGCACCGGCAAGACCGCTACCCCTGAGCAGGCCGAGGAAGTCTGCGAGAGCATCCGTACCGTCATCCGCAAGCTCTACGGCGCAAAGATCGCAAGAGCTATCTCCATCCTCTACGGCGGCTCCATGAACGAAAAGAACGCTTACGATCTGCTGGCGCAGCCCGACATCGACGGCGGCCTCATCGGCGGCGCATCTCTCGTTCCCGAAAAGTTCGTCAAGATCATCGAAGCTGCAAATCAGCCCATCGCCTGATCTTTCATAAAATGCAAACCGGGCAGCATGCTGCCCGGTTTTTCTGTATGCGGAAATCACGAAACGCATTGACGAAGCGGCGGCGGCAGGATATAATCAGAAAAGCATACAGAAAAAATTCCTTTTTCAGGAGGTTTCAATATGAAATACGCCAATCAGATCGCAAAGGAAACCATCGACAAGCTCTCCGCCATGGCAGACGCCGATCCCGAACGGTTCAAGAAGCCCCATCATCAGGTCGGCCCTTTCAAACCCAGAGACGATACCGAATTCTGGTGCTACAAGTGCTGGGTCAACCAGCTGGAGGTCCCTGAGGATGGCTATGATCTGAAGCCCTTCTTTGAAAACATGGATCTGCATTTCGATCTGCCGGAAGGCTTCGTTCCGGAAAAGACGCTCTCTCTCAGCCACGCCAGCGACCTGATGGCGGTGGACTGCATCAATGACGATTATACGCCCCACATCTTTGACGATATCCGCGATTTCTATCTGACCGCCGATCTGCCCACGGCGAACTTAGAGAGCTGCGTTTACACCGAAGCTCCCTTCGGCCGCAATCAGCCGCCTGTGAAGCCCGGCGAAACCAAGACCAAGGCCAGCCCCCGCATGAACACCAGCACCGGCATGCTGGACAAGTTCGTGAATGCCGGCATCAAGTATTTCTCCATGGCCAACAACCACTGCTTCGACTACGATGAGGTCGGTCTCATCGCCACCTACAACGAGCTGGAAAAGCGCGGCGTTGCCCATTCCGGCACCAACATCCGTCCCGAGGACTACGGCAGCGTTCTCGTCATGGAAATGAACGGCATCAAGGTTGCACAGCTCTCCTCCACCTTCGACATCAACGGCCGCGAATGTAATACGCCGTGGATGATCGACCGCGTGGGTTACTGCGACAATCCCGCCAACATCGACTTCATCAAAATGCAGGTGCGCAAGGCAAAAGAGCAGGGCGCAGACCTCATCATTCTCCATGCGCATTGGGGCTGGGAATTTGAGATGTATCCCCGCGGCTGCACCGTAGAGCTGGGCCATAAGCTGGCGGAGCTGGGCATCGATGTCATCGTCGGCACCCATCCGCATGTCACGCAGCCCATGGAAAAGTACATTTGGAACGACAATGGCACCGAGCGCCAGACCCTCATTTTCTACTCCCTCGGCGATTTTGTCAGCTACCATCCCGTCAGCCACAACAGCCGCGTCACCTTCGTTGCAAGGTATAATGCCGTCAAGGGCAAGCTGAACGGAGAAGACCGTACCCTCGTCACCGACCTGCAGATCCTGCCGCTTTACATTCTGGCAGCTGCCGACGAGAACGAGGATTATGATTTCCGCGTACTGCGTCTTTCCACGGTGCTGAACGACAAGCCCGACGAAAACGGAAAGTATCAGTACGGTCTGTGCGACTGGGAGCGCGAGGATCTGCCCCGGATCCGGGAAAAGATCCTGCACGGCATCATTCTGCCGAAGAAGTGCGATTATCTTCTTGCGGAGCAGGTCTGACCGTCATTATTGCGATCGATTCTTTCAGCGGAGCGGGTACTGCGGTATCCGCTCCGCTTTTTTCTCAAAAACGATTGACGCGTATGCTATAATAGAGAAAAAACTTTTTTCGAGGCATCTATGCTGGAGTTTCATCCGCTTTCCCCGCATGACCGCGAGGCCGTGCTTCCGTTCCTGCGCCGTGCCCCATCCTTTGGCACGGAATACAATTTCTGCAATATGCTCTTTTGGGCGCGCTTTTACGGCGAGATCTGCATCACCGGCAGCTTTGTCACGCAGATGAACCGGCATGATGACGCGCTCTGGTATCTGTTCCCGGCCTGCATCGGTGATGTGCGCGAAGCGCTGGAGACCATCATGGCCGACTGCCGCGAGCGCGGGACGCATCTTCGTCTTTACGGCATTGGCGCGCAGGCCAAAGAGGCGCTGGATACTTTCTTCCCCGGCAGATTCGTCTGCACGCAGATCCGAAGCGCCGCGGACTACATCTATTCCCTTCCCGCCATGTGTACGCTGCAGGGCCGGAAACTCCAGTCCAAGCGGAACTTCTGCAACCGCTTTGAAAAGGAGCATCCGAACTGGCGCACGGAACCCGTGACCGGGCAGAATCTTTCCCTCTGCCGCACGATCTATGAAAGCTGGGGAACCGGTCATGACATCGTCCGCGGGCTGCAGGGAGAACGGCAGGCGCTGACGACCTGCTTTGACCATTTTGAGAAGCTGGGTATGGATGGTCTGCTGCTTTTTGACGGCGATTCGCCGCTGGCCTTCACCATCGGCAGCCGGACAAATTCGCAGGCGTTCGATGTGCATTTTGAAAAGGCACCTGCCGATGTTCCCGGCGCCTATCCCATGATCTGCCGGGAGTTTTCCCGCTATCTTGCGCAGAAATATCCCGAACTCTTATATCTCAACCGGGAGGATGACATGGGCGAGGAAAATCTTCGTCAGGCTAAGCTGGCCTATCATCCCGCATTTCTGCTTGAAAAATCTGTTGCCGATTATCAGGAGGATATCCTATGAGATTCCGCAAGCTCAATCCCAATGACATTCCCCAGCTGAAGGCGCTCTGGAAGCAGGGCTTCGGCGATTCCGATGAAGATATTCAGAAATTCTTCAATACCGTCTGGCCGAATGCCGGCGGCTTCTGCGCAGACGAGGAGGGCAAGCTGCTTGCCATGGTCTTTGCGCTGCCCGTGACGCTGGCGCAGGCCGGTGAAACAAAAAAGGCCGTCTATCTCTATGCGCTGACCACCCACGAACGCTGCCGCCGGCAGGGCATCTGCAAAAAGCTGCTGGCCTACGCGGAGAAGGAACTGAAGAAAAAGTACGTCTCCTGTATGCTGCTGGTGCCTGCCAGCGATCAGCTTGCCGTCTACTATGAAGGCCTCGGCTTCACGCAGACGCCCTCTGTTCAGCTCATGGACATGCAGGAGCAGAAACCGGCAGGCGAAGCGCAGGAGATCTCCGCACAGGCCTATGCCGGTCTGCGCGAAACGATTCTGTTTGAGATCCCCCATGTGCAGTATGACAAGACGCTTCTTGACTACGAGGCCTGCCACTATAAATTCTATCAGCTGCAGATCGCCAACAGTTTCGGCTGCGCGGCCGTCTGCGCAAAGGACGGCGGCTGCGTGGTGGACGAGCTGCTGCCGGATGCCGCCTTCCTGCCCGCACTGGCCACCGTTATTCCGACAGACCGCTGGTATGTCAAGTGCCCCGGTCAGACGAATGCCTTTGCCATGGTCAAATGGCTGGATGAGGAAGACCCGGCTTACAGTCCCATGTATCTGGCCTTTGCCTTTGATTGACGGCTGCACACAGCGTGTGATAATATAAAAAGGAACCTCTGAATAAATCGTCGGCGGCTGATAGGCGGATCTTTTGACCCAGCTGTGCAGTATGAAAATCGAGAAATACATACAGTATTCCTGCGATTTCCATACTTTCACCTGAGCCAAAATCTCTCGCTGTCAGCTCTTGCCGATTGAATCAGAGCTTCCTAAATACCCTGTTTTTTCCGGGAGGTGAACCCCATGGCGCAGCCGGTTTCCCTTGATGCGCAGACCGTACGCAGGCTGCTGGCCGCAAAAAGCGGCAGCGCTGCCCTTCTTTATGTTTATATTGCCGCGGGGGAACCTTTGGAGCAGGCGCAGGCTTTTCTGGAGCTGTCCAAGGACGATTATGAGATGGCCCGCGCCATTCTGCAGCAGATGGGACTTTGGCCGCAGCCCGAGATTCGGCATCTGCCTTCCTCAGAAGCACCCCATTATACGGAAGAGGATCTGACCCGGGAGCTGGCCGGCAATCCGGAATTTCCCAGCATGGTGGGTGAGGCCCAGCGCAGACTCGGCAGGATTCTTTCCAACGAGGAATTGAAAATTCTGCTCTGCATCTACCGCTATCTCGGCCTCAGCCCGGAGGTCATCTCCATTCTCATCAACTACTGCATCCGCCGTCAGCAGACACAGACCCCCGGCCGGATGCCCTCCATCCGCACCATTGAAAAAGAAGCCTACCGCTGGGCCGACAACGGCATCGACACCATGGAGCAGGCCGCGGCTTTCATGCAGAGCCAGCTGCGGCAGGCGGCTGGCGTGGAACGCATCCGCAGTCTTTTCGGTCTGACGGAGCGCCGCCTCACCGCCGGCGAGCAGCGGTATATTGCCGACTGGCTGGACTGGGGATTTTCGGATGATGCCATCCGCATGGCATACGAAAAGACCTGCACGAATACCGGCGGCCTCAAATGGGCCTATCTCAACTCCATCTTAAAAAGCTGGCATGCGCAGAATCTGCACACCCCGGCGGAAATCGAAGCCGGCGACCGCGCGCCGGCGCCCGCTTATGCAAAGAAAAAGCCCGGCTACAATGCCGCGCAGCACAACGATCCTCTGAGCGCGCTGGATCATGACACGATCACACAGATGTTACACGATGAGGAGATCTGAACATGGCATACGATGCTTCCGTTTTGCAGCGGGCACAGGCCCGGCTGGATGAAGAACGCGAACAGAACGAACTGAATAACCGCAGCCGCATCGCCGCCATCTATGACCGGCTGCCGCGGCTGCGCGAAATTGAGCGCGAGCTGCGCAAAACCGCAGCCAAGGTCTGCGCGGCATCCTTCCGCGCAGGCGAGGATGGTGCGCTGACCATCCAGCGGCTGAAAGAGGAGAACCTCGCCCTGCAGCGCGAGCGCGAATGGATTCTTGAGTCCAGCGACATCGATCCCGAGGACTTGGAAGCCGCTCCCATCTGCCCCGTCTGCGGCGGCACCGGCTGGCGCGGCGCCGTCATGTGCGACTGTTTGAAGGAGCTTTGCCGGCAGGAACAGAAGAAGGAGCTTTCCACCCAGCTCGGCGCCGGACGCGAGAGCTTTGACAGATTCCGGCTGGATGTCTATCCCGACACCTACAACGCAGAGCTCGGCACCAGCCCGAGAGAGCTGATGAAATCGGTCCTGAACAAGGCTGTGCGCTACGCGCAGACCTTTTCTCCCGCGTCTAAATCTCTGCTGTTCTATGGCGCAACGGGCTTGGGCAAAACCTTCCTCTCCGGCTGCATCGCAAAGACCGTTGCCGAAAAAGGCTGTTCCGTCTGCTATGTTTCCGCAGGCAGACTGTTTTCCGATTTTGAAACGCAGAAGTTCCGTCCGGACGGAAGTGATCTTACCAGACGCTATTTTGACTGCGACCTGCTGATTCTCGACGATCTCGGCACCGAAATGACCACCCAGTTCACGGTTTCCGCCCTCTATCAGATCATCAACGAGCGGCTTATGGAATCAAAGCCCGTCATTCTTTCCTCCAACATTCCGCTGGAGGAGCTGGAGGCCCGCTACTCATCGCAGATCGCCTCGCGTGTGCTCGGCAGCTATACGCGCTTCAAATTTGTCGGTGACGACATCCGCATGATGAAATAAACCCTTGGCGCCCTCCCGAGCGGGAGGGCGCTTTTTTGTGTAGGTTTGTTTTCTGCAAAATCCCGCCGCATGTCACCTTTTTCCCGAAAAAGTTTACAATTAAATGACAATTCCCACTTTCCAGTTGACACTTCTTGTGGTACAATGATAGGCGGAATTTTTTGCTGCCGGAAAAGCGGCTTCCAATAGAACTCAAAAGGAACTTTTTGTCATGCTGGAACTTCTTTCTCCCGCCGGCTCCATGGAGGCGCTGCGCGCTGCCGTTCAGAACGGAGCCAATGCGGTTTATCTTGGATATGACAGCTTCAATGCCCGCATGAACGCCCGCAATTTCTCTGCCGAGGAGCTGCAGGAGGCCATCGTCTACTGCCATGTGCGCGGTGTAAAGGTGCATCTGACGCTCAATGTTTTGGTTTCCGACCGGGAAATGGCCCGCGCCGCGGATGTGATCCGTCTGGCCGCTACGCTGGGTGTGGACGCGCTGATCGTGCAGGATTTGGGCATTGCCGCTCTGTGTCGGCAGATCGCGCCGGATATGCCGATCCATGCCTCCACGCAGATGTCCATCCACTCGCTCGAGGGTGTGCGGCAGGCTGCCGAAATGGGCTGTACCCGCGTGGTGCTTTCCCGGGAGCTGCCGAGAGAGGAGATCGCCCGCATCTGCCGCAAGAGTCCGGTGGAAATTGAAGTATTCGTCCACGGCGCACTGTGTATGTGCTATTCCGGCCAGTGCTACCTTTCCTCTGTCATCGGCCGCCGCTCCGGCAATCGGGGCCAATGTGCCCAGCCCTGCCGGTTGAACTACGGCTACGGCAGATTTGAACCCAGCCGGTATCCGCTTTCTTTGAAGGACAACTGTCTCATCGAGGATCTTTCGGAGCTTTCGCGCATGGGCGTGGCGTCCATCAAAATCGAAGGACGCATGAAGCGTCCGGAATATGTTGCCATCGTTACAAGACTCTACCGCGCTGCGCTGGACGGCAAGCGCGTCACCGAAAAGGATCTTTCCGATCTTGCCGCGGTATTCTCCCGGCAGGGCTTCACGCAGGGCTACTACGAAGGCAAAACCGGCGCCGATATGTTCGGCACCCGGCAGGATATTGAGGAAAACAAGGAACTCTTTGCAAACGCAAGAGCTACCTATGAAAACCACGAAACGCCCCGCGTTCCGGTTCGGTTCTTCGCCATTTTGCAGCAGGGTCAGCCCTCGCAGCTGGCTGTGGAGGACGATCAGGGCCATGTCTGCAAGACGCTCGGCCCCGTGCCCGAGGCGGCCATGACCCATTCGCTCACGGCGGAAGAGCTGGAACAACGCCTCAAAAAGACCGGCGGCACGCCGTATTTCTGCACGGAGGTAAAATCCGCACTTTCCGGCGGAATCATGCTGCCCGCCTCCGTCATCAACGCCATGCGCCGCGATGTGCTGGCAGAACTGACGGCAAAGCGCGGCCGCGTCAACGTCGGAACGCTGAACGCCTATAATCCGGCTGTGCCCTATGACGGTATCGCCGGCGAGCCGGCACTCACCGTTGGCGTTACCACCGCTGCGCAGATCACACCGCGTCTTTTGGACGCGCGTCCGTCCGTTCTCTATGTGCCGCTCTCCGAGCTGCTGGCGCATCCCGAAATTCCGGGGATGCTCGGCGTGGAAACGCAGCTGGCAGCCGTGCTGCCCCGCGTAGTCTGGACGGGTGAGACCGCCAATTTGGCCGCGCAGCTTCGCGCCGCCTACGATATGGGCGTGCGGCAGCTTCTGGTGGGCAATCTCGGTCAGGTGCATATGGCGAAGGAGCTGGGCTTCGTTGTCCGCGGCGACTTCGGTCTCAATATTTACAACTCGCGTTCCATGAACTACCTGCGCACGCAGGGGCTGGAATCGCAGCTGCTTTCCTTTGAAATGACCATGCCGCAGATCCGTGACGTCTCCAAGGCCGTGCCGGCAGAGGTGCTGGTCTACGGCAGACTGCCGCTGATGCTGATGGAAAACTGCGTCATCAAAAACCGCACCGGCGTGTGCGGCTGCGACTCGGCACCCGTCCGGCTCATCGACCGCATGGGCGAGGAGTTCCCCGTCATCAAGGACGCAGGCACCTGCCGAAATGTCCTGCTGAACGGCAAAAAGCTGTATCTGCTCGATAAGCTGGACGCTTTCCGGGGCTTCGGTCTGTGGGCGCTGCGCCTGCAGTTCACCACGGAAAATCCCAGCGAGGTGGATAAGGTCATCACCGACTACCGCAGAGGCGGCCAGTTTGACGCCGGCAGCTATACAAGAGGCCTCTATTCCAGAGGCGTGGAATAAATTCTTCTGTGCCTCTAAAAAGCGCTCTGTAGGGGTCGGTGTCCTCGACGACCCGCCACTGCAGCCGTCAGGGAACGCTGTGACTTTCGCTCCGTCCAAAACGTCACAAATTGCATCCGAAACTATCGCGGCGAGCGAACGACCGCCCGAAGGGAGCGCGTCGAGCCGCTTGTCAGGTAGTGACCATTTCAGACAAAAAGGAAAGATTCCAAAGAAAACCATATGGTTTTCTTTGGTACGCTTCTTTCCCCCATTTCTTTTCGTAAAAAAAGAAATGGGACCGCCGGAGGCATAACAAGCAGAAAACTTGCACTATGGCATCTTCCGCGCCTGCGGCGCGGCGGAACGCTGATCGCAGCGTTCCCTACGGTGTATGCGGTTTTGAGAATGAATACCGCGGCAAGGGCAAGCCCTTGCCCTACAAGCACAGCTCCGGCTCTGCGAAATATCGGAAACGATTTAAAGAAAAGAGATTCCCCCTATGTCCATCATTTTAGCCTCCAAATCTCCCCGGCGGCAGGAGCTTCTTCGTCTGCTGGGCGTGGATTTTACAATTGAAACCGCCGACATTGACGAGCACATGGATCCCGCGCTTCCTGCCGAGCAGGAGGTCATGCGGGTGTCCGGCCTGAAAGCGGCGAAAATCGCCGACCGTCATCCGGACGATCTCGTCATCGCCTCAGACACCATCGTTGTCGTTGACGGCAGGATTCTCGGCAAGCCCAAGGATGAAGCAGACGCATTTTCCATGCTCCGGCAGCTCTGCGGCCGAAGCCACGAGGTCATGACCGGCCTCTGTGTCCGGCAGGGAAGCCGTGAAGTTCGCGACGCCGTCATCACGAAGGTTTCCTTCCGTGATCTCTCCGACGCGGAAATCCGCGCCTACATCGCCACCGGCGAGCCTATGGACAAGGCCGGCGCCTACGGCATTCAAGGCAGAGCCAGCGTCTTTGTCACGGGCATCGAGGGCGACTATTTTGCCGTCATGGGTCTGCCCGTCTGCAGGCTTTGCCAGATTCTTCGCTCCTTCGGCGTCACGGTTCTTGACGCTTAACTACTGCTCAGAGGTGAATCCGCATGAAAAAACAGTTCTTCTCCGCGCGCATGAAAACCATCCTGATCACAGCAGGCGTTGCTGCGCTTCTTGCCGCGGTCATTCTTGCCATCGCATCCGGCGCGAGCTTCGGAGAAAACCTCGTCGGCACGATCCTTTCGCCCTTCCGCAAGGGCGTTGCCGCCATCGACCGGCAGGCCGAGCGGTATTATAATTATCTGTTCGGCTACGAATCTCTGCAGGCGGAAAACGCCGCGCTGGAAGCGCGCATTCTGGACATGGAGGAAAATGTCCGGACCGCGGAGGAACTGGCCCGTGAGAACGAGCGTCTGAAGGCGCTTCTCAAGCTCTCGGAAGAGCATGAGGACTACAAATATATCTCCGCCTACATCATCTCCTGGGATTCCTCCGATTACAGAAGCGCCTTTACTATCGGCAAGGGCACCACGGCAGGCCTGGAAGAGGGCATGTGCGCCGTCACGGAAAACGGGCAGGTCATCGGTCTTGTGACCAAGGTCGGCACCAACTGGGCCACCATCACCACCATCCTCGATTCCTCGCTGGAGATCAGTGCCTCCATTGCGTCCTCCGGCTATACCGGCGTGGTGCAGGGCACCTTCCTCGCAGACGGCACCAGCATCCTGCGTATGAACTATCTGCTCACCGATGCCATCGTCAAAAATAACGACCAGGTCGTCACCACCGGCTCCACGCTCTATCCGCGCGGACTGCTGCTGGGCTACATCACAAACGCTTCGCTGGACGAGACCGGCGTTGCAAAATACGCAACGCTCAACCCCTCCTGCGATCTCAACAAGCTCGAGCAGATCTTCATCATTTCCGACTACAAGGCGGAATAAGCCCCACCTTTCCCGAAAGGAGCGCAGCATATCATGCGTGAAAAATATCAGAACGCCCTGATGTGGGCGCTCTACACCGTTCTGTTTCTGTTTGCGGTTATTGTGCAGACCGTCATTTTCGGCCATGCACGGTTCCTCGATGTCAAGCTGGCGATTCTGCCCGTGACCATCGCCTGCGTCGCCATGTTCAACGGCGCGGAAAACAGCGCCCTCTTCGGTCTCGGCTGCGGCATCTTCTGGTGCTTTGCGGGCGCGGACGGCGGCGCGATCTTCATCCCGCTTTTCTGTGTGGCGGCCGCAGTTGTCGGCTATCTCTGCGACCGGCTGCTGGTGCGCAGTCTTGTCAGCGCACTTCTGGTCAGTCTGCTGGCGCTGTTTATCTGCCAGTTTGTTCTGTATCTGTTCAAGCTCTGGCTGGGCGCGGCTTATTTCCGGGACCTGTTTCTGCTGTTCAAGCAGCTGATCGTCTCCCTGATTGCCTGCCCGCCCATCTATCTCGCCGCATGGGCGATCCGAAAGGCAGGTGCCTGATTTGCAAATCTTAACCAGATTCCGTCTGACCGTTTTTATCGTTCTGATCGTCGTCGTGATCGGTGTCTTTACTCTGCGTCTGTACGGTCTGCAGGGCGCTGTTTCCGAGGAAGATCTGATCGCCGCAGACGCTCATTCCATGACCTATCAGACAACGGTCGAGGCCTCCCGCGGCAACATTCTCGACCGGAACGGCAATGTGCTGGTCTCCAACCGCGCCAGCTACAACCTCGTCATCGTAAACTTTGTTCTGTTCAACACGGACGAGCCCAATGATAACCTTCTGAAGGTGCTGGAACTCTGCGATGAGATCGGCATCAAATACAACAGCCATTTCCCGGTCACGCCGGAGCGGCCTTACACCTATGAGATGGAGAATCTCTCCGCGACATGGCAGGATTACTTCCGTACCTTCCTGAAAAACCGCGACTACGATCTGGATATCTCCGCCGCCACGCTGATGAAAAATCTGCGCGCCGCATACTCCATCCCCAACGACTGGACGCCGGAGCAGATCTACAAGGTCATCTCCGTCCGCTACGAGCTGGAACTGCGAAGCATCAGCGGCGTCGGTCTGGAAAACTACACGCTGGCAAACGATGTTGCCGCCGAGGACTTAGCTGTTGTCATGGAGCTGGGTGTTCCGGGCGTCATCGTGGAATCCGGCACCGTGCGTGAATACAACACCGGCTATGCCGCACATCTTCTCGGCTACATCGGCCCGATCTACGCCGAGGAATCCGAGTATTACAAAGAAAAGGGCTACGCCCTCAATGCGCAGGTCGGCAAGACCGGCATCGAATACGCCTTCGAGGAATATCTGCACGGCGCCAGCGGCACCAAGATCACGACCGTTTCCTCCGAGGGCGAAAAGCTGGACGAGTACTATCTCGGCGAGCCGGTGCCCGGCAACAATGTGGAACTGTCCATCGATATTAACATGCAGGCAGTCGCAGAAGATGCTTTGGAAAAAGTCATCCTCACTCTGCGTGACAAAGGTCTCGGCGAAGAAAAAGAAGGCCGAGACGCCGGCGGCGGCGCTGTCGTTGTGCAGGAGGTCAAGACCGGCGAGGTGCTGGCCTGCGCCAGCTACCCCACCTTCGACTTAAGCACCATGCTGGAAAACTTCGATACCCTCGCAGAGGACGAGTATAACCCCCTTTGGAACCGCGCTCTGCAGGCGGCCTATCCTCCCGGCTCCATCTATAAGATGGTCACCGCCATCGCCGATGTGGATCTGGGTGCCATGGATCCCGGCTTTATCATCGAGGACCAGGGCCTTTACACCCACTTTGCAAACGAAGGCTTCACGCCGAAGTGCCATGTCTGGTCGCCGACCCGGCCCGCCACCCACGGCCGCATCGACCTGCGGCAGGCGCTGGCCTATTCCTGCAACTACTATTTCTATGAATCCGGCCGTCTGACCTACAACTATTACATGACCGAAACCGGTCAGAACCCCTTCGATCTGGTGGCAAAGGCACTCGGCCTCGGCGAGCCCACCGGTGTGGAACTGCCGGAGGTTCTCGGCGTACGCGCCAACAAGGAAAACAAGTTCGATATGTACGAAGGCGAAGATTCCACATGGTACTCCGCTGACGTTCTGCAGGCCGTCATCGGACAGAGCCTGAACCAGTTCACTCCCATGCAGATGTGCTCCTATGTGCAGGCCATCGCCAACGGCGGCACACGCTACAGCGCAACGTTCCTTTCCCGTATCATCTCCTGGGACTATCAGAGCCTCATCAAAGAGCATGAGCCCGTTGTCGCCAGCCAATGGCCCATTTCTGAAAAGGCCAATCAGGCGCTGAAGGAAGGCATGCGCATGACTGTCACCATCGGTACCGCCAAAAACTATCTGTACGATTACCCCATCCCCGTCGCCTGCAAAACCGGTACCGCCCAGTGGCAGGGTACCACCTCTTTCGGCGGCTTCGGCAATTCCGACCACGCCTCCTTCGTTCTCTATGCCCCGGCCGATGATCCCGAGATCGCCATCGCCGTGTATGTGGAAAAGGGCGCGCAGGGCGGTAATCTGTCCAATGTCTGTATTCCCATTTTGGACTCCTATTTCTCCAGCTCCTCCAAGTACGAAACCGTACTGACCGAAAACGTTCCCAACTGATTCGAATTTGTTCAAGAGGTTATCTTATGACCGATCTTTCTCATATCCGTAATTTCTCCATCGTTGCGCATATCGACCACGGCAAGTCCACGCTGGCAGACCGTCTGCTGGAGGAATGCCATAGCATCGACAAGCGCGAGATGGAGGATCAGATTCTCGACTCCATGGAGCTTGAGCGTGAGCGCGGCATTACCATCAAGGCGCGCGCCGTCCGGCTGGACTACACCGCCGATGACGGTGAAAAGTATGTTCTCAATCTCATCGACACTCCGGGCCATGTGGACTTCAACTACGAGGTTTCCCGTTCTCTCACCGCCTGCGAGGGTGCTGTCCTTGTTGTGGACGCATCGCAGGGCGTGGAAGCGCAGACGCTGGCAAACACCTATCTTGCCATCGACAGCGGACTGGAGGTTCTGCCCGTTGTCAACAAGATCGACCTGCCCGCCGCAAGACCGGAGGAGGTCAAGCACGAGATCGAGGACGTTATCGGCATCCCCGCCATGGACGCTCCTGAAATCTCCGCAAAAAACGGCATCAACATCCACTCCGTGCTGGAAATGATCGTAAACGGCGTTCCCGCACCGGAGGGTGACCGCAGCGCGCCGCTGCAGTGCCTGATCTTCGACAGCCAGTATGATTCTTACCGCGGCGCCATCGTCTATATGCGCGTGGTCAACGGCGAAGTCCGCCCCGGCATGGATGTGCAGTTCATGGCCACCGGCGCGGTCTATAAGGTCGTAGAGGTCGGCTATCTCAACCCCCTCGGCATGACGCCGGCGGAGGTCCTTGGCGCCGGCGAGGTCGGCTATCTGACCGCCTCCATCAAAACCGTTTCCGATACCCGTGTCGGTGACACCGTCACCGGTGTGGAAAATCCCTGCGCCGAAGCGCTGCCCGGATATAAGCAGGTGCAGCCCATGGTCTTCTCCGGCGTCTATCCCGCAGACGGCTCCAAATACGGCGATCTGCGCGACGCGCTGGAAAAGCTCAAGCTGAACGACGCCTCCATGACCTATACGCAGGAAAATTCCATCGCCCTCGGCTTCGGCTTCCGCTGCGGCTTCCTCGGTCTTCTGCACATGGAGATCATCATGGAGCGCCTGGAGCGGGAGTATAATCTCGACCTCATCACCACGGCCCCCAACGTTGTCTACAAGGTCACCAAGACCGACGGCACCGAGCTGGACGTTTATACACCGCTCAATTACCCCGATCCGGCGGAGATTGAGCACAGTGAGGAGCCCTATGCAAAGGTCAACCTCATCACGCCGCCGGAATATGTCGGCTCCATCATGGATCTCTGCACCAACCGCCGCGGCGAATACAAGGATATGCAGTATCTCGATCCCACCCGCGTGGAACTGCATTATTCCATGCCCCTCAACGAGATCATCTACGATTTCTTCGATGCGCTTAAATCCCGCACCAGAGGCTACGGCTCTTTGGACTATGAGCTGGAGGGCTACCGCCCGTCCAAGCTGGTCAAGCTGGATATTCTGCTCAACGGCGAGATCGTGGACGCGCTGTCCTTCATCCTCTTTGCGGAGAACGCCTACCCCCGCGCGAGAAAGATCTGCGAAAAGCTGAAGGACAATATCCCCCGGCAGATGTTCGAGATCCCGGTGCAGGCCGCCATCGGCGGCAAGGTCATTGCAAGAGAGACCATCAAGGCCCTGCGCAAGGACGTGCTTGCCAAGTGCTACGGCGGTGACATCACCCGAAAGAAAAAGCTGCTGGAAAAGCAGAAGGAAGGCAAGAAGCGGATGCGTACCTTCGGTACCGTTGCCGTGCCCTCCGAGGCCTTCATGTCCGTGCTGAAGCTGGACGACGAATAAAAAAGCCTTCGCTGTCGCTCCGTCATTGCGAGCCGGCGATCGTGAACCATCCGGTGGACGGCTTTTGACGGCGCGATGTGGGCATTCCATACGCAAAACCGAAAATGCATATTTCTCTTGGCTCCCCCCCTTTGGGGGAGCTGTCACGCAAAGCGTGACTGAGAGGAAAACCTCTCCGTCATTTGCTCCGCAAATGCCACCTCCCCTGGCAGGGAGGCAAGAGCACGATATCATTCACCAAATGGAGGAATCCAAATGGCACTTTTCCCTGTTGTTGAAAGCAAAAAGAAATCTCTGGGCATCTATGTCCATATTCCCTTCTGCCGCAGCAAATGTGAATACTGCGACTTCTATTCCATCGGCGGCGCCCGCGATCAGGAATTGATGGACAAGTATCTCGAGACCGTCATCGCCCATATCCGCGAGGCTGCGCCCGGAGCATCCGGCTATGAGGTGGACACTGTCTACTTCGGCGGCGGCACGCCCTCTTTCTTCGGCGCAACGGGTCTCGGCAAGATCTTTGCAGAGATCGACCGCCGCTTCGATGTTTCCCGTGACGCCGAGGTCACGCTGGAGGCCAACCCCGACTCCGTCACCCAGCCTATGCTGACGCATCTGCGCAGAGTCGGCTTCAACCGCATCTCCATCGGCGTGCAGACCGATCTGGACGAGCAGCTCAAGGCCCTCGGCCGTCCGCACACCTACAAGCAGGCGCAGCAGGCCGTATCGCTTGCAAGACGCGCCGGCTTTGACAACATCTCCGTCGATCTGATGTTCGGTCTGCCGAACCAGTCCAGAGAGCAGTGGATGAACACCCTGCGCAATGTCATCGATCTCAAGGCCGACCACATCTCCTGCTACGGCTTGAAGGTGGAGCCCAACACCAGACTCTGGACCTACAAGGACTGCGCAAATCTCCCTGATGATGACGCGCAGGCGGATATGTACTTCTACGCCGTGGAAACGCTGGAGGAATTCGGCTATCATCAGTACGAGATCTCCAACTTTGCCAAGGACGGCTTTATCTGCCGCCACAACATGAAATACTGGATGGGCGACGAGTATCTCGGCTTCGGCCCCTGCGCTGCCTCGGACTTTGCAGGCAAGCGCTTTACCATCGAGCCGGATCTGCAGAAATATATGGACGGCATCCGCACCAAGGGCGTCATTCTCTCCGAGTGCGACTCCATCCCCATGCGTGAGCGCGCAGGTGAATATATCATGCTGCGGCTGCGCACCGTGGACGGTCTGGAGGCTTCGGAATACACCAAGTCCTTCCTGCTGCCCTTCGAGCCGCTGGAAAAGAAGCTCCTGCAGCTGCAGAAGAACGATTTCTGCGTGCTGCAAAACGGCCGCTGGCGGCTGACGCCCAAGGGCTTTATGGTTTCCAATTCCATCATTCTGCAGCTGCTTGATGCGCAGCAGAAGTCCAAGCCGCTGGCAAAGATCCGCTGATAACCACCATATTTTGACACTGATTTCCCAATGACCACAGCATATTCCAAAATGCAAATTCAGGCAAAAAAGAATTGACAAATACCCCTTTTGTGGGCTATAATGTCAATCGTATGTTCCATAGGAACGCTCACTTGACTCGCTGCGGCTGACGCGCCGCGTCAGCTGTTGAGCATATTTTTACAGGAGGTGTAGATTCATGGCAACTGTTCGTACCTACCAGCCCAGAAAGCGCCACAGATCCAAAGTGCACGGTTTCAGAAAGAGAATGGCTACTGCCAACGGCCGCAAGGTTCTTGCTGCACGCCGCGCAAAGGGCAGAGCAAAGCTCTCCGCGTAAGCCTGATGCAATGCGCCGCATATAAAGCTCACCTGAGCCAAATTGCTTAACCGGGGTGAATGGAACAAGGTTCTGTTCGCCCCATCTGTTTAACCGGATTTTTTTATGTTCACGCGATACTTCCGGAAGGGCTGATCGTATGCTTTATTCCAAGTCCCTGAAGCTGAATCATGTTTTCCGTCGGCTCTATCATAAGGGTCACAGCGCCGCCGGCCGTTCCATTGTCCTGTACTGCCGCAAAAACGGCAGCGCGGAAAACCGGATCGGTCTGACTGTCAGCGCCAAGCTCGGCCATGCCGTGAAGCGCAACCGTCTGCGCCGGCAGCTGCGGGCCATTTACCGGCTGCACGAAAATGAATTTGCCGCCGGATGGGACATCGTTGTCGTTGCGAGAACCCGTGCCATGCAGGCCCCCTATCAGGAGCTGGAGCGCGATTATCTGCATCTGGCCGGAAAGCTCGGTCTGCTGCGTTCATCCGATGAGGCATCCGTATGAAAAAGCTCTTTCTTCTTATGATCCGGTTTTATCAGAAACACATCTCTCCCGCGTTTCCGCCCCGCTGCCGATTCAGCCCCACCTGCTCACAGTACGCACTGGAGGCCATCGAAAAATACGGAGCATGGAAAGGCGGGTGGCTCGCTTTGCGAAGACTCTTGCGGTGCAACCCCTTCAACAAGGGGGACTACTTTGATCCGGTGCCCTGAAGCGCGGGAATACGAACCCCGCATCCCGGCATCCGCCACAAAACGGAGGACAACAATGAAAAGAATTCTGGCTCTCGCACTGGTTCTGCTTCTCGTTCTCTCGCTTACTTCCTGCGTTGCCGCTCCCGGTGCCGTTCAGGCAAATGTCTATGAGGGCATGACACCCGAAGCCGCCGCAGAAAAAGCAGCAGATGACACCGCAGACAAAACCAGTATCTCCGACATCATCCGCGTGCCGTTCGGATATCTTCTGGACTGGCTCTATGAGTTCACCGCCAACTACGGCGTTGCGCTCATTCTGTTCTCGCTGATCGTCAAGATCGTCCTTCTGCCCATGGGCATCAAGAGCAAGAAGAGTATGCTCAAAATGTCCCGTATCTCGCCGCAGGTCAAGGCTCTGGAAGCCAAATACGGCGATGACAAGCAGAAGTATCAGATGGCTGTACAGCAGCTTTATAAAGAGGAAGGCGTTTCCATGGGCGGCGGCTGCCTGTGGTCGTTCATTCCGCTGCTGATTCTGCTGCCTCTGTACTACGTCATCCGCGAACCCATTACCTATATGCTCCACAACTCCCGCTCGGTCTCCGCGGCCATTGTCGCCTACATTCAGGCCAGCGGTGTGGATCTCGGCAAAAACTCCTTCTATGCGCAGCTGTCCGCAGCCAGCCATCTCGGCCAGTTCGCCGAGGGCCTGAAATCCGTGGCTGTTACCGCAGCAGCAAATCTGAAGGCCATCGACTTTTCCTTCCTGGGCCTCAACCTCGCCGCCATCCCGACCTTCAGAGTCTGGGAATGTGAAGGCTGGGCACAGATCGGCCTGTTCCTCATCCCCATTATCTCCGGTGCATTCCAGATGCTCTCCATGCTGATCAGCCAGAAAATGAGCAATCAGATCGTGACCAACGCCGACGGCGAACAGGACAAGGATGCCACCAAGACCGCCAATCAGACCAACATGACCATGATGCTCATGATGCCTCTGATGTCCCTCTGGATCGGCTATTCCATGCCTGCCGCTATCTCCATCTACTGGGTTGCGCAGGCAATCCTCGGCACCGTTCAGGAATATTTCCTGACCATCCACTTCCGTAAGGTTTACGAAGAAGAGGACGCCATCAAGCAGGAGCTGGCAGCCAAGCGCCGTGCAGAAGAGGCTGAAAAGGAAGTACAGCGTCAGCTCCGCCGGGAACAGAACCCCGACGGCATTCAGGACAATGTCAGCAAGAAGAAGCAGCGTCAGCAGGAAAAGGAAGCCGCTGAACGCGCTGCAAGAGAATATGAAGCACGTATGAACCCGCAGGCTGAGCAGGACGAGGACAAGCCGCTTTCCGGCGATCCCGAGCGTCCCTACTGCCGTGGCCGTGCTTACCGCGCCGACCGCTACAGCCGCAAATCCGGCGGCAGCCAGGTGTCGGACGAAACCAAGGAGTAAACTATGGAAAAATTCATTATTACCACCGGCAAGACCATTGACCTTGCCATTGCAGCTGCTTTGGATCAGCTGAGAATGGATCGGGACAGTGTTTCCGTTGAGGTTCTGGAAAATGCAAAGTCCGGTTTTCTCGGCTTCGGTGCGCAGCCTGCCAAGGTAAAGGTCAGCTATGAGGTGCCGGATGAGGCACCCAAGCCCGCGCTGTCCAGCGCTTCGCGTTCCAAGCCCAAAAAGCATACCGCAGAAGCTCCGGCAGAGGCTCCCGTTGTCATCGCTCCCGCCGTTCCTGCCGCATCCCGCCCGCAGGAAGTGCGCGCAGAGCAGCCCAGACAGCCCAAGCCTGAGCGCAAAGAAAGCAAGCCGGAGCGCAAGGATGCTCCGAAGCAGAACATGTCCGAAAAGCCCGCCGTCAAGGCGGCGGAAAAGGCTGCAAAGCCCGAAGAGAAGGCAGAGCCGAAGGTCTATGCACCCGCAGAGCCCGGTTCTACGGAAGAGCGCATCGAGCAGTTCCTCAAGGGACTTCTTGAGCAGATGGGCAGCGATGCCGTTCCGCACGCCGTCAAGCTTGATGACGAGCAGTACAGCGTGGAGCTGGTCGGCAGCAATCTCGGCATTCTGATCGGCCGCCGCGGCGAAACCCTCGACGCCATTCAGCATCTGACCAACTACGCCATCAACCGCGGAAGAACTAAGCGCATGCGCATCAGCGTGGATGCGGAAAACTACCGCCTCAAGCGCGAAGAATCTCTGCAGCGTCTGGCCGTCAAGGTTGCCGGCAAGGTCACCAAGTACCGCCGCAACATCACCCTCGAGCCGATGAATGCGTATGAGCGTCATGTGATCCATGCAGCATTGCAGGATCACCCCGACATCACCACCTTCTCCACCGGTACCGAGCCGAACCGCCGCATTGTCGTGGCTTACAGCCGCTACAAGAACACGGAGTTCGAAGAAAAGTAACATGCAGCGCCCTGTTCCGAACCGGGACAGGGCGTTTTTCTGTCTGCACGCAAAAATGCAAAAATCGGTGTTTTCGGGGAAACATATTAGAAACACCGATGAAAAACGCGAAGAAATTCGTTCCCGTTTTGTCATTTTTTCTTTACTTTCCCGCGATTATGTGGTATGGTCTACATGGTGCATTTTGCCACCGATGAAAACTTTCGATGCAGCACATACTGTTTCCAAAGAGGTTTTGTATTTTGATTCGATATACCGTACAGGGCGGCACGAAGCTGGAAGGCAGCGTTTCGATCTCCGGCGCAAAAAACGCCGCAGTCGCCATTTTGCCTGCCACACTTCTCGTTTCCGGCCCCTGCAGAATAGAAAATGTTCCCGACATTTCGGATGTCCGCCTGCTCCTTGAGATCCTCAGCGATATGGGCGCGGAGATCCGCCGTCTTTCCCGCAGCACGCTGATTATCGACTGCTCCCATGCCCGCAACGCAACCGCTCCCATCGAGCTGGTGCGGCGCATCCGTGCATCGTATTATCTCATCGGCGCAGAGCTGGGGCGTTTCGGCCATGCCCATGTGGCGATGCCCGGCGGCTGCAACTTCGGTGTCCGTCCCATCGACCAGCATATCAAGGGCTTTGAAGCCATGGGCGCTGTTGTGGAGCAGGCCGGCGGTTATGTCTGCGCGGATGTTCCCGAGGGCGGTCTGCGCGGCGGCCATGTTTATCTTGATATCGTTTCCGTCGGTGCGACCATGAACATCCTGCTGGCTGCAGTTCTCTGCGGCGGCATGACCATCATCGAAAACTGCGCCAAGGAGCCGCACATCGTTGACCTTGCCAACTTCCTCAACGCCATGGGCGCACAGATTTCCGGCGCGGGCACGGATGTCATCAAGGTTCGCGGCGTAAAAAAGCTCTCCGGCGGCAGCTATACCATCATTCCCGATCAGATCGAAGCCGGCACCTATATGGCAGCAGCTGCTGCCGTGGGCGGCAACGTGCTGATCGAGAACGTCATTCCCAAGCACATGGACTGCATCACTGCAAAGCTGCGGGAAATGGGTGCAAAGGTCACGGAATATGACGATTCCATCCGCGTGGAATCCAAAGGCCGCCTGCGCCGCGCCAATGTCAAGACCATGCCGTATCCCGGCTTCCCCACCGATATGCAGCCGCAGATCGCCGTATGCATGGCGCTCGCCGACGGCACCAGCCTCGTGACCGAGGGCATCTATGACAACCGCTTCCGCTATACCGCGGAGCTTTGCCGCATGGGTGCAAGCATTCAGGTGGAAGGCCGCACCGCTGTTGTGGACGGTGTGGAAAAGCTGCACGGCTGTGAAGTGCGTGCCTGCGACCTGCGCGCCGGCGCTGCCATGGTCATCGCGGCGATGGCTGCAAACGGCACGACCACCATCGAAGACGCCCATTATATCGAGCGCGGTTATGAGGATATCATCGGCAAGCTTACAGAGCTTGGCGCGAAGATCCGCCGCAGCGAGGATCTTGACCCAATCAATGAAGCTGCCGCAGGCTGAGAACAAAAACAGATTTCGCCCCGAACCAAATCCGGTTTGGGGCGTTTTTTTGTAGGGCAGGAGCTTGCCCATGCTGTTCGATATTCCATATGCAGAACCGAAAACCAGTGTCATTGCGAGCCAGTGACGCGCTTCACTGGCGTGGCAATCCGTATATTGAGGGTTTCGCCTCATCCGACACGACGCAATGAAGGCATTGCGCCCTACAAGGTGCGGTTTTCGGCAGGGCGGTGCGGATCGATTTTCAAAGTGTTGTAGGGGCCGGCGTCCTCGACGGCCCGTAGGGAACGCCGCGACCTACGTTCCGCAAAGCACGCATCGTCCGTATTTCTCCTCTTTCTTTTTTTCCCGGGATACACTATAATACATATAAGAATATGTAAAAGGGGATGTATGCCATGCTGCCGGAAGGATTTACCGCGCGGATGCAGACGCTTCTGCAGGAGGAATATGACGCCTTTCAGGCAAGCTATGACCGGCCGCGCAATGTCGGTCTGCGCATGAATCCGCTGAAAAACGCAGCAGCACCGGAAGGCTTCGGCCTGATGAGCGTTCCCTGGTGCAAAACCGGATTCTACTATGATCCCGAAACGAGACCCGGCCTGTCTGCGCTGCATGAAGCCGGACTCTATTATCTGCAGGAACCCAGCGCCATGGCGCCCGCCATGCTGCTTGATGCCCGTCCCGGCGAAACGGTGCTGGACTTATGCGCCGCCCCCGGCGGCAAGACTACGCAGATTGCAGGAGGGCTGCAGGGCAAGGGGCTTCTCGTCTGCAGCGAGATCAACCCCAAGCGCGCCCAGATTCTTTCACAGAATGTGGAGCGGCTGGGGATCGCGAACGCGCTGGTTCTGAACGAGCATCCGAAAAATCTCGAAAAGCGTTTTGCTGCTTTTTTCGATAAAATTCTCGTGGACGCTCCCTGCTCCGGCGAGGGTATGTTCCGCAAAGAAGAGGCCGCCGTCACGGACTGGTCGGAGCAGACTGTTTCCATGTGCGCCGACCGGCAGCTGGAGATTTTGCGTTCGGCTGCAAAGATGCTGAAACCCGGCGGCACGATGGTCTATTCCACCTGCACCTTTTCCCCGCAGGAAAATGAGGGCGCAATTTCCGCCTTTCTGCACGATGCGCCGGACTTCTCGATTGAGAAAATCGATTGCCCGTGGTTCTGCCCCGGCAGACCGGACTGGATTGAAAATCCCGCGCCCGGCATTGAAAACACCTTCCGCCTTTGGCCGCATAAGCTGCGCGGCGAGGGGCATTTTGCCGCCGTGCTGAAAAAAAGCGGCACGCCGGAGGATCCATTCTATAAGACCGAGTCTTCGCAGAAAATGCCCAAGGAGCTGACCGGCTTCTGCCGGGATGCCGGAATTACACTTCCGCAGGGACTGCTGATCGCCTTCGGCGAGCGGCTGTTCCTCGCACCGGAAAACCTGCCGGAATTGAAGGGACTCAAGGTTCTGCGCGCAGGACTGGAGCTGGGCAGTCTGCTCAAAAACCGATTTGAACCGGCGCATGCGCTTTCCCATTGGTTACAGGAAGCTGCGAGTATGGCTGATTTTGCGCCGGATGATCCGCTCATCCGCAAATACATGGCAGGAGAAGCCATCCCCGGCGGGCAAGTCGGCTGGACACTCGTCCGCGTCGGCGGAATTCCGCTCGGCTGGGCAAAGGGCTCCGGCGGACAGCTGAAGAATCATTATCCGAAAGGTCTGCGAAGAGTGTAAGAACATTTTGCGGGGCGCAGAAAAAAGCCTTCCCCACCGGGGAAGGTGGCGCGGAGCGCCGGATGAGGGTCAACCCCACGCCATTGGCGTGGTAAAAAATCGAAAATCATAGGAAACGGATTCTGACTCGCTAAGAGCCGCCCTGCGGGCGGTTGCTCGCTGGATGCCGCTGCGGCGGCGATGCCGCGCCAGTGTGCACGCAAGCTCAGAATGACACCGTTTCCTGGTTTCTGCGTATGGAATATCGGACGGCAGGGGCAAGCCCCTGCCCTACAAAAAACATTACCGTAGGGGCGGGCATCGCCCGCCCGACAGTATCAAAAATTTTGCAAAAGCCGCAAACTTGCAGGTGCCGACCTCTCCGCCTCGCGACTGCTCGGCAACTCCCCTGAAAGGGGAGGCAGGATTCACGTATCCGATGAAATGCCGCACCTGTAGGGAACGCTGTCCGCAGCGTTCTACCCAGCAAGCATAAAAATCACCCCCAAAAAGGAGGATTTCATACCATGGAAGAAAAGAAAACCGTACTGATCGTCGAGGACGAACGGGCGATCGTGGAAATTCTGAAATTTAATCTCATGCGTGAGGGCTACAACACGCTCGAGGCACTGGATGGCGAGGCGGGACTGAATCTTGCGCAGACCGCCGACCCCGATCTTATTCTGCTGGATGTGATGCTGCCCAAGATGAACGGCTTCGAGATCTGCAGCCGTCTGCGTGAGGGCGGCTTCGCCATGCCCATCATCATGCTGACCGCCCGCGAGGAGGAAGCCGACAAGGTGTTCGGGCTGGAATCCGGCGCGGACGACTACATGACCAAGCCCTTCTCCATGCGCGAGCTGATGGCTCGCGTCAAGGCCAACATCCGCCGTCGTTCCTTCGATCTCGGCGCCCGCGCCTCGGCAGGAGTGCTGGTGGAAGCCTGTGGCATCGTGATCGACCCCGCCACCTTCTCCGTTTCCAAGGACGGCGAAAGCGTCGATCTGACGCAGAAGGAATACGATCTGCTGCTCTACCTCATCAAGGAGCGCGGCAAGGTCTTTACAAGAGAGGATCTCATGCAGAAGGTCTGGAACTATGACTATTTCGGCGATATGCGCACCGTGGATGTGACTGTCCGCCGTCTGCGCGAGAAGATCGAGGCGGATCCCGGCAAGCCGGAGCGCATCATGACCAAGCGCGGCGTGGGCTACTATTTCGCTCCCTGACGCCTTATCCCTGCAAATTTCCGACTAAGGGGGTATCCTATGCGATCGTTACGCATGAAAATGGTCATGATCATGGTCATTCTGATTTTGGCCCTGATGACCGTCATCGGCGCGTTTCTGATGACCGGCGTCAGCAACTTCTATATCTCCCAGTTCTATGTGCAGATGGAAAGAACCTTCTCGCCGGAGTTCATCCAGCGCCTGCAGACAATCGCCGCGCAGGAGGACGCCTCTTTACAGATGAAGGAGCTTCTCATGGCGCAGGCAGGACTTTCCATCGACATCAACACCCGCAATGTCTATATTCTCGATGACATGGGGCAGGTCTTGGAAAGCTCCGATCAGAAAAACGACGTTGCGATCACGCAGAATGTGCTGTCGGCCATGAATGGGGAAGTCGGTCAGACCAGTTCCGTGACCGACGACTTCATGGATCTTGCTGTGCCGGTGGACGGCGGCGAGATGCGCTACATTGCCTATATCGTGGACAACCGCGCCACCGTGGACGCGCTGACCGGCGAGCTTCTGACCATCATCATCCGCGCGCTGGCCCTCGGCCTTCTGATCTGTATTGTGCTTTCATTCCTGCTGGCGCGGATTCTGATTACGCCGATTCAGGCGCTGACCGTCGGCACAAAGCAGGTCGCTGCCGGTGATTATACCCAGCGCATCGAAGTCGACAGCAACGATGAGATCGGCACGCTGACCCGGAACTTCAACTACATGGCGAAGGTTCTGGAGGACACCATTTCCGAAGCCGAAAACGAGCGCAACAAGCTCTCCACACTTTTCCTGCACATGACGGACGGCGTGGTGGCATTCTCCGCAAGCGGCGCTCTGATCCACTCCAATCCCGCCGCAACGCAGATGCTGCAGCGGTCCATCGATCCCACCACCACCTTTGACGAGATTTTCGGCACGGAGGCGGAACTTGACACGCTGCTGACACTCAAGAAGCCCCAGTATCTTGAGGCGCAGAAAACCGCCGGAGACCGGGAGCTGGAGCTTTTCATGGCGCCCTTCTCCGCCGATCAGACCGACGGCGGCGTCATGGTCGTCATCCACGATGTCACTGAGCAGCGGCGCAGCGAGCAGCTCCGGCGCGAATTTGTCGCCAATGTTTCCCATGAGCTGCGTACCCCGCTGACCAATATCAAATCCTACGCGGAAACCATCCAGTCCGCCGGCGATGAGCTGCCGAAGGATTTACATGATCACTTCATGGGCGTCATCATCGGCGAGGCCGACCGCATGACACGCATCGTGCAGGATCTTCTGACCCTCAGCCGCATTGACTACGGAAAGATGGAAATGAACATTTCCCGGTTTTCCTTTGCCGCCGCCGTGCAGCATGTCTATGAGGCCTCGAAGCTCAATGCCGAGCAAAACCACGGCCACACGCTGCTGTTCACCTGCGAGGAAAACATCCCCGATGTCAATGGCGACCGGGAGCGCATCGAGCAGGTCATCACCAACATTGTTTCCAACTCCATCAAGTACACACCCGACGGCGGCCGTATCGAGATCGCTGTCGGCAGAGCCGGGGCCGGCGTTTTCGTCCGCGTCAGCGACAACGGCATCGGTATCCCGGAAAAGGATCTGCCGCGGCTGTTTGACCGCTTCTACCGCGTGGACAAGGCGCGCTCTCGCGAATCCGGCGGCACGGGTCTCGGCCTTTCCATCGCCAAGGAGATTCTCAATCAGCACAAGGGCGATATCCGCATCGAATCCGAGTACGGCAAGGGCACCATCGTGACCATCACGCTGCCCGCTGCTCTGAATCCGTAGGCGCACCTTCATGTCGATTGGATTGGCGTACGGAATATCGGCTTTCCGCGCCTGCGGCGTGGGAATGACCCTCATCCGTCAGCGCTTTGCGCTGCCACCTTCCCCAAGGGGACGGCTTCTGCGGCGCGATGATCAATCGCGCCCTACAATAGTTTACCAATGAAACAAATGATCAAAAAGCCGTGAAAGGAGGCTCGTCCATGGGAAGAAAAATACTGGAAACCCTCAAAAGCATCATCCTCGTGCTTCTTGCCGCGGCGATCCTCGTTCTGACGGTTCTGGCGCTGCCGGTCAAAACCCTGCGGCAGACGCCGTGGCTTGCACGGTTGGTCAAGCCCATCGCCTCTTATGTCGGTCTGAGCGAGGCGGAGCTGACCTACACCGCCGCGGGCTCCGCCGTGCTTCCCGGTGCGGCGCAGCCTCTGCTGATCTCCGTCATGCAGGAAACCGGCAGACAGAGCTTCCAATATGATTTTTCCGCGCTGGACGCCGCTTTTGAGCAGTACGGCAGCGCGCTTGGTCAGGCGCTGGACTCCGCTGATGTGCTGCAGCCGGCAGAGCAGGAGGATTTTCTCCGGGCGCTCGGCGGCACCGGCATCGTTTTCCGCTATCCTTCGCCGCTTTCTCCCGCGCTGACCGCCGCATGGCTCGGCGCGCAGGCGCCCGATCTGCAGTCGCCTGCGGACTGGTATCTGCTGGCGCCGGAGGGCGATACGGTGCGGCTTTATCTGATGGGGGAGGAGATCTTTTCCGCTTCCACAAGGCTTCCGTCCCAGCAGCTTGAAACGCTGATGCAGGGCAGCATGCCGGACGGCAGCTTCTTCGCGTTTGAGGATAGCTCCGGAAAATACACCCGGCTCGACGGACTGTCGCTCATTCAGCCGCGCATGCCGCAGATTTTGACAGCCGCAGCGCAAAATCCCTGCGAGGCCCGCTATATCGCTTCCATGGCAGCGCTTCTCGGCTTCAACCCTTACGGTGACGCCCGCTTTGTAGACTCCGACGGTACCACCAGCTTTTCCGAGCCGGGCAGCACCTTGTCCGTTTCCGCGCAGGGTGTCGTTACGCTGCGCTGCGACGCTGCGCAGTCCCGTTTCCTTGCTGCCTCCACGGCGCAGGATGCGCGTGTGGAAGCCGCCCGCGCCCTTCTTTCGCAGATCGCCGCCTCGACCGGGGATGCCCGGCTCTATCTGTGCGGCTATGAGGAACAGGGCAATGACGCCGTCTGCCGCTTCAGCTATTATCTGTCCGGCGCAAAGATTTCGCAAAGCGGAAAAACCGCCGAGGTGCGCTTCTCCGGCAATGCCGTTTCGCAGGCGCAGATCCAGCTTCGAAGCTACACGCTTTCTGACCAGTCTGTCTATCTGCTTCCCGCTGCGCAGGCCGCTGCCATCGTTCAAAAGGGCAGTATGTTGGAGGTTCTGTACGCAGACACCGGTGAGGATGCGCTGCAGGTCAACTGGAGAGCCTGACGGAGCATACATTTTGGAAAAGAGGATTGATTTATGTCTGCATCCAGGATCAAAAACTTAATACTGCTGATCCTGCTGCTGACAGTTGTCTGCCTTCTGATCGCCGTTGTGCCCATCAGATATGCGCAGGTTCAGAGCCGCCGTGCGGAAAATGAGCAGCTTTCGCTGCTGCTGGCACAGTATGACATTGCGCTGGATCCCGACATCATTCCGGAGAGCGAGATCCTCTACTCCGTAGAGCTGGCGCAGAGCGAGCCTTCCGCCGCCGCAGCGGCGCTTTTGGGGCAGGACGCCGTGAAAACAGAGGATTCCACCCGCTACGAAAGCACCTTTACCGGTGCTGCCGGTTCCGTGAGCTTTGCAACCGGCGGCGCTATTTCCGCCGAGATCATCGGGCGCGAGCGCACCGGCAATGTGGAAAGGGATGCCCGGAAGGTGCTGCGCGCCATCGGTTTCCAACCGGATACGCTGCAGACCGTCCGCAGTGCAGGCGGCGAATACACCGTCACCGCCACGCAGAGCCTGCTCGGCACCGCCGTTTTTTCTGACGGACTCCGGCTGCAGTATCAAGACGGCGCACTCTGCGCCATGGAGGGCATTTTTTACCCGGGAACGGCAGAGATGACCCGGATCTCTGAACAGACCTGCATCAGCTGCGCGGATGCGCTGGTTCAGCTTCTTTCCCGCAGAAATGAACTCGGCTGGGTCGGCTCCGGCATTCTGCGGACGACGCAGGGCTTCCTTCCCTCGGAATCCGCCTCGGGCGCTGCCCGCTTCGTGCCCTGCTGGCGCATCGACACGGATACGGAAAGCTTTCTCATCAACGGCATCACCCGCGAGGTTCGGCGGATTGAAGAAGGCTGATTTTGCATATGAAATCTTCTGCGCTCCGGAGCAATCGACTGCCCGGAGCGCAAAAAAATACGCCGGAAATTCTTCCCGGCGACAAAATTCGACTGACTTTTCGGTTTTCTCCGCTGTAAAATACAGTCACAGCTTATCCAATGCGAGCGCACTTCGATCCTGGCAGCGATGGCTGCCGATCCACAACCCATTACCCTGACTGCATGCTGTGGTCAGGGATTCTTTTTACTCTGAAACCGCTCAGTATTTCAGAAATTTCCGCATCCGCACTTCCGCTCTGTGTATGGTTCTGCAGATCGTGGATTTGTTGACGCCGTACTGCCGGGCAAGCTCCGACATGTTGCGATGCTCAAGATAGTATCCCACCACGGCGCGCCGCTGTTTTTCTGTCAGCTCGGCGTCCATGACCCGTCTGAGTCTGTGCAGCTGCTGCTCCCGCGTGAGCCGCGGCCCTTCATATTCGCTAGATTCGATACTTTTCATTGCGCCAATAGCCCCTTTCGTAATAATGTGCGGTCAGCTCCTCCAGCTCGACCGCTTCCTTCCGCATCTGACTGAGCACGGCCATTCGCCGTTTCAGCCAGAAAACCGCTTCTGCGTCCTGCGTCTTTTTCAGCTGCTGTCGAAGCTCCCGCAGCCGTTCCAGCAAAACCGCAGCCGATTGCGCATATTCCTTTGAAAGTTCCTGCAGCGTCATAAAAGATGCTCCGGCGGCATACAGGTGCGCAGATAAGAAAGGAAATAAACCTGCGCAAACTCCTGCAGGCAATCCGGACAGATCTTTCCCCCTTCCATGTCATAATAAAGCTGGCCAACGCAGATCTCCGCTCCGCAAAGTCTGCACGCCGCATAGATCGGCCTGCATTGCGGATCCTTTTCTTTTTCGACCCTGACCCCTTTTTTCGTTTCGTTTCTGCTCCTTTCTTCTTAGTTCGGCACTTTCTTTGCCGTTTGATAATTACCATATATTTCCATATCCGAGTGTACTACACGAAACGTGTGATTGTCAAGAAAAAATTTCCAAAATATGGTTAATTTGAAAAAGGGGGCTATTTCATGTTGGGAGCAAGGATCGCACTTCTGCGCAGTCAGAAGGCCATGAGCCAGCAGGCGCTTGCCAAGGCACTCGGCATCAGCGCCAGCGCCGTGGGGATGTATGAGCAGGGAAGGCGGGAACCGTCTTTGCAGATGGTCGTAAAACTGGCGGAGCTTTTCGGCGTATCCACGGACTATCTTCTGCGGGGAGAAACGGTGCTGCCGGGAGATCTGGAAACGCTGCGGCAACTTTACGCGCTGACGCAGAAGGAGCTGGAGGGCGCGCTGGTTCTGAAGTGCGTAGACGGCAGCGAAAAAACCGTCGGCGCAGAGGAGCTTGCCATGACACTGGCGGCGATCCTCGGTTGACGAACAGAGAAGTTTTCGGTATGATAGGGGCAGGAAACGAAAAGGAGTCTGCCCCATGACTGATCAGGAGCTGATGCGCGAGGCCATTGCGCTGGCAAAAGAGGCGTATGCGGATGACGAAGTGCCCATCGGCTGCGTCATCGCAAAAGACGGCGAGATCGTCGCCCGCGCCCGCAACCGCCGGGAAAAGGGGAAAACCGCACTTTCCCATGCGGAGCTGGACGCTATCTGCGACGCATGCCGTACGCTCGGCGGCTGGCGGTTATGGCAATGTACGCTCTATGTCACGCTGGAGCCCTGCCCCATGTGCGCCGGTGCGATTCTCAACGCCCACATCCCGCGGGTTGTTTTCGGCGCGGCCGATCCCAAAAACGGCGCCTGCGGCTCGCTGGTGGATGTGCTGCATCTGCCGGGCAGCTTTCAGCCGGAGGTGGAAGGCGGTCTGATGGCAGACGAATGTGCCGCGCTGCTGTCCGACTTTTTCCGTATGCTCCGGGAAAGAAAGAAAACTCAACCGATCGAGGAACCGCAATGAAAGAGTTGTTAGAGAAAAAACTCCCCGGGCTCTCGCCCGCGCAGATTGAAACCCTCTGCGCCTTCGGCGCAGCGTTGATTGAAAAGAACAAGGTCATGAATCTGACCGCTATCACGGAAGAAGCCGCCGTGGCAGAGCTGCATTTTGTGGACTGCATTTCCCTTTTGCAGGCGGAGCCTTTCGCCGGAAAGCGCGTCATCGATGTCGGCTGCGGCGCAGGCTTTCCCGGTGTGCCGCTCAAGATCGCAGAGCCGTCCGTTGAGCTGACGCTGCTGGACAGTCTCGGCAAGCGCATGAACTGGCTGAGCGAGGTGCTGCCCACGCTCGGCGTGGACGCGCAGATCGTGACGGGACGGGCGGAGGAATTTGTGCAGACCTGCCGGGAGCAGTATGATATCGCTACCTCCCGCGCCGTGGCGCGGCTCAACATTCTTTCGGAACTCTGTCTGCCGTATGTTAAAGTCGGCGGCGCATTTCTTGCTATGAAAGGTGCGCTGACGGAGGAGGAAGTTGCCGAGGCGAAACACGCCATCGCAGCGCTTGGCGGCAGAGTGGAGCGCATTTTCGAATACCCCGTAGCGGACGCGGTGCATAAGGCCGTGGTCATCCGCAAGGAAAAGCCCACGCCGAAGCAGTATCCCCGTCCCTTTGCAAAAATCAAGAAACAGCCTCTGTAAAGAGGCTGTTTCTTCAGTTTTATCCGAAGGATGTGAAGATATCGGATTTTTATCGGGATGCCGTGCCCGCTTTTTTCTCGTTCATCTGCCTCAGACTGCAGTTGTATATGCATGTTTTATGGCGTATAATTCTGCGTTTTATGTATATTCATACGAACCCTTTTCTCGTTTTCGTGTCTTTTCCGTTCGCCTGCGCAGAATCGCGGAACGCGGTTGGTATTCCTGTCACTCTATTATGACGGAATTCTTGCATTATTTCTTTCGTATCAACGCATATTTGCCAATAGACGCAAGACATTCGTCACATCTGCCATCAGTTCCTGCAAATCTTCCTGCATCTTTGGTTATTCCACACTTTGACAAGTATGCAATTTGTGTGTATAATGCCTCTCAAAGAAAGCAACGATGTGTTTTTTGTATTATTTCTGTATATAATGCTGCAAATTTCTGCGTATTTCATGAAATTGCGTACATTTTGGCGATTTTGTATCTGATAGAAAAACACATGCCGCTTCCATCGTTTTTCAGGATGAAGGAGAGAACGAAAATGGCTTATGTTGATGAAGTAATTGAGAAAGTGATCAAGGAGAATCCGAGTGAGCCGGAGTTCCATCAGGCAGTCAAGGAGGTTCTGAATTCCCTGCGCCCGGTGATCGAGGTCAATGAGGAGCAGTACAGACGCGACGCGCTGCTGGAAAGACTGGTCAACCCCGAGCGGCAGATCAAGTTCCGTGTTCCCTGGACGGATGACAAGGGTCAGGTTCATGTCAACACCGGCTACCGTGTGCAGTTCAACAGCGCCATCGGCCCCTACAAGGGCGGCCTTCGTCTGCACCCCTCCGTCAATCTCGGCATTATCAAGTTCCTCGGCTTTGAACAGATCTTCAAAAACTCCCTGACGGGTCTTCCCATCGGCGGCGCCAAGGGCGGCTCCGATTTTGACCCCAAGGGCAAGTCTGACCGCGAGGTCATGGCCTTCTGTCAGAGCTTCATGAGCGAGCTTTGCAAATACATCGGCGCTGATACCGATGTCCCCGCCGGCGATATCGGCACCGGCGCCCGCGAGATCGGCTATATGTTCGGTCAGTACAAGAAGCTGCGCGGTCTGTTTGAAGGCGTTCTGACCGGGAAGGGTCTTTCCTACGGCGGTGCGCTGGCGAGAACCGAGGCCACCGGCTACGGCCTGCTCTATATCACGGATGAGCTGCTCAAGTGCCACGGTCAGAGCATGGAAGGCAAGACCGTTGTCGTTTCCGGCGCAGGCAATGTTGCCATCTACGCCATTGAAAAAGCGCAGCAGCTGGGCGCAAAGGTTGTAACCTGTTCCGATTCCACCGGTTGGGTCTACGATCCGGACGGCATCGATCTTGCGGCGCTGAAGCAGATCAAGGAAGTCAAGCGCCAGCGCCTGAGCGTCTACACCGATTACAGACCCAATGCGCAGTATCACGAGGGCCGCGGCGTATGGCAAATCAAGTGCGACATCGCCCTGCCCTGCGCAACGCAGAACGAGCTGGGACTGGAGGACGCAAAGCAGCTGGTTGCAAACGGCGTTCTTGCCGTTGCCGAGGGCGCAAATATGCCCACCACCATTGAAGCAACCGAATACCTGCAGCAAAGCGGTGTGCTCTTCCTGCCCGGAAAGGCGTCCAATGCCGGCGGCGTTGCAACCTCCGCGCTGGAAATGTCGCAGAACAGCGAGCGTCTGCAGTGGTCCTTTGAAACCGTCGATTCCAAGCTGAAGGGGATCATGGTCGATCTGTATCACCACATCGATGACGCCGCCAAAAAGTACGGCTTCAACGAAAACTATGTTGTCGGCGCCAATATCGCCGGTTTCGAGAAGGTACTCGATGCCATGATCGCGCAGGGCATTATCTGAGCCAATCCAATCCATCCGGATTTTTCAGACAATACAGACAGCAGACCGCAGTCCGGCTACCCCTCCGGCTGCGGTCTGCTATCTTTTTTTCTGCCGCAGAGCAATCGGTTTGCATTTGCACGCATTTTCCTGTATGATAGAAAAAATAAAATCTGGAGGAGGCGCATATACCATGCAGAAAGAAAAGGAAAAAAAGCACAGCAGACGAATTGACACCATTATAGATAAGGTCGAACTGTTCCTCCGCAATATTTTTGTTGTGACGGCATCGGTTCTGTTTCTGATCTCCATTTTCTCCGGCCATTCAAACGGCACGCTGAAATTTGTTGCCTATCTTTGCGGCATGGCCGCCTACATCTGCGAATATCTGCATCTGACCAAGGACTTTCACGAAAAGATTCCCCATGACGAGCTGTTCATGGTGTATTGCTTTGCGCCCTTGTATCTGCTCATGGGCATCAGCTATCTGCTGCATTGAGAAGGCCACGGCAGTCACTTTCAGCAAATAACCACCGGGAGAGAAGCACTGCTTCTCTCCTTTTCTTTTCCAAAAAGCGGACTAATCCGTTTGCATACCGGGGCAAAATGTGGTAGACTAAAATGAATTAGTATCATCTGCCGCTCCTTTCCGGGGCGAGCTTTCAAAATACGGAGAAGTGCAATGTACGAGTTTATTACGGAAAAGACCCTCGAAGAATATGAGCAGTTTGTGCAGTCGCATCCCAAGGGCAATTTTGCCCAGAGCTATCTTTGGGGCAAGCAGAAGTCCATGTGGGACTGGGACGCCGTCGCCGTGCGAGATGAAAACGGCAAAATCAAGGGCTCTCTTGCGCTGATGACCCGCAAAATGCCCGGCATCGGCAAGGCTCTCATGTACGGCTGCCGCGGCCCGGTCTGCGATCTCGATGACCGCGAAACCTTTGCGGAGCTGATTGAGGGCGCAAAGGCGCTGGCAAAGCAGAAGAAGGCCTACTGTATCAAGATCGACCCCGATGTTCCTTCCTCCAACACCGCCTTTTCCGATATGCTCCATTCCTTCGGCTTTCAGAGCAAGGAGGGCGGTAAGAATTTTGAGGCCATCAATCCGCGCTATGTGTTCAGACTGAATGTTGAGGGTAAGACGGAAGAGGAGCTGATGGCCGGTTTCCATCAGAAATGGCGCTATAATATCCGCCTTGCCTCCCGCAAGGGCGTAACCGTTCGCATCTGCGGCAAGGAAATGGTGCCCGCTTTCTCTGATCTGATGCTTACCACCGGCGTGCGTGACGGCTTCGTCACCAGAAAGCCGGAATATTTTGAAGCCATGCTGGATAACCTCGGCGAGCATTGCCGCCTTTACATGGCCTTCGATGAAGAAAATACACCCATCGCAGGCACCCTTGCCATCCATTACGGTGACAAGGTGTGGTATCTGTATGGCGCATCCAGCAACGAGCATCGCAACCTGATGCCCAACTATCTGCTGCAGTGGTGTATGATCCAGTGGGCCGTGGAGGAAAAGTGCCGGGTCTATGATTTCCGCGGCGTTTCCGGTGATGTGTCCGAGGACAACCCGCTCTACGGCCTGTTCCGCTTCAAGCAGGGCTTCGGCGGTGACTTCACCGAGTTCGTGGGCGAGATGGATCTGGTGCTGGACAAGCCCCTTTACTGGGCCTTCGAGCATGGAAAATCTTTGTTCATGGATGTCAGAAAGAAGCTGTATCTCATCAAGAACAGAGATAAGAAATAAACACAGGAAAGCCTTTATCGGGAAACTTGGCTCACGAAGCGAACAGATGCAGCCGCACCGTTTTCGCAGAAAACCTTGGCTCGCCCGGACGGGAGAGCTGTCACGCAAAGCGTGACTGAGAGGGCGACCTCTCCGCCTCGCAGCTGTTCGGCACCTCCCCTGAAAGGGGAGACAAGACTGTTCAGAAGCGTCCTCGTTCCCAACACAGTATGGTTTTTGGCGCTTCCGCCTCACTTTTTCCATGGAGGTGTTTCCATGCGATCTTACATCGTTGATACCGCTGCGCTGCGCAGCAATCTTGAAAACTTAAAAACGCGGGCAGGCGATGCCGTTTTCTGGACTGTTCTCAAGGGAAACGGCTATGGACTCGGCCTTCTTCCCATGGCCGAAATCTGCCGCTCCTGCGGCATTGACCACTTTGCCGTGACGGAAGTCTCCGACGCTGCCGCCCTGCGTCAGCTGGATGCTGCCGCGCAGATTCTCGTTCTGCAGCCTACCTGCGACAGCCGGGAATTGGAAATGCTCCTTTCCTCGGATGCCATCGCGACCGTTTCCTCTTTGCAGGACGCCGAGGCGCTGGCGGAAGCAGCAGAAAAGCTCGGCAAAAAACCTGCCGTTCATATCAAAATCGACACCGGCATGGGCCGCTACGGCTTTACACCCTCGGAGCTGGACACGATTCTGAAACTGTATGCCAACGAGAACTTCACCGTCACCGGTATTTACACCCATTTGCATTCCGCCTTCTGCAATGAAGCTGCCTCCCGTGCGCAGGCTTCGGCATTCCAATCCGTTGTGAATGCCGTCCGGCAGGCGGGCTTTGATCCCGGCATGGCGCATCTGTGCAATTCCTGCGGTCTGCTGCGTTGGCCGGAATACCGCATGGACGGCGTGCGCGTTGGTTCCGCGATTCTCGGCAGACTCTCCATCCCCGGCAATTTCGGCCTTTCCCGCATCGGCGTATGCGAAGCCGCCGTTCAGGAGCTGCGCACGCTTCTCAAGGGCAGCACCACCGGCTACGGCACTGGCTGGAAGGCCAAGCGCGACACGCAGATCGCCGTTTTCCCCGTGGGTTATTTCCACGGGTTCGGCGCTACCATGGGCGATGATCTGTTCCGTCTGCGCGACAATCTGCGCAGGATTCTTTCCGCGCTCAAGTCCATTCTTCGCGGCAAGGCGCTCTATGTGACCGTGAACGGCCGCCGCTGCAGGGTGGTCGGTCACATCGGCATGCTGCACACCGCCGTGGATGTGACGGGCCTTGACTGCAAGGTCGGCGACATTGCGCAATTCGACATCAATCCGCTGCTGCTCAAGGGCACGGATGTCATATTCCGTTAAATCGGGAGGAATAAACCATGTCTTATCCCATCGCTGCGGTCGCGACCGGCTGGGCGCGCACGGGCATCGGCGTGATCCGTATGTCCGGCGATGACGCCATCCGGCTTGCAAGCCGCGTTTTCAAGCTCAATACCGGCACGCCTCTGGAAAAAGTCCTCGATCGCAAGCTGGTGCTCGGCACGCTGTTTGACAAAGAAGGCCGCGCCATCGATCATTGCATGGCCACCGTTTCCCATGCGCCCCATTCCTATACCGGCGAGGACGCCGTGGAATTCCAGTGCCACGGCTCGCCCGCTATGCTGGCCTCCGCGCTGGAAAGCCTTTTTGCCGTCGGCTTCCGGCAGGCAGGCCCCGGCGAATTTACCCGCAGAGCGTTTCTGAATGGGCAGATGGATCTGACGCAGGCGGAAGCCGTCATCGATCTCATTGACGCCGAAACCGCCGATGCCGCCGCCAACGCTGCCGGTCAGGTGGCAGGCGCGATCTTTCAGAAAATCGATCCCATCTACAATGATCTCGTGGACATCTGCTCCCATTTCCACGCTGTGCTGGATTATCCCGACGAGGAGATCGAGCCTTTTGAATTACAGAATTTCTCCGGCACGCTGCACGCCGACATGATGAAGCTGGCAGAGCTTCTGCAAACCGGGCGGCGGGGCGCCATCGTGAAAAACGGCATCCGCGCCTCCATCCTCGGTGCGCCGAACGCAGGCAAGTCGAGCCTGCTCAACGCTCTCGCTGGCTTTGAGCGCGTCATCGTCACGGACATTCCCGGTACCACGAGAGACGCCGTGGAGCAGAGCGTCAAGCTGGGACGGCATCTTCTGCGTCTTTTGGATACCGCCGGTATCCGCGAGACGGAGGATACAATCGAACGCATGGGCGTTGAAAAGAGCGTTGCCGCCGCAAAAAGCTGCGATGTGGCAATCTTTGTTGTGGACGGCTCCCGGGAGCTTACGGACGAAGACCGCGCTGCCATGGACGCGGCGCTGGAGGCGCCGGAGTGCATCTGCCTGCTGAACAAATCCGACCTCGGCTGTGTAGTTTCGCCCGGCGATCTGCCCTTTGCCTATGTCGTGCCCGTCTGCGCAAAGGCAGGCGAGGGACTTGACCTTTTGGAAGAGGCCTTCGACATGATCTTCCCGGATGATGTACCCTGCGACGGGTCGCTTCTCACCAACACTCGGCAGGCAGATGCCTGCGCCCGGGCAGGAAAAGCGCTGGAAAGTGCGCTCGATTCCATGAATGCCGGTATCACCCCCGATGCGGTGCTGGTGGATGTGGAAGCAGCCATGCAGGCGCTCGGCGAGCTGACTGGACGCATCATGCGCGAGGACATCACGAACCGTATTTTTGAACGCTTCTGCGTGGGCAAATAGCCCCGCTCGGAAGAAGTCGGCACAAAGCGTCAAATGCGGTTTGTAGGGCAAGGGCTTGCCCTTGCCGTCTGCATTCCATACACACAAATATAAACGGCGGAGGCAAGCCTCCGCCCTACAATCATAAAACCATAACCGGAGAACAAACCCATGATCTATCTTGATAATTCCGCTACCACAAAACCCTGTCAGGCCTGCATCGACACAATGCTTGACCTGCTTTCCAATGACTGGGGCAATCCCTCCTCTGTCCACGATCTTGGTATCGCCGCCGAGCATCGGCTGAAACAGGCGAGATCGCAGGTCGCAAACGCCCTCGGCGCAGAGGAAAACCGCGTCTTTTTCACCTCCTGCGGCACCGAAGCCGACAACTGGGCCATCTTCGGCGCAGCGGAGCGGCTCGGCAAGCGCGGCAAACACATCGTCACCACCGCCGTGGAGCATCACGCCGTGCTGCATCCCATGCAGAAGCTGGAGGCAAAGGGCTTCGAGGTCACCTATCTGCAGCCGGATGAAACCGGCTTTGTTTCCGTGGATGCGCTGAAGGCTGCCCTTCGTCCGGACACCATCCTCGTTTCTGTTATGATGGTCAACAACGAGACCGGCGCCGTCATGCCCATTGCGGACATGATCCGCGCCACGCGCCGCCTTTCGCCGCTGGCGCTGTTCCACACGGACGCCGTGCAGGGTTTCCTGAAAGTCCCCTTCAAGGCAAAAACGCTGGGTGCTGACCTCATTTCCATTTCCGGTCATAAGATCCATGCCTCCAAGGGCGTTGGCGCACTCTATATTAAACCCGGTCTTCCGCTGCCTGCCTTCATTCAGGGCGGCGGTCAGGAGGGCAATTTCCGCTCCGGCACGGAAAATCTGCCGGGCATTTGCGGCTTCGGCGCTGCCTGCGCTGATACGGACGCTGCCGCCGACATTGCAAAGATGACCGCGCTGCGCGATCTTGCGCGCAAAAAGCTTGCTGATATTCCCGGCCTTCAGCTCATCGGCAGGCAGGAGGCTCCTCACATTGTCAACCTCTCGCTGCCGGGTCTTCGCTCGCAGGGCATCATCAACTGCCTGCAGTCCCGAGGCATCTATGTTTCCGCCGGCTCCGCCTGCTCCAAGGGACACCGCAGCCATGTGCTGGAAAGCATGCACCTCGCACCTGCCGTGATCGACGGCTCTGTGCGTGTTTCCTTCGGACGGGACAACACGGAAGAGGATGTAGACGCTCTGCATGATGCGCTGCTGGAAGCCATCAAGACACTCAAGGGATAACAACACAACCGGGCAGCCTTCGGGCTGCCCGGTTTTTATACTTGTCCACACCATCCACAGCTTCTTCCACATGTTGTGGTTTTCCGCCATTTCCCGCCACAATTTATTGTGTTCCGTTTCCTTCTTTCGTGCGATTTTGCGGCTGCCGCCGTCTACAATAGATACAGAATCCTTACAGCAGGAGGCATCGGGCATGAGAACACGCGCCGCAAAATCAGTCTTGGAATCGGGTCGGGTGCTTTTTGTGCCGGTGGGTCAGATCCGTCCCAACCCCTCGCAGCCGCGCAGATTTTTTGACATGGCGGGACTGCAGGAGCTGGCGGCATCCATTGCGCAGTACGGCGTGCTGCAGCCGCTGACCGTGCGGAAAACCGCAGCGGGCTTCGAGCTGGTAGCGGGAGAGCGCCGTCTGCGCGCATCCAAAATGGCAGGGCTGCCGGTGGTGCCCTGCATCGTGGCGGCGGTGGACGAGCAGGACTCCTGCATGCTGGCGATGGTGGAAAATCTGCAGCGGCGGGACCTGGACTACATAGAGCAGGCCGAGGCACTGGCAAGGCTTATGCAGACCTATCATCTCAGCCAGGAGCAGGCCGCGCAGAAAATCGGCAAAAGCCAGTCCGCCGTGGCGAACAAGCTGCGGCTTCTGCAGCATTCGCCCGCCGTTCTGCAGGCGCTGCGGGAAGGAAAGCTCTCCGAGCGCCATGCCCGGGCGCTGCTGCGCATACGGGGTGAGGCGGAACGGCTGCGGGTGATCGCCCTCATTTTGCAGAACGACTGGACCGTTGCAAAAACGGAGCAGTTCATAGACGAGCTTGCAAAACCCGTGCCGCCGGAAAAAAAGGAGCTGGGCGCGTTCAGACTGCGCGATGTCCGCGTTTTTTTCAACTCCGTCAATCACCAGCTGGAGCTGATCCGCGCCGCCGGGATCGAGGCCGGCTCCGAGCGCCGGGAAACAGACGCGGAAATCGTTCTGACCATCCGCATTCCCAAGAAAACAGGAAAAGGCTAGCACCTCTTTTCGTTCTCACGGAAAATTGCCCGCTGCATTTTTTGCAGCGGGTTTTTCCGCCGGAAATGCCAACCTTTCGATACTCACAAATTTTCAGCTCAGAAAACTACTTTTTAGTTTGCAATACCTGCGAACTATGATATAGTATATATTTGTCTGAAAAAATCTAAAAAAAAGCAAACGACACGGTTCCGATCGAAAGATGGTCGGATTCCACACCAGAAAGGGGTTCTCTCATGTCTCACAAGTATGTTTATCTGTTCTCCGAGGGCAACGGCAAGATGCGCGAGCTGCTCGGCGGCAAGGGCGCAAACCTGGCTGAAATGACCAACCTTGGTATGCCCGTTCCGCAGGGCTTTACCATTACCACCGAGGCCTGCACGCAGTATTACAAGGATGACCGTCAGATCAATGCTGATATTGAAGCAGAGATCATGCAGTATGTCGCCACGCTGGAAGAAATGACCGGCAAGAAGTTCGGCGATCTCTACAATCCTCTGCTCGTTTCCGTCCGTTCCGGTGCAAGAGCTTCCATGCCCGGCATGATGGATACGATCCTGAACCTTGGCCTGAACGATGAGGTCGTTGTTGCATTCGCCAAGAAGACGAACAATCCCCGTTTTGCATATGACTCCTACCGCCGTTTCATCCAGATGTACTCCGATGTCGTCATGGAAGTCGGCAAGAAGTACTTTGAGCAGCTCATCGACGAAATGAAAGATCGCAAGGGCGTCAAGCTCGACACCGAGCTCGATGCTGACGATCTCAAGGAGCTGGCTGAAAAGTTCAAGGCTGAATATAAAGAAAAGCTCGGCGAAGAGTTCCCGCAGGATCCGAAGATCCAGCTCATGGGCGCCATCAAGGCCGTCTTCCGCAGCTGGGACAACCCCCGCGCCATCTACTATCGCCGCATGAACGATATCCCCTCCGACTGGGGCACCGCTGTCAACGTTCAGTCCATGGTCTTCGGCAACACCGGTGATACCTCCGGTACCGGCGTCGCTTTCACCCGCAACCCCGCCACCGGCGAAAAGAAGCTGTTCGGCGAGTTCCTGATGAACGCCCAGGGCGAAGACGTCGTCGCAGGCGTCCGTACCCCGCAGACCATCGACCAGCTGGCTGAGGTCATGCCCGAGGCTTATGCACAGTTCGTTGATATCTGCGCAAAGCTCGAGTATCACTACCGTGATATGCAGGACATGGAGTTCACCATCGAAGACAAGAAGCTCTACATGCTGCAGACCCGTAACGGCAAGCGTACCGCTGCCGCTGCCATGAAGATCGCCTGCGATCTGGTCGACGAAGGCATGATCACCGAAGAAGAAGCCGTCGCCATGATCGACCCGAAGAGCCTCGACGCTCTGCTGCATCCCACCTTTGACCCCGCTGCGCTTAAGAAGGCAAAGGTCATCGGCACCGGTCTGGCAGCATCCCCCGGCGCTGCCTGCGGCAAGGTCGTCTTTACCGCTGAGACTGCAACTGACTGGGCAAAGAACGGCACCAAGGTCGTTCTCGTCCGCCTGGAGACCTCTCCGGAAGACATTGAAGGCATGCACTACGCGCAGGGCGTGCTGACCGTTCGCGGCGGCATGACCTCCCACGCAGCCGTTGTTGCCCGCGGCATGGGCACCTGCTGCGTTTCCGGCTGCGGCGCCATCAAGATGAACGAAGAAGCCAAGACCTTCGAACTGGGCGGCAAGACCTATAAGGAAGGCGACTGGATCTCCATAGACGGCTCCACCGGCAACATCTACGGCGAAAAGATCAAGACCGCTGCTGCCTCTATCTCCGGCGACTTCAACCGCCTGATGACCTGGGCAGACAAGTTCCGTAAGCTCGAAGTCCGCACCAATGCCGACACCCCGCGCGACGCAGAACAGGCTGCAGCCTTCGGCGCACAGGGCATCGGCCTGTGCCGTACCGAGCATATGTTCTTCGAGGCTGACCGTATCAAGGCCATGCGCGAGATGATCGTTTCCGAGACCTCCGAGCAGCGCGAAAGAGCGCTTGCCAAGCTCGAGCCCATCCAGCAGGCTGACTTCGAAGCCATTTATGAGGCCATGAAGGGCCGTCCCGTTACAATCCGTCTGCTCGACCCGCCTCTGCATGAGTTCGTTCCCACCGACCCGAAGGATATCGAGGAGCTGTCCAAGGAAATGGGTATTTCCGTTGAACACCTCAATCAGATCATTTCCGGCCTGCATGAGTTCAACCCCATGATGGGTCACCGCGGCTGCCGTCTGGATGTCACCTTCCCGGAAATCGCAAAGATGCAGACCGCTGCCATCATCAAGGCTGCTCTGGCAGTCCGCAGCCGCCGTCCGGCATGGAAGATCGTTCCTGAAATCATGGTTCCGCTGGTCGGCGAAGTCAAGGAACTGGCATTCGTCAAGTCCATCATTGACAGCACTGCAAAGAAGATCATCAAGGAAGCCGGTTCCGATATGGAATACAAGGTTGGCACCATGATCGAGATCCCGCGTGCTGCTCTGACCGCTGATCAGATCGCCACCGAGGCGAAGTTCTTCTCCTTCGGCACCAATGACCTGACCCAGATGACCTTCGGCTTCTCCCGTGATGACGCAGGCAAGTTCCTCGCTTCCTACTATGACCGCAAGATCTATGAGTCCGATCCGTTCTCTAAGCTGGACCAGATCGGTGTTGGCCGTCTTGTTCAGATGGCTGCCGAACTGGGCCGTCAGACCCGCCCGGACATCCACCTCGGCATCTGCGGCGAGCAGGGCGGCGATCCTTCCACCGTCGAGTTCTGCCACAAGATCGGCCTGACCTATGTGTCCTGCAGCCCGTTCCGTGTTCCTATCGCCCGTCTGGCTGCTGCGCAGGCTGCAATCCGCCAAAAAGGTTAATCAACTTTTCTGAATCGAAAAGGCAACATTTTAACGGAAGCCCCGCATTTCTTCGTGAAATGCGGGGCTTTTTGTTGGCAGTTTGTATGTGCGAAATGTTCCTGCGGTTATTAATCCACCCTTTCGATTTTTTCTGATCTCATACAGTATCCGTCACTGCTGTGAAATCTTTTCTTTTCTGTCATAAGTATCAGCCTGCCCCATTATTATCCGCAGTTTCTGCCCGGATATGTACCAATTTCGTTGAAGAGAGAAATACGATGACCGGGTCTTGCCTTTCCAATTCACCCTGTACCGCGAATAAGTTAATTGAAAAGTTAAAATCCAGTCCACCGTATTGTTTGCAGGCATTTAGTTT
>JAEDIZ010000017.1 GCA_016296635.1 Oscillospiraceae bacterium
AGCGACGGCGTACCGTGTGTACGCCGAGTGAAGCGCAACGCACTCCCGGCGGAAACATCCGTCCCGGCGAGAGATTTTTCGTCGGAAGAAGGCGCGCAAGCGACGGCATACCGTGTGTACGCCGAGTGAAGCGCAACGCACTCCCGGCGGAAAAGATCCGTCCCGGCGAGAGATTTTTCGTCGGAAGAAGGCGCGCAAGCGACGGCGTACCGTGTGTACGCCGAGTGAAGCGCAACGCACTCCCGGCGGAAAAGATCCGCCGAGATTATGCTTTGTGGCCGCCGATCTGGCTATTTCTTTCCATCTTCGTGGCGCCATCCTGCAGATCCATGCCCTTGACAATGGCGTTTTTTCCGTATTTTTTCTGTATGGCAAGAACCGCCTGCTGCCGTTTTCTTTCCCGCTGCAGACGTTCCTGCTCCAGTTTGCGGTCTGCTTCCGCCTGCGCGTCCGCGGAGAAAAAGTCCAGCTGCTCATAGGGCTGGGCCGCTTCCAGCTTTTCTTCGCTCGTCACATGGTTCGCCACAACATGCATCCGCCGCACCAGAAGGCCTTTGTCCACAATGCGGTCATAGAGGGCGGTCACCGCCTCGGTGATACGGGCAGTAGAGGAATGAAACGCGCCGAGATTCACGCTGCCGTGGGCGCTTTTTGGGATTTTTCTGCCGTAAAAGTCGGTCTTGACCTCGCCTTTGTAGCTTTTTTCCCGGGTTTTATCTTTCAGATTTTCAACATCATAGCCCACCGTCAGCACCATCTGATCGGTGACAAGTCCCTTTTCCACCAGATCCAGCACCAGCGAATCCGTCATTTCGCGCACAATGAGTCTGCCCTCGTCAAAGGAATAGGGTCTTTGCAGCACCTGACCGGTGCTGAGGCTGTTCGATTCCGGCTTATAGGCCTTGATGTCCGCAATGGTGCAGCTCTCAAAGCCCCAGGCGTGGTCAATGAGCAGCTCGGCATTCACGCCGAACAGCTTATAAAGCAGATCCTCGTTGTAAAAATCATATTTGCTGCCCAAAGAGCAGCGGGCAATGTCGCCCATGGTAAAAATCCGGTAGCCTTCGAGCTTTTTCGCAATGCCCCGCCCGACTCGCCAGAAGTCCGTCAGCGGCCGATGCTCCCACAAAAGCTCGCGGTAACTGCGCTCATCCAGCTCTGCGATGCGCACGCCGTTTTCATCGGCGGGCATTTTCTTTGCCACGATGTCCATGGCGATCTTGCAGAGATAAAGATTTGTACCGATGCCCGCCGTAGCCGTGATGCCGGAGGTTTTCAGCACATCCCGGATGATCCGCATGGCAAGCTCTCTTGCCGTGCATCGATAGGTCTTCAGATACCCGGTCACGTCAATAAACACCTCATCGATGGAATAGACATGGATATCCTCCGGTGCAATGTATTTGAGATAGACATTATAGATCTGCGTACTGCATTCCATATAATGCGCCATCTGCGGCTTCGCGACGATGTAGCCCAGCTCCAAAGACGGATCTCTGTCCAGCTCCGTCTTGTCGAAGGATTTTCCCGTAAACACATGACCGGGCGCCATGGCCCTTCGCTGTGCATTGACCTCGCTCACCCGCTGCACGACCTCAAAAAGCCGCGCTCTGCCGGGAATGCCGTAAGCCTTGAGGGCAGGTGAAACCGCCAGACAGATGGTTTTCTCCGTCCGGCTCTCATCCGCCACCACAAGATTTGCCGTCAGCGGATTGATTTCCCGCTTCACGCACTCCACAGAGGCATAGAAGGATTTGAGATCGATGGCAAGATAGGTTCTTTGTTCCATTTCCATGCCTCCTTTCGGTCAGTTTTCGCAGATTTCGCTGCGTTATGCCTGCTCCTGCTCCTTTTTCTTCTGTGCGGCGGCGTTGGAATCGATGGAATCCCGGAACACAAAGAACCGCTGATAGAGAAATTCCAAAGCAAAATTCACGACCATATTGATCGCCGTCACCAGATACTCATTCCAGCCCAGATCCTCCGCAAGGAAGTTTCCGCCGATGGTGGAAAGCGGCGTGAACACACAATAAAACGCAAACACCTTTGCCATCGCCACCGGCACATTACCGGCGGACTGGAAGGTAAAGCGGCGGTTGAGCGTGAAGTTCCAAAGCACGCTCAGAACCAGCGCGATCAGATAGCAGGGCCAGTAACTCCAGCTTGTCAGCTCATTCAAAAGGGAGAAGGCCGCCAGCTCGATCAGGCCTGCCGAGACGGAAAACAGGAGAAATTTCGCGGAGCGGATCAGCTCTTTTTTTCGGTCATTTTTCATACGGTTCCTTTCCGCATCCTGCAAAACGGGAGATTCTGTCTGCGGATGCAATTGTCTGTCTTTTCAGTATTTCAGTTTTGTTTATAAAGTATCGCACCCAAAGCCCGGTTGTCAATCATAACGATTGCCGTCAGGCAGCTGCATTTTTTCAGATTTTCCGAAAAAATGCAAAAATGAGTGATGCGCAGACGGCAAAATACCGTATGATAAGAATATCAAATCCATTGCTTCCGGATTCCGGCGGCAGGAAAGTGAGTCACTATGAAACGAATCATCTGTCTGGTACTGGCAGCGCTCATGCTGCTCTCAATGCTCTGCGGCTGCACAAAAAAGCCGGAAGTCAATGTCGGCGAGCTGAAAGATAAATATCAGATCCCGGTAGAAAGCGAAAAGCCGGGTGAATCCGCAGCTGCCGTAACCCCGGGCACTCCGGAAGCAAAGCCGGAAGCAGCCGGTCCGGATGTCAATGTTTCCGGAGATCCTTTGGATTTTGAAACGGAAGAACAGCTGCGGCAGTATATCTGCGGCACATGGCAGTACCGTCCTCCCTATGAAGAAGAGATTGCCTTTGCCATTACGCTGACCGAGGACGGCATGTTCCGGTGCATGCGAACTGACGAAGCAGCTGCCAACGGTGGTTATGAGTATGTCGGATACTGGGCACTCGATTCCTATTATGACGATGACGGCGAGCTGGTGGATGCGATCTATCTGGATCTGATGCCCGGCAATACCGATCTGGAAGAGCTTGGCACGCTGGGTGACTTCGCTCTTGTCGGGCGCAGCATCTGCAACGGCTCCTACATCATGGAATGGTCGCAGTATAATAACGGTGACTCCATTCTCTCCATGTTCTACGATACCTACTATGCCGTCCTGTGGAAGGTCAACTGTGATCCTGCCCCCGATGCGCAGGGCGAGAAGCGCAGGGATGATTATTTCTACGCAAACTGCTGGAAAGCCGAGCAGGATGCCCGAGGCGAATGGACGCTCTGGCTCGATGACAGCGATGTTTACGGCTGGAACGAGAATTTGATGGAAGCGGTACCTTATAAGCTGGCGGCTGAAGCAGAGCTTCGCTGCGCGCCCGAGGCCTTCACCCCCGGCATCTACGTTGCCGAGGTCTGGACAGACAGGAACGGTGATATTTCCATTCTCAACTGGGCCGTTGCAGATGATGAACTGCTTCTGTTCGACCGGGATGAGTCGGTTCTTTGGGGTCTGAATCTCGGCATGACCGAGGAAGAAGTCAAGGCAATTCTCGGCGAGCCTGATTCCATTGAAGAATCCGGCGAGGACGACATGTTCCTTTACGGCAAGGAGATCTCCTATTATTACGACGACGTGGAACTTAATTTCTACGACTATCAGGAAAACGGTGAGATGCTGCTCGGTTCCGTCTGGATTGACAGCGAGGACATTCTTCTTTCCAGTGGTCTCAGCGTCGGCTGCACGCTCGACGATCTGCTCTACTACTATTCCTGTGACGACGATCTCCGGGAAATCGGCGTAGACGATCCCTGGGGTATGTACCTCTACGGCGAGTATCTTTACACCTATGATAACGGCTACGCCCCGCCGGAAGAATATGAGCAGACGGCATATGTAAACTATCCTATGGAGGGTGACGATGAATACACGATCACCTACACGGCCTATATGCCCATAGGTGAGAAATTTGAAGAAACAAATCTCGTATTCTATCTTGACATGGACAACATCATCACCTGCATCTGCTGGGATCGCTACATGTTCTGACCGCAGCATAACAGATCGCCTGTACCGAAAACGGTACAGGCGGTTTTTTATCGCTCCTGCTTTCCGAAAATCCGCTCCATCAGATAGCCTCTGATATACCAGACGGTTTCATAACGCACATACTGCAGCATATTTCTGTCCCAAAGCACCTGCAGCTGCGGCGGAAAATCCTCATCAGAAAACCAGAATTGCAGCACCGCAGACAGCTCCCCGAAAATCGGGATGCGGAAAGAGATATCTCCGATGCCGTATGGCTCGCCGCGAAGCGAAAGGCAGGCCCTGCGGAAGCTCTCCGGATCGGCTTCAATGCGGGCGGCATGCGTGCGGAACATCTCATCCTCCGCCGGTGCGGAGGCCGTTTTCACAACACCCGGCAGACTGTTGACCCGGCAGTAGCTCCCCGCCGGACTGCAGTCCGGCTTTGAGTCGATCAGAAGGTCAAAGACCGACAGCGTCAGATTGAAGTCCGCCTCCTCGCAGGTCACAAAGCCGTCCTCCGAGCAGGTGATTTTCCCGGAAACGCGGTCGATGCGGCAGGGCATCGACACAAAAGTCAGATATAGAAATCTTTCATCCGTCCGAAGCGAAAATTTTTCCAGCACGGGTGCAAGGTCATGGGTATGAAACTCCGCCTCTACCCGGTGCTTTGTGATCTCATAATTGGAAACCGCCACATCTTCCGCCCCCTTTTTGCCCAGTATAGCATCTGGGGTACAATTTGTATAGGCATACCGCGTTTACCTTGACAGAGATGAACGCCAATCTTATAATTAAAAAAGAAACACACGGGAGGCGGTCATTTTGATCTATCTGGATAATGCGGCAACCACGCTGCGCAAGCCGCAGGCCGTCATGGACGCCGTTCTGCAGGCCATGGGCAGCATGGGAAACTGCGCCCGCGGCGCACACGGCAGCGCCCTTTCCGCCGCCCGCACCGTTTATGAGGCCCGGTGTCAGCTTGCCGCTTTCTTCGGCTGCACCCGACCCGATCATGTCATTTTTACCGCCAACGCCACGGAAGCGCTCAACATCGCTATAAACGGTCTTTTTGTGCCGGGCGATCATATCATCTCTACTGATCTTGAGCATAATTCCGTGCTGAGGCCCCTCTACCGGCTGGAAGCGGAGCAGGAAATCTCTCTCAGCTTTGTCCCGGCAGATCGAACGGGCTGCGTGGACTACGCCGATTTTGAGCGTATGATCCGCTCGGAAACCAAAGCCGTAGTCTGTACCCATGCCTCCAATCTGACAGGCAACATGCTCGATCTTGAGAAAATTTCCGCCGTCTGCAAAAAACACAACCTGCTTCTGATCGTGGACGCCTCGCAGACGGCAGGCTGTCTTCCCATCGACATGGATGCGCTCGGCATCGATGTGCTTTGCTTCACCGGTCACAAGGGACTCATGGGCCCGCAGGGAACCGGCGGACTCTGTATCCGCGAGGGTGTGGAAATCCGCCCGTGGAAGGTCGGCGGCTCCGGCGTGCTTTCCCACAGTCAGACGCAGCCCGCCGAATATCCCACAAGACTGGAGGCCGGCACGCTGAACGCCCACGGCATCGCAGGTCTTTTGGCCGCCGTCCGTTTTCTGCAGGAAACCGGCATCGAGGCCGTGCATGAAAAAGAGTGCTCGCTGATGAAGCGCTTTTTTGACGGCGTGAAGGAGGTTCCGGGTGTCACGGTCTACGGTGATTTTTCCCATGACCGCGCCGCCATCGTATCACTCAACATCCGGGATTTGGATTCCGGCTTTGTTTCGGATGAACTTTCCGAGGGCTTTGAAATCGCCACCCGCCCCGGCGCCCATTGTGCGCCGCGGATGCATCGCGCCCTCGGCACCATAAAGCAGGGCGCTGTCCGCTTCAGCTTTTCCTATTTTAACACCGAAGCAGAAATCGACGCGGCAGTTGAAGCCGTAAAAGAAATTGCAGAAGAATAAACTGCTAATCAAAAATGCAACCGGCTGAAAGCGCTTGCTTTCAGCCGGTACTTTTTTCAGATCTGCCGCAGCTTTTTCAGCAGCGAATCCGCCGTCCCGAAGGTATCATGCAGTGTGCGGTAAATTCCGTAGAGTCTGTCATAGACTTCGGCATTGTTTTCATTCGGCTCATAGCAGAACGCAAAATCCGGCTGCATAGCGCCGATGGCATCGAAAATGGTATCATAGCCGCCGTTTGCCTTTCCGGCAGCCGCGGCAGCAAACATCGCGCTGCCCAGCGCCGGTGCCTGATCGCTGCTGCTGACAAAGATCGGCCGTTTCAGCACATCGGCATAAATCTGCATCAGCATGGGATTCTTTTGGGCAATGCCGCCGCAGGCAATGATTCTTCCCGTCTGCACACCGGAGTGCTCCATACTTTCCAGAATGACACGCTGCCCGAATGCCGTTGCCTCAATCAGCGCCCGGTAAATCTCCTCCGGCTTTGTTTTCAGCGTCATGCCCGCAATCAATCCCGGAAGCGCCGCATCGTTCAGAATGGAACGGCTGCCGTTCCACCAGTCCAGCGCCACAAGCCCACTCTCGCCGGGAGCAAGCGCGGAGGCCTTCTGCGTCAGGTAGGTATGAATACTGACACCTTCCTCTTTTGCCTTTGCTTCGTATGCACCCGGCACCCAGTTATGAATAAACCAGTCAAAGAGATCTCCCACGCAGCTCTGCCCTGCTTCATAGCAGACAAGGCCTGGTAGGATGCCGTCGGCTGCAACTCCGAAAACACCCGGAACGGCAATCTGCCGTCTGTTGAGGATCAGATCGCAGGACGAGGTACCGAGGATCAGCAGCATATCTCCCGACTCCCGGATCCCGGCACCGGGTACACCGGCATGGGCATCGATCACAGGAACACCGACAGATGTTCCGGGAAGAAGTCCCAGTTTTTCCGCCTGCTCCGCGGTCAGTCCGCCTGCACGGCTTCCCACCGGGCTGATTGTTTCCGCCCGAAGCTTCTCAAGTGCCGCCGCAAGTCCGGGCATCGCTTCTTCCAAAAACGCCTCGCCCGGATACCCCGCTTCTTTCTGCCAGCCGCTTTTGAATCCCGCAAAACATGCGCTTCGCACAACCGTTCCGGTCAGAATCGAGCAGAGCCAGTCTCCGGCCTCCAGCACATAAGCCGCCGCATCCAGCAAGGCAGGATCCTCCTGCAGCATCTGCATCAGCTTGGGAATCGCCATTTCGGCGTTGATTTTTCCCCCGAACCAGTCCAGAATCGGCTCCTGCCGCGCCCGCGCCGCCGCATTGAGTCTGTCCGCCTGCTTCTGCGCCCCATGGTGCTTCCAAAGCTTGACCCACGCATGGGGACGGGAACGGAATCTGTCTTCAAAACACAATGGCTGCAGCGATGCATCCACCGGGAGCAGCGTGCAGGAAGTGAAATCCAGCGAAATGCCGATGACCGCTTCCGGCAAAACACCCGTCTGACGAAGCACCGCCGGTACCGCGGTATAGAGCGCATCCAGATAATCCTGCGGCGATTGCAGCGCCCAGTTTGCCTCGAGCGGCGTTCCGTCCGGAAGGCTTCTGTCCATAACCCCATGCGCATAGGTGCTGACACTTTGCGCCAGCACCCGGCCGTTCTCAGCATTTGCCAGCACCGCACGGGCAGAGAGCGTGCCGAAATCGACCCCGATTACATATCGTTCCATTGCCGTATCTCCCCTTTACGCAAGGACAACGCCGTTCTTTTCCTCAATCAGACTGCGCACTTCAAAAAGGCTGTCCAGAATCACGGCGTATCCGCGTTCTTCCTCTCTTGCCGGAACATAGTCCGGGATCATGACCGGCAGCATTCCGGCGTTTTTTGCCGCCTGCAGACCGGCATAGGAATCCTCGCAGACGATGCACTCCTCCGGCGAAACACCCAATTGCTCCGCCGCCAACAGGAAAATGTCCGGCGCAGGCTTGCCGTTTTTCACCGCATCGCCCGTGATTCTGACCGTGAATCTGTCAAGAAGACCGGCTTTTCCCATGTGCGCCCAGGTGAGATCTCTGCCGGTCATGGAGGCAAACGCCTTTGCAATACCGTTTTCATCCAACCAGTCCAGCAGTTCCACCACGCCCGGCTTGAGCAGGATTGCGCCGGAATCGATCATTTCCTCGGCAATGCGCACCCGGCGGCGCCAGGTTTCATAATAGTCAAACTGCTCGCCCGCATAGCTTTTGAAGATCTGTTCAGCAATCTTCTTATCAATGGCGCGGGTTTTGCGCAGCGCCTGCTCCGGGATCTCGAACCCCTGCTCCAGTCCGGCTCTTTTCCACGCCTCCACATAGATCCGTTCCGTATCCAAAAGTGTGCCGTCCACATCAAAAATTACTGCTTTTACCATAATTTTCTCCTTACTTCTCCGATGCTGCTTCGATAAATGCGCACAGAATTTTCCGTGCTCTCGGATCCTGCGGCATCAGTTCCGGATGGAACTGGGTAGAAAGAAAGAATCTGCGATTCTCCGCATACATGGCCTCCAGCGTTCCGTCATCGGCAAACGCAGCCGCCCGGAATCCGGCCGGGATTTTGTCCACTCTCTGCACATGCAGACTGTTGACCAGCCAGTCCGTCTCCCCGACAATCGCGGCAAACCGCGTATCCGGCTCCACATGAATCATATGCGTGCCGACATCTGCCGGTATCTGCTGCCGATGCTCCGGGTAGCGAAGCAGATCAATACTTCCTCCCAGCACCGCCGCCATCATCTGATGGCCTCTGCAGACGCCGAGCGTCGGCAGATCGCGCTCATATGCAGCACGCAGCAGCTTCTGCTCCCAGCTGGAGCGCTCCGGCTGCTGCTCAAAAAGCGGCAGGGGATTTGACCCGGGCGCCGTATGCAGTTTGCCGCCGCCCGTAAAATATAAGCCATCCAGCCGGTCGATCAGCGCCTGCACATACGCCCTGTCTGCCTCTGCTGCAGCCGGAATCAGCACCGGCAGTCCGCCCGCAAGTCGAATCTGCGCAGAATAGCTTCTCTGCACATAGTCAAAAATTCTGTTCGTGGCTTCCGTATAACCGGTCTCCTCGCTTTTCGGCGCCGTGATGCCGATGATCGGACGCATAAGCTTCACTTCCCTGCATTTGTTCTTCCTTTGCACTATAGCACGAACACCGCAAAAAATCCACATCCATCAGCTTTGCAAGCCGTGTTTCAGCGCACTGTTATAAAAAATGATTGACATTCTGCCAAACGGGAATGCTATAATAAGATGCAGTCAGAGATTCTTTTGCATGCATTGCACACCCGTCATTTTGAATTACAGAGGAGGAACCCGATATGAGCAGTCAGCCCGTTCCCGGCACCGGCGGTGACCGTTATGTTCCCTACGAAGAACGCATGGGCAATGAATCCATCGTTTACTTTACCAGAGATCTTTCCCCGGAGGGTCTGAGAAAGTTATATCAGCGTATCAGCGCCAATCTGACCGGCAAAGTTGCCGTCAAGCTGCATACCGGCGAACCCAACGGCCCGAATATCATTCCCCGTCCGTGGGTCAGGCATCTGATTGAAACCGAGCTGCCCGACGCCTCCATCGTGGAAACCAACACCTATTATCCGGGTGAGCGTTCCACCACCGAGCAGCACCGCAATACGCTGAAAATCAACGGTTGGGACTTCTGCCCCATGGATATCATGGATGAAGACGGCACCGTCATGCTGCCCGTCAAAGACGGCAAATGGTTCACGGAGATGTCCATGGGCAAAAACATCGAAAACTATGATTCCCTGCTGGCGCTGACCCATTTCAAGGGTCATGTGGTCGGCGGCTTCGGCGGCTCCAACAAGAATCTCGGCATCGGCTGCGCCGACGGAAAAATCGGCAAGGCCATGATCCACACCGGCGAAGGCGCTGCATTCAGCGTCAACACCGAACAGTTTATGGAACGCATGACCGAATCAACGAAGGCAGTTGTCGATCATTTCGGCAGAAACATCGCGTATCTGAACGTCCTGCGCAACATGTCCGTTTCCTGCGACTGCGAGGGCTGCGACGCCTTGCCCGTTGTCACGCCCAACATTGGCATGGTTGCTTCTTTGGATATTCTCGCCGCCGATCAGGCCTGCGTGGATCTGGTCTACGCGCTGAAAGAAGATGACCATAAAGATCTTGTCGAGCGGATGCAGTCGCGCCATGCGCACCGCCAGCTCACCTATATGAAGGAGCTGGGCATGGGCAACGACCGCTATGTGCTGATCGACATTGACAACGGCGACATCCGCATCGACTGCAAAAAAGCCGTGGAGGACGTTGTTCCCTTCGAGCTTTGATTCTCAAAACAAAAAACACCGTTCTGCAGGAAATTCCTGCGGAACGGTGTTTTCTTATGCACATAAAACGGATTATACCCAATAGGAAACGCGGGTGCCTCTGCCCTGCTTCTGCGCATTGTGGCAGCAGCGCGCTGCCACCGCCAGATCGAGGATGCCGGTGCCGACAGCGTTAAAGTAGATGGTTTCGTCCTCGCTCTCCCGGCCGACCTTGCGTCCGCCGACGATCTCGCCGATCTCAGCGTGAAGGTCTTCGTCCTTAAATTCTCCATCCTCTGCCATGTGGGCAACGGTGGCGTGCAGACGGTGCTTGACAGTCTCCCAGAAATCCACAACGACCTTATCCGCCTTGCGCACGCAGTCCTTGTCCATCTCATAGCCGGACATATTGATCATCAAGGCGCCCTTTTTGACCCATGCGCCTTTTACAAAGGGTTCCTGCGCCAGCGCTGCGGTGTCAACGATGTCACTTTCTCCAATGGCCTCCGCCAGTTTTTCGGCGGGAACGGAGATCATCTCGACTGCCGGGAACTTTTCATGCATTTCGGGGGCAAACTGCTCGGAACGCTCCAGGAAAAGGTCGTAAATATATGCCTTTTTGATGGAAGGACGAACATGGATGGCCGCCTCCAGCTGCGTTCTGCCCTGCGCGCCTGCGCCGCAGATGGTGATAACTGCGGCATCTTTCTTTGCAAGATATTTCATCGCCACGCCGCCGGAAGCGCCGGTGCGCATGGCGCTGACCTGCGTGCCTTCGCAGACGCAGACCGGCATCTTGGTCACGGGGTCGTTCATCACGATGGTGGAGGTTGCATGCGGCAGGCCTCTGGTGTAGTTATCCGGTGCGCTGCCGATCCACTTGACACCGGCAAGGTTATATTCGCCGCCGATGTAGCCCGGCATACAGTTGATGCGGTCGTGGGTATATTCATCTTCCGGGTTCTTGCCGAAGGGCATGACCAGCTTGCCGGGTACCAGCACATCGCCGGCGTCATACAGCCGGTATGCCTGCTACACGTCCTGCAGCACCTGCTCCATGCTGCCTGCGCCCAGCTCATCCATCTCTTTGTTGTTCAAAAACAGAATCTCAGCTGACATTTTCTTTTTCTCCTCAACATTCCGAAAAGCAACAAATGCAGACGCTGCACCGCAGCGTCTGCATTTTGCACGCAATTACTTCTTCAGGTTCTTCTTTGCCTTGCGAAGAGCCAGAATACGGTTCATTTCATTGTAAACAATCATGTAGCCTTCGTCAACACCCATGCCGGGCTTGGCAAGGATCTGCGTGGGCTGGGTTGCCATAGCGCAGTTGACGCAGACCTGCGCGCTGCGGTCGGTTTCGTTGCAGGTACCGCCCTGATAAGCGCCGATGCCCTTTTCCTTGCAGTACAGAACTGCTTCGATGGTGTTGTTGATGCCGCCGAGGTCGGGGGTCTTGATCTGCACCATGTGGCCGGCCTTGTTGTCTGCGAAGAGCTTGATGTCCTCAAGGGTGTTGCACCATTCGTCTGCAACCAGCTCGACATTGATCTTCCGCTCGTCCAGTTCCTTGGTCAGAGCTGCCAGGCACTTCATCTGCGTGGGAACATCCACATCGCAGTCCATGGGGCCTTCAATGCGCAGATGGAAGGGCTTTGCGATCTCTTCCAGCTGAGCAATATAGTCAGCCATGGCCTTGTAGTTGGTGTTGCCGAATGCAGCGCCGATGGTACCGTAGACATCGATGTGCAGAACGGGCATATAGTCTTCGCTTGCGCGGTTTGCAAGGATACGGTCACGCAGCCATGCAACATACTCTGCCAGCTTTTCGCCCTTTGTGCCGAGCTTGGTCTCAACATTGTTGATGAGTGCATGCGGCAGAACCTGCGCACCCTTGATGATCATCTTGTCAGCGTTGTCGTAGCGGTCATCGCCGGACTGGGTGAAGATGGGGATCGGAGTCTCGGAAACGGTGCAGCCGTATTCGTCTGCCACGACTTCGCACATCATGCGGCCGGTAGCCTTGGCAACTGCATCGAGAATAGCCTGAGAAACGCCGTAGCGGATGGCGGTATGCAGGCGCTTGCCATTTACCTGAATGGCCTCCATCATTTTGCAAAGGCCGCGGAAATCGTTTGCCTCTTTGCCAACCAGTTCAGGTTTGATATAGGTGTCGATGATGGGAATGAAGTCCTTGGCAAGGAACAAAGGATCGCGTCCGCCTGCACCGGAATACTGAACGGCTGCGCAGTCGCCGTAGGCAACCTGACCGTCCTCAAGGATCAGCATCACGGAGATAGCCTCGCCCGCCTGACGGACGGAGGTAAAGCCTTCGGTCACGGGTTTGCCGACATAGAACACGCCGTCATGACCTGCGCCCTTCTTGATGGCGCGCTGATCGTCAAAGTAGAAGCCGGTACGGCCGGCAGAGCAGACAACATCGATAATTTTCATATTCAAATCCTCCACATGATTGAATTTGTGTTGTAGGGCGGAGGCTTGCCTCCGCCGTTCTGAATGTCACAGATTTCTTTTGCAGTCACCAGCAGTGAGCGAGCGACCGACCGAAGGGAGCGAGTCGAGCCGCCGGTCAGGTACCGTTGGTTTCAGACAGAAAAGGAAAGTTTCCCAAGAAAACCATGTGGTTTTCTTGGGTGGCCTTCTTTTCCATATTTCTTCTGCCGTCAGAAGAAATATGGCCGCCGGAGGCATGACCAGCCGATGATGATTGCCATGGGTGAAACCCGCGTCTGCGGCGCGGGGATACGGATTGCCACACCAGTGTGCGCACTGGTTCGCAATGACACCCTAATTGCTTCTGCGTATGGAATGTCGCGGCAGGGGCAAGCCCCCGCCCTGCAATTAGAATCTCGGTCTGCCGACAAGGCGGCCCTTGCCGATGGCGTAAACATCATCGATAACCATCTGGAAGGAAGCCTCGCGCTTTTCCGCCTTGGCGCGTTCCTGAATCTTATCTGCATGGAACTTCTTGAGATCCTCGGTGAAGGGCAGATTGCCGGTGTTGAGGATACGGACCGCACCTTCATTATCACGGCACGGAAGCATCAGGCCTGCGTTGGCGCGGCAGGGTGCAAACGGAACATCCAGCGCACCGGCTTCAACACCGCGGCACACGCCGACAGCAATATCGCCCATGCCCAGCTCGAAGCACTTATCCACGATGCAGCGGGTCTCCTGCCGGATGATCTCACATTCCTGCTCCAGACGGACATCGCGGAACACCTGATCCTGCATCATGCTGACCACCTGCTTGGTGCAGCGCATACCCTCGGCATTGGCTTCCATGGTGGGGATGCCTACTGCCTCGTGCGGGCTCTTGACGATGACCTTGGTGGCCTTGGAAAGTGCAGCGATCAGCGCGCCGGAGGAAATGACGCCGAAGGCCTTTGCCTCGTCTGCGGGGAAGCCGCCCATCCACTGATGCAGAACGGTCGTGACGACCACGTCGCCGTAGCCGTATTTCTGCAGATATTCGTTCGTCAGCTCTTCCAGTGTGCGGATGGCCGCAATATCCTGCACCAGGTTGCCGCACTGGCCGTAGCCGACGGTGATGTTCTTAACACCCTGCTCGGCTGCCAGCAGCGCTTCAATGATGGCTGCCGCATGGGAGATGCAGGGAGGCACGAGAGTGCCGGTCAGCGGGCCGTAGGGCTCGCGGTTGATGGAAACGCCCATTTCCTCATAAAGACCGGTCAGTCTGTCCACGTACTGCCAGTCACGGATGGTTCTCTCCATAGGAACGTTCTTGCAGTAGGGCAGGTTATAGGAGATGCCGCCGCCTTCGTAGCTGGTGAAGCCGCCTGCGAAGGCAATCTCGGTCAGAAGGCGGGCATCCGGCGTGCCGTGACGAACCTGCACGGGAACGTGTACGCTCTCGATGACTCTGCGGCAGCCCATAACGCCGTGGTTGACAGCCGGGAAGCCGTTGAGCATGGCACGGTTCAGGCGGATGGACTCCTTGATGCCGTTTTCCGCTTCTTCATAGCGATTCTGACGGGTGTAGCTGTCGATGGTGGTGGGCAGAAGATCCGCCTCGCCGTTATCCTGCAGATACTGCATCAGCTTGATATGCTCTTCAATGACGGGAACACCGGCGCGCGGCTGAATGAGGGTCTTACCCGCCTTCTTGGCTTCGATCAGCTTGTCGGAGAAGATCCGCTCCTTGGGCATGGCCTTATGATAGGCAACCGCCTCCTCCAGATCCACATCCTTACCGGTGGGCCACTGGGTCAGGACCTCTTTACGGAGTTTTGCAAATTCTTCATCGGAGATTCGTTTATTCTGAATATCCATTATTTTCAAGCTCCTTTTTCATAATGCGCAGGGCAGTCTGCGGATAGTGGATGGAAAGAAGTCCCATTGCCGCAAGAATGTATTTGCGATCCACCAGAATCTCTGCGCGCCTGGGTCGAAGACTCATAGGGTCCTGCGGACTGAGAAGCGCATGGGCCGCAATTTCCGCCGTCCTCTTTGTATGAATCAGGCTGCCGCCTGTCACGATGATTTTTTTGACGCGGGTCAGATCTTTACCGCTCTGCACGAACGTCTGACCCATCATGGTGTAGGTTTCTTCCATGGTGCCCGCGTGTCTTGCCACGGCAATTTCGATGGCCATGGACGCCAGTGCAAAATCGAGCTTTTCCAGCTCCTCATCATCACCCGGCAGCGTTTCCGTGTTTTTGCCGAGATAATCGACCAGCTCCTGCACGCGGCTTTCGGAAAGGCCGGACAGCTGCGCAATGCGCCGGACACCGGCTTCGGCAACAATGCCGTGGATGCTGTAGCGCATACCGATATCGCCTTCCACGGTTCTCTTGGAGTAGGGCTCCGGCAGACCGCGGAATACGGTGTTCATGGCCTCCGGCATGCCGTCTGCCAAAGAGTAGACATCCGTCGTTGCGCCGCCGACATCCACCGCCACCAGATCGCCGATGCCCGTTTCACCCTCCGTGCCCTGTGCCAGCAGGTTCATGGCTGCCAGTACCGCTGCGGGAGTCGGCATAATGATATCGGAAAGCAGCGCCGCCGCCTGCGAAAGGCCCTTGGCGGAAATGATGCGGTCGAGGAAAATGCTGCGGATCTGCTTCTGCGTCGGCTCGATGTTCAGAACGCCGAACTTCGGCATGACGTTGTCGCAGATATGCACCTCGCAGCCTTCCAGAATTCTCTGGCACTGCCGCACCGCCGAGCGGTTGCCCGCCAGCACGATGGGAAAGTCCGGATGCAGGGAAGCAAGCATCTCGGCGTTATGAACGATGCACTCGCTGTTGCCGCCGTCCGTGCCGCCCACCAGCAGGAAAATATCCGGCTTGGCTTCTTTGATTTCTTCAAGGTCGTCCTCCGTCAGCTGGAAGGAAAAGACCTTGATGATCTTTGCGCCGGCGCCGAGACTTGCCATCTTGGCCGCCTCGCTGGTCAGCTCCGGCACAAGGCCGCTGACCATCATGCGAAGACCGCCGGCTGCCGAGGAGCAGGCGTAGGTTTCCGCGTAGTCGATCCTGCCCGTCTTTTCGTGCAGAAGCTCGAGCGCATTGCGAAGACCGTCACCCACATCCGTCTGTACCGTAGTATAGGAAGCCGCCGTACCCAAAAGCTTTTCGCCTTCCGCATCAACAGCCGTTACCTTTGTGTAGGTGCTTCCGAAATCGATCAGCAGTATGGGCTTCATGCCTGCTGATCCTCCATGTGCAGCAGCTCACGCAGCGCCTCGATGGTGGTTTCCGGCGCAGTTCCGGGAGGGAAGGCGCGGTCAAAGCCCATGGCCTTGAAGCGCTGCTCAACTTCGGCAAAGCTCTGCTTGCCGATCACGATATTGCCGCCGACTATGAGGGGAATTCCCTTCAGACCGGCTTCGTCGCACTTTTCGCGCATGCCGCGGCAATCCAGCTCTCCCTGACCGTAGAGGGACGAAACCACGATCGCATCTGCATTGGATTCAATCGCGGCTGCAATATACTCTTCCTGCGAAACCATGACACCCAGATTGACCACTTCAAAGCCGGCTGCCTTGAATGCGTGGTTCAGAATCGCGTTTCCGACTGCATGAACATCAGCGCCGATGACGCCGATGACAAGAACCTTTTTTCGTTCGCTTTCCATCTTGACACCTCAAACGTGCTTTTGTTGTATCAAAAGCATTGATACAATTTTGCATATTGTTTTAAATCTTTTTCCTTCATTTACTATAGCACGAAATCATTGAAAATGCAAGAGAAACTTCAATTTTTGCGTATCCTTTCGTATTTTTGCAAGATACACATCATAATTATTCATTTTTTCCGCAAAATCGCAAAAAGGGCGGTGCAGAACGCATCCGGTTCCGCACCGCCTTGCATTGGAAATCGTTCTTAATTCTGCCTTGCCCGAACCAGCTTTTCCCGGATGGAAAGGACGGAGCCGGCATCCGCTTCATAGCGGCAGGCAATGACTGTTCCGGTCTCGGAAAATGCACGGATGCAGGCCGAAACCCTTTCATCCGCAAACTTCTCATAGCCCTCCGGCACCAGCAGCACCTGTACGCTCTGCAGGAAAACACACAGTCTATCCGGATCCTTTCCCTCGCAGACAGCAGCCGGCTGCGAAAGTTCTGCCAGCGCAGAAAGATCCCGCTGCAGATTCTCCGCAAACTGCGAACCGGAAGAGAATATGCCGACATGCATCCCCCGGCGAAGCTTCACCAGCTGTCTCGCGGTCATTGCCGTAGGACGCAGCGCCGTTCTTGTGATCCGCTCGGGATCGATCCCGGCCCAGCCGCACTGTTCTTCCGGTTCTGCGTCTGTAACAATCAGGCTGATATCCTCCGGCAGGCGGTAGGGATAGAGCTGCACATCGTGCAGCGAATACGAATACAGATCGATGCCCGGCAGACTCTTCAGCTGCTCATAAAGCTGTGACTGGATCTCGGCATCGGACGCGACCAGCGCGACCTTGAGATTCTGCTGCAGCTGTCTGCGTTCGCGCAGCTTCAGATTGAGAAAGATCTCCATTTCTGAGGCTGAGAGCCGCAGCTCCTCCAGCTGATCCAGCATACTGTCGATCAGCTGCATGGCCTGCTCCTTCCGGCTGTCGCGGGAAAGCGCGCGGAAGCAGACAAAAGTGCCTCTGCCCTGCATCTTTTCAATCAGCTTATCATTCTCCAGCTCATCGTAGGCGCGCTTGACTGTACCTCTGGCCAGATTCATCTGCTGTGCCAATGCCCGGACAGTAGGCAGCCGCGTACCGAAGGGCAACTGCTCCGACTTGATATCCGCACGGATTTTATCAACAAGCTGCTGATAGATTGGAATATTCAGGCTCGCATCCACCATATAGCCTTCAAACATATGGCTGATTTCTCCTTTGTTATTTGTTTTCCAGACTCTCGAGATATGCGCCGCGCCCGGTTTCATAGAGATTGTTGCCCTCTGCATCGATGACAACGATCACCGGCAGATCCTCAACCTCCAGACGGCGGATCGCCTCCGCGCCGAGATCCTCATAGGCAATGACCTCCGCTTTTTTGATGCACTTGCTCAGAAGTGCACCGCAGCCGCCGATGGCACCGAAATAGACCGCGCCGAATTTTTTCATGGCGGCAACGACCTCCGGACTGCGCTTGCCCTTGCCGATCATGCCGGTTTCACCCTGCTCGATGAGCATGGGGCTGTAAGCATCCATGCGGTAGGAGGTGGTGGGGCCGGCAGAGCCGATGGCCTGGCCTTCCTTGGCAGGCGTCGGGCCGACGTAGTAGATCGTCGCGTCCTTCATATCCATGGGCAGTTCTTTTCCCTGCTCCACCAGCTCGCAAAGGCGCTTATGCGCGGCATCGCGGGCGGTATAGATCACGCCGGAAAGCAGGCAGGAATCGCCTGCGCGAAGTTTTCTCGCATTCTCGCGGGAAATGGGCATCTGAACCTTGATCGCCATCTTACAGCACCTCCGTCTTATGTCTTGTCACGTGGCAGTTGATGTTGACCGCAACGGGAAGACCCGCAATGTGGGTCGGGAAGGTCTCGATGTTTACTGCCAGCGCCGTGGTTTTGCCGCCGAAGCCCTGCGGGCCGATGCCGAGCGCATTGACTTTTTCCAGCATTTCCTGCTCCAGTTCTGCGTAATACGGGTCTGCGTTTCTCTCATCCACACTGCGCATCAAGGCTTTCTTGGCCATAAAAGCCGCCTTGTCAAAGGTGCCGCCGATGCCGACGCCCACCACGATGGGCGGGCACGGATTGGGGCCTGCATCCTCCACGACCTTAAGGATGAAATCCTTGACGCCCTGCAGGCCGTCCGAGGGCTTGAGCATCTTGATCTGGCTCATGTTTTCGCTGCCGAAGCCCTTAGGGGCAACGGTGATTTTCAGGCTGTCGCCCGGAACAAGATCGTAATAGATCATAGCCGGGGTGTTGTCGCCGGTATTTTTGCGGCGGATGGGATCGGCAACCACGGATTTACGCAGATACCCTTCCGTATAGCCGCGGCGGACGCCCTCGTTGATGGCGGCGCTCAGATCGCCGTCAATATGCACGTCCTGCCCGATCTCCAGAAAGACGCAGGCAACACCCGTATCCTGGCAGATGGGCTGCGGATAACTTTCCGCGATATGATAATTTTCCACGATGCGGCCGAGAATTTCCTTTGCAGCCGGCCACGGCTCTGCTTTTTCGCAGGCCTCGATTCTTTCTTTCATATCCTGCGGCAGATAGCAGTTGGCATCGATGCAGAGTCTTGCCACCACATCCGTGATTTGTGCCGCTTTGATTTCCTTCATATTGATACCTCTCATATTCATGAAATAATGCTTTTCAGGAAACGCCGTTTCCGGCGTTCCGTTAAAAACATCACAAATTTCATCCGCAAACACCTGCGGTAAGCGAGCGACCGCCCGTAGGGAGCGAGTCGAGCCGCCGGTCAGGTACCAAACACTTCAGACAAAAAGGAAAGTTTCCAAAGAAAACCATGTGGTTTTCTTTGGCGCGTCTTTCTCCATGCTTTCTGCGCGTGCAGAAAGCATGGCCGTCGGAGACATGACCAGCCGAAACATTTTGCCAAAGGTTTCTTCCGCGCCCTCGGCGCGGGAATACGGATTCCGACTCGCTAGGAGCCGCCCTGAGGGCAGTCGCTCACTGGATGCCGCGCCGGTGCGTCAGCGTCCTCGCAATGACAGTTTTTTCGTTACAGTGTCGGGACATTATAGATTCTGTCCAGCAGCTCGCCGTCGCGGCTGATGACCTCCGCCACGACCCGGCTGCCCTTTGCGATGGGCTGCGGTTTTCCCGTGATGGCTTCTGTGCGTGCTTTCAGTTCTTCGATATCCACCACCGGCAGCTTCGCCGCGAGGAAGCGTTCTTTCAAATCCACTCTTGCCGGATTGACGGCAATGCCCCCCTGCGTCACAAGCACATCGATATCCTTGCCCGGCGTAGAAATACAGTTCACGCGGTCGGTCACGATGGGAAGTCTTGCGCGGATCATCGGTGCAATGATGACGGACATCTTTGCACCTGCAGCTGCATCGCTGTGGCCGCCGGAACCGCCCATGATATAGCCGTTGGAGTCCGTATGGACATTGACATTGAAGTTGGTATCGATCTCTGTTGCGCCGAGAATGACCACATCCAGACTGTCCACCACGGCACTCTTGGCGCGCGGACTTGCATAGTGGATTGCAGAAATCTCTTCATGGCGCGGGTCTTCGCGGATGGAGCGCACCGCGTCCAGATCGAAGCACTGGACATCCATCAGCTTCTCAAAGCAGCCCGCCTCCAGCATTTCCACCAGATAACCGGTGATGCCGCCGAGACCGAAGCTGCCGCGGATGCCTTCTTTGAGCATGATTTCCTTGAGGAACTTTGCCGTGGCCAGCGAAGCGCCGCCGGCGCCGGTCTGGAAGGAGAAGCCGTTCTGAAGAAGACCGGAGGCCTTGATCATCTTTGCAGCCGTCTTTGCCATGACCAGTCCAACCGGATCTCTCGTGATCTTCGTGGTACCGGAAACGATGCCGTTTGCATCGCCGATGGCGTCCACCGCAACCACATAATCCACATAATCCTCGGAAATTGACCAGTCCGGCAGCGGATAGGCAACCAGATTATCGGTGATGACAACGACCTTTTTCGCGTACATGGCGTCCGGCATCGCATAGCCGAGACTGCCGCAGGCAGACTTGCCGAACTTGCCGGAGCAGTTGCCCATGGGATCAGAGGAAGGCGCGGCGATGAACGCCACATCCACGGGCGTTTCGCCCCGGGCGATATCCGCCGGGCGGCCGCCGTGGGTGCGGAACTGCACCGGGTTTTCCATGATGCCCTCGGAGATGGCCTTTGCCACGGGGCCGGACATATAGTCGGTCTGCAGCATGGTCACCACATGATTTTTAATATGATCCACCAGCGGCGCATGAATGGCAAAAATCGAGCTGGCGTTCACAGTCAGATCCCGGATGCCGAGGTTTGCAATCTCCTCCATGACCATGTTCAGCACATAGTCGCCGTTTCTCAGATGATGATGGAAGGAAACGGTCATGCCGCTTTTCAGACCGGAAAGTTCAATGGCCTCCCGGATTGTATTTACCAGTTTCTGCATCAGTCCGTTCCTCCTCTTTTCATACCGAGCTCTTCCGCCATGGCGATGGTCTGCTGTGCTCTTGCAACCACCGGTGCGTCGATCATTTTACCGTGCAGTGCAACAGCGCCCTTGCCCTGCCGCTTGCCTTCTTCGATGGCCTCCATGACCTCGTAGGCATAGTCAACTTCCTTCTGCGTGGGGCTGAACACCTCGTTGATGGCGTCCACATGGCGGGGCGAAATGGAAGCCTTGCCGGTGAAGCCGAGAGATTTTGCGTAGGCGGCATCGGTATAGATGCCCTCGTCATCGTTGACATCCGTAAAGGGGGTGTCATAGACATCGACCTCGGCAGCCCGGGCTGCCATGACCAGTCTGCTTCTTGCATACTCAATTTCGTGGCTGTCCTTGGTTCTGACGCAGCGCAGATCCTTGGTCAGATCCTCCGCGCCGAGGAACAGCGCCTTGACGCGCTTGCCTGCGGATGCGATTGCAAACGCATTTTCTACGCCCATGGCCGTTTCGATCAGCGGCATCAGGCAGACCGTATTTCTTGCATAGCCCAGCCGATCCTCTACCTCGGACATATACGCATCCACCAGGTGAATATCGTCCGCGCAGCTGCTCTTGGGCAGCATGATGAGATTCGGCTTCTGCGGCAGCATCTCGTCAAGATCCTGCTTCCAGTAAGGCGTATCGACGGAGTTGATGCGGACGATCACTTCGCAGGAAAGCGCCATGTATTTCATGGCATTTCTGACCAGCACCCGGGCAGCATCCTTTTCCGCCGGGGAGACTGCGTCCTCCAAATCAAAAATCACCGCATCGCAGCCAAGCACATTGGCATTGATGAGCATATTGGGCGTATTGCCCGGCAAAAACAGCATCGATCTTCTCATTTCATTCACCCTTTCCCCGCAGGATGGCCGTTTCAACGCGGGCCCGGATTACGCAGTCCAGCGCACCGCGGTCAAAAATGCGGACGGAAGCCTTCTGCACGCCGTACTGCTGCAGAACCTCCTGCGCAGCGGTTTCGATCACTGCACCGAACTGCTGCTGCACTACGGATTCCACCCGGATCTGCAGTCCTTCCTCCGCCGGTTCAATCTCCACATAGGCGTCACTGGATTCCATGGTTCCTGCGACAGCCTTCTGTCTGATTTCAAGCATCGTAAACGCTCCTCTTGTATTGGTTTAATATGGCCCCATTGTATAATACAATTTTTCTTTTTGCAATAATTTTTCGGGATGCTTTGCAATCTGTCCGTTGTGATGTATACTGAACAAAACACGGGCTTTTCAGGAGGACAACAGCATGTCAAACGATGCCTATACACATATCATCAGCACATATTTTGCCCCCCGCGGCCGCAGCCGTATGTATTCACTCGGCATGCAGATCGCACAGCAGTACCTCTCCCCCTTTGATAATCTCATCGGCATCATCGGCGAAGCAGGCTCCGGCAAAAGTGCACTCATCAAGGGTATGTTCCCGGGACTGGAGCTGACCAACGATGATGACGGCGTGAATGTTCGGCCGCTTCCGCTTTTAGAGATAGACTCTTTCCACGGCTTTTTTACCCCGCATACCTATCACATCGACATCCGCTTTGAAACCGGCTTCACGCAGATGAGCGTTCTGGCAGACGCCATCACCGAGGCCATTCACCGGGAAAAGCGCGTGGTCGTGGAGCATTTTGATCTGATCGCGCCGTTTCTGCGTCAGCGCGCCAATCTGCTCATCGGCGTCGGCGAGGAGATCGTCATCACCCGCCCCACCATCTTCGGCCCGGATCCGCAGGAAATTGTAAACATGGCCTATAAATCCGCACCCTACCGTCTGATGGCGCATACCGCAGAGGATCTGTGTGAGCTTTTCATGCCGGAGGAGGATCTGAACCGCTGCATGCACGGCGATGTTCGCCACGGCTTTACGCTGCAGTTCCCGGAACGCAAGCCCGATTTTGACATTCTGGAGGTGGAGCGCGGCGTGAATGAGATGATTGCGCAGGCGATTCCCGTTGCGTATTATGATGAATCGCATATGCGCATCGGCGATACCATCCATGTCTGTACCGGCCCGCGTACCCATGTCAGCAATACCTCGCAGATCAAGGGATTCCGGCTGCTGCCGCATTTTGTCTATGACCGCTCCATCAAGAGCTATCTTATGATCGGCGTAGTCGGTGAGGATTCCGAATCCTACCTCAGCCGCCTTGACCGGAGTCTTTTGGAATGAGCAGCGAAGTTACTTTGATGCAGGTGCTGGACGCCCGGGAGGCCCGGCAGGCAAAGCAGCAGGCGCTGCTGCGCAAATACGGCAGCACGCTCATCTGCTTTACCATGAACATCGCTGGCCCATATAAGCGTTCGCCGCTGATCGATTTTGTGTTTGGCCGGGGCAGGCAGGCGCTGCTTGAAGCCGTTCCGGCGCTGTATGACGAAAGCATTGCGCGAAGCGCAGGCAATGAATTTTATCTTGTGACCGGGCTGGATGCGGCAGAGGCAAAAGTGCGCTGCATCCGGTTGGAGGATACCCCCGTCGGGCGGCTTTTTGACATGGATGTGCTGACGCCCGACGACGAAAAGCTCTCCCGGCCCGGCGGCAGAACCTGCCTTGTCTGCGGCGGCCCGGCAACACTCTGCTCGCGCAGCCGCGCCCACGGACTGGAAGCCATCGAAGCAAAGACACAGGCGCTTCTTCGGAGCTTTGCCGCGCGGGAGCTGGCTGATTTCGCGGTCAATTCCCTCTGCCGGGAGGTTCGCGTCACGCCGAAGCCGGGTCTTGTGGATGAAAATAACGCAGGCGCCCACAAGGACATGGATCTTCCCATGTTCCTCACCAGCGCCGAAGTGCTGCGTCCGTACTTTACTCTCTGCGCAGAAGCGGCCATGGATAATCCGGATTGTATGCCCACGCTGCAGAAGGCCGGACTGGAAGCAGAACAAACCATGCTTACCGCCACCGGCGGCGTCAACACCCACAAGGGCGCCATCTATTCGCTCGGCCTTCTGACGGCTGCCGCGGCAGCGTATCTCGTTCACGAACGGCCGCTTTTTGAGCAGGCTGCAAAGCTGGCAAAGGACGGTGCTCCGTCCGTACAGACCCACGGCCGCAAAGCGCTTGCCGCCTATGGCGGACGCGGCGCAAGAGAAGAGGCCGAGGCAGGGTTTCCGTTGGCGCAGAAGGTAAGGCGGATGCTGTCGGCGGGCTTGCCCCCGGAGGGGATTCTGCTACAGCTGATACTGGAATGTCAGGACACAAACCTTCTGCACCGCGGCGGCGCGGAGGGACTGGCTTTCGCTCGCAAATGGGCAGAACGGATTTTATCCGCCGAACCGGCAAGGAAATCTGAATTGCTTCTTGCCATGGATGCGGCCATGATTGACCGCAATCTCAGCCCCGGCGGCTGCGCGGACATTTTGGCGCAGGGATTTTTTCTTGCCTCGCTGACCTTTCTCTGAACACAGAAATTGCCGGGCAGCCGTCGGCTGCCCGGCTCATTTTCTCCCTATACGCCTCAAAGTTTGACTGCGCACATCGCCCCGCCGTTGTAGGGACGGGCAATGCCCGCCCGGAGGAACCGGAAATCGCTAGGGGTGTGGATCTTATCGCGCTATTCTGAAAATTTGTGATGTGTCCGGGCGACCAATGGCCGCCCCTGCGCGTCATTTAGCTCCACAGAACCTATCGTATGAAATATCGCAGAAGTCAGTCTTTCCGCCATCCGGCACAACGGACAGCTCGCACGCTCGCTGTTTCCGCAGCAGAAGATCCTTTCCGTTCTGAAGGCAGACGCCTATGGTCACGGGATCTCCGGCGTTGTTCCCGCCTTTGAATCCTTTACCGACTGGTATGCCGTTGCCACCGTGGAAGAGGCTCTGCTCATCCGCGAAAAAAGCAGCAAACCCATCCTCCTTTTCGGCCCCGTGCCGGAGGGGCTGATTCTGTCTGCCGCAAAAGCAGGACTTACCTTCACCGTCGGCAGCACCGGCTATGCGCAGACGCTCTCCGCTATTCTTTCGCAGAACAGCCTCTGCGCTGACTGCCATCTGAAAATCGACACCGGTCTGAACCGCTCCGGCATCCGCTGGCGGGAAGACCACGATGCCATGGAAGAAATTCGGAAGATCCGCAGCCTTCCGAATCTGAACTTCACCGGTACCTATACACATTTTGCCTGCGGTGAAGGAACCGCCGACTGGGAGCTTTCCTTCACCGCGCAGCAGTTTTCCCGTTTTCAGGACGCCTGCAGCGCGATGCAGCAGGCCGGACTTTCTCTCGGAATCCGCCATTGCTGCTCCACCGGCGGATCGCTTGTCCACCCGGAAGACCTGCTGGATATGATGCGGCTCGGGATGCTCCCGCTGGGAATGTCCTACTCCGATGAGAGCGTCTGCGAACTGGGACTGATCCCTGCCCTTACCTGGCGCAGCTGCATTGCGCAGGTGGAAACGTTGAAGGCCGGCGAGGCCATCAGCTACAGCTGCACCTTCCGCACAGAGCACGACATGCGCATCGGCATCGTCATCTGCGGCTACGCAGACGGCTATCACCGCATTTATTCCAACAAGACCTTTGTTCTTGCGGGCGGCAGAAAGGTGCCCGTCGTGGGCCGCATCGCCATGGATTACACCATGATCGATCTGACAGACGCACCGGACGCTGAGGCCGGCACAGAGGTAATTCTGCTGGGCAGTGACGGAAAAAACACCGTTTCCGCACAGGTGGTCTCGGAGCTTGGTCAAAGCGTCAGCGGCGAGGTCACCTGCACCATCAGTCCCCGCGTACCGCGCATCTACCGGGAATGAAAGGAGTCAGGATTGATGTCTGATCTTCTGATCCGAAACGCCCGGATTTATGACGGCACCGGCGTCATGGGTCTTTCAAACCGGAAACCCACACCGCAGGAGCTGTTCGAGCTTTCCAAAGCCGTGCGTGAATGCGGCGGCATGTACACCACCCACTCCCGTTCCGAATCTGCATCCCTTTTTGAAAGCGTGCAGGAATGCATCGATATTGCAAAATATGCGGATATTCCCGTCAACATTTCCCATTTCAAGGTTGTCGGCAAAACCTTCTGGACGCGATGCAGCAAGGCACTTGCCATGATTGACGAGGCCAACCGGCAGGGGCTTTCCGTCACCTTTGATGCCTATCCCTACACCGCCGTTTCCACCACGACCACCTCCGCCATTCCCGCAAAATTTCTTGACAAAGGCAACGCCGCCTTTGCAAAGTCCCTGGAAGATCCCAACGTGGTGGAGGCCATTCGCCGTGAGATCTTTGAAATCGACGATCCCGGTTGGGACAACAGCGCTCTGCATGCGGGACTTGAAAACTTTCTTATCATCGGCGCAGACATAGCGCGGGAACTAATGTAAGTGATTTGGCCTTGAAAATCGCGCCGCTCATAACGGCGCAAACCATTGATATAACTGGGTTTTACCCGACTTCATCAAGCTCCGCAAAACGAAATTTGATGATGACCTGTTTCTCCTCGGTCAGCTCGATCCGGTCAATGAGGCTGACCAGCAGCTCCCGGCTGGCAAAGGCCGAGTCCATGAAGCGCTGCACCAATTCTTTTGCCCTGTCCTCTGTGCGGACGGGGCTTTTCTTTCGCAGCTCCAGCTCCTGCTTCTTTTCCTCCAGAAGGCTTCGCTCCAGCTTGACCCGGCTGTAAATGCGTTCAAAATCCGTTTCCGGCAGCAGACCGCTCAGGCGATCCATGTACACCTTATCCAGATTGGCCGTCAGGCTGTCGATCTTGCTCTGCACGGCCTGCAATTCCGCCTCCAGCGCGTTTTCTTTTTGCGCCTGCTCCACCGCTCGCTGGGCTATGGGGAGCAGTTCAGCGGGATGTAAATAGGCTTCGCAGACTTCCCGCACCTTGGCAATGACCGCGTCTGTGACGGTCTTTTCCTTGATGGAGTGGCAAGTGCAGACGCCAGCTTTGGTGAACCGCTGATAGGTGCGGCAGACGAAGTACAGCACATCCTCTCCGGCCGCGTTTTTGCGGTTCAGCACCGCCAGCGGATAGCCGCACTCATGGCAGAAGATCATGCCCTTCAGCAGAAAGTCGTAGGTGCGGCTCCGGGTGTGCTTTCGGCTGTTCACCAGCATCCGCACCTTGCGGAAGGTCTCAGCGTCGATCAGCGGCTCATGGGTGCCTTCCACAACAACCCAGTTTTTCCGCTCCTGATGCAGGCACTTTTTGGATTTATAGCTGATCTTCACGCTGCGCCCCTGTACCATGTTGCCGATGTAGGTCTCATTTTGCAGCATGTCGGAAATGCGCTCGCTGGACCACAGGCCGGTGTAAGGGCCGGGATTGGGCACCGTCAGTCCCGCATAGGTGGCCGGGGTTGGAATCCCTTCCGTATTCAGTTGGGCTGCAATCTGACGGCAGCTCATACCGTCCAGCGCCATGCCGAAGATCCGCCGCACCATGGGAGCCACTTCCTCGTCGATGAC
>JAEDIZ010000125.1 GCA_016296635.1 Oscillospiraceae bacterium
ATTGCGAAGACAACAGCTATGAATTTGAGCAGGAACTGGACGCAGGATGCTACGTTCTCGTGCTCGGCGATTATGAGATCGAATTTGAGCTGAAATAAAGAAAAAACAGTCAGGCTTTTTGCCTGACTGTTTTCTTTTTTCATCACTTCTCGCAGTCAAATGCAAGGCCGCATTCCGCCGCCAGCTCCTGCATCTCTTTGACGATTGCATCGGACAGTTTCACGCCGGTCTTCTCTGCGCTTTTGTAATTTCGCTGTTCGATCTCGCCGGGGATGAAGATCTCCTCGCAGCCCTCGGCTTTGGGAGAATCCTTGATGGACGCGAAAAGCGCCGCCGTTGCCAGTTCAAAGGCGCCCTCCGGCAGAAGTCCCTTCGCATTCAGCGCACCCACAAAGAAACCGGAGTCCTGATGCTTGCCGGAAAAATCATAGAACGAACCCATGGTCTGTCCGTTCTTCGCCCCGCTCAGGCAGCTGCAGAGTACCTCAATAGCAAGGGCAATGCCGTAGCCCTTCGCACCGCCGAAGGGCAGCACACATTTGACACTGTTGGGATCCGTTGTCGGATGCCCCTCGGCATCGATGCCCCAGCTGGGCGGGATCTCTCGGCCTTCCTTTGCCGCCAGCGCCACCTTGCCTCTGGCAACTACGCTGGTCGCCATATCGAGAACATAGGGTTCGCGGCCGGCAGCCGGAATCGCAATAGCCAGCGGATTCGTTCCCAGCACGGGATCCTTGCCGCCGATGGCTGCCATGGCCACGGGGCCGTTGGCCATCGCCACGCCGATCATGCCCTTCCTCGCTGCCTGCAGGGCAAAATAGGCCGCGCAGCCGAAATGGTTGCCGCCTTTTACGGCAGCAAAGCAGGCGCCGTTCTTTTCCGCCCGGTCAATGCAGGTGTCCATGGCATACATCGCGCTGGCAACGCCCATGCCGTTCTGCCCGTCCACCAGCAGAAGCGAGGGCTGATCGTTTTCGATGGTCGGCTGCGCCTTTGCATCCACAAGGCCGTCCTTGGCTCTGCGGTAATAGGTCTTGAGTCTGGTCAGTCCATGGGAGCCGATACCCCGCATCTGCGCAAATAGCAGACTGTCCGCAAAATCACGGCTGTCTTTTTCGTTCAGTCCCGCATCCAGCATGACTTTTTCCGTAAAGTCTTTCAGTTTCGCACAATCATACATAGCACATCCTCCTCACGCCTCATAAACATCATCAATGATCTCAAATCCCTTTTTCTCCAGCGCCGTCAGTACCCATTCACGGTTTGCCGTGCCGTTCTTGCCGGCGGCGGACTTCTTTTCATCCGCTTCATGGAATTTCTTTGCTGCCTCCAGAATGGTGGGGGCATCCTTCGGCGGGATCACGATCACGCCGTCGTGGTCGGCAAGAATGATGTCGCCGGGATTGACGCTGATGCCGCCGCAGGCCACGGGGACGTTGACCTCGCCGGGGCCTTCCTTATAGGGGCCGCCCGGAGTCGTGCCGGTGCAGTAGATGGGATAGGGCCATTTGGAAACACTCTCAATATCGCGGATGGGGCCGTCAATTACGATAGCGGCCACCTTTTTCGTATAGAACAGAAACGACAGCATAACCTCGCCCGTCAGCGCGCGGGTGGTATCTTCCTCGTTGGACACGATCAGAATATCGCCCTCCTGACAGAAGGTCAGCGCCGCGTGCAGCGCCAGATTGTCACCTGCGCGGCATTTGACCGTAAAGGCCGGGCCGCAGACGCCGGACTGGGGCGGATTGCTCACAAGACGGATACGCGGATTCATGGCGCAGCTTCTTTCCATGCAGTCGGCGACATTGGAAGCCGGCAGCTCGGCAAACTGCCGCATCAGCTCCGGATCCGGCATATTTCTTTTCAGATAAATTCTTTTTCCGACGGGCATAATAACACTCCTTCAGCATATTTTCCGTATCCACCATACGCAGATTTTCTCCGAATTGCAATAGCCGGAAAAAACTGTTGCAAAGTTTGCATTCTTTCACAAAGATTCCGTCGGTTTTTCGTTCATAATACCGCACGATCCATCCTCATCATGAAACTTGTTTCATATTCTGCGGCTTTACGGCGGAGTTTTGACAAATATTCCTCCCTGATTTATAATAATCGTGAAATTTGTTGCATTAAGAGGAGGATCTTTTTCATGACCGTTTTGCCGGTTTCGGGGAAAGACGCGCTGCCCTTCGACGCTGACTGCGCAGGACGCATCGGCGCCGTCTACGATACGCTTTCCTCCACGGATAAAAAGATTGCGGACTACCTGCTTGCCAACGGGCCGCAGTGCGCACAGCTTTCCGTCCGCACCTTTGCAGAAGCCTGCGGCTGCAGCGCTTCCACGGTCGTCCGTTTCTGCAGACTTCTGCATTATGACGGATTTGCGGATCTCAAATACGATCTGCGCAGAGCCGAAGCCGCGCTTCCCGAGAATGACATCACCCTGCATCCCGGAGACAGCATCGGCTCCATGATGCACAGAGCGCTGCACTACGCCTGTCAGTCCCTGCGCGCAACGGTAGAGGGAACCGACGAGGTGCTTCTGGATGAGGCCGCCCGTCAGATCATCGCCGCAGGAAACGTGCAGTTCTGCGCCATCGGCAGCGCAGGCGGCGTAGCGCAGGCTGCCTGCTCCCAGCTGCTGAGTCTCGGGATCCCGGCCTGCTTTTTCTCCGATGAACTGCAGCAGCTGCGTCTGGCAGCCTGCAGCAAGCCGGGGGACGTGCTCATCGGCATCAACTATAACAATGCCGCCAGGACCGTTGCCGACGCATTCATGGCCGCAAAGGCCGCCGGCGCCACCACGATTCTGATCACCGCCGTCAAAGACGGGATCCTCTCCAGCTATTCCGACTACGTTTTTTATACGCCGCTGCGCCGGGCGGGCAACTCTCTGAATATTTTCACCTCCACGCTCTGTCAGTCCATGATGCTTCAGCTTCTGATGCTGCGCGTGTGGCAGCTGGATCCCGACCGTTTCGGTCAGCAGACGGAAGCCATCCGCAATTTCACGAAAATGAAGCTCTACGATCCCGCTGCGGAAACGGTTCGCATCGATTACGCATCCTCCAATGGCTAACATTTTTTGATGCGGGAATCAGTCAGCATTTCCGGGAAACAAATGACCGAATACTACAAAATCGTGCCGTTCGTTTTGTTCAACTGCACGATTCTTGACCGATTCAGTCATTTCGGATTGACAAACCCGATCCGGATGGTTTATCTTGTATTCAGTAGAGGTGGAGGTATACTCTGCCATTTCAAATAACCGGGGAGTTCAGAACTATGAAATATCTTCTTGGCATCGATGTCGGCACGACCGGCACAAAAACACTTTTGTTCCGCGAAGACGGCGAACTGCTTGGCAGCGCCTATCGCGGTTATCCGCTTTCCACGCCGCAGGTCGGCTGGAGCGAGCAGAATGCGGAGGACTGGTGGCAGGCCATCATTGAGACCGTCCGCGAGGTTCTTTCCGGCAAGGATATTGCCGCTGACGTGGCAGCCATTTCGCTTTCCCTGCAGGGCGGCACCTTCGTTCCCGTGGACGAAAACGGTGATCCGCTGCGTCCCGCCATCGTGTGGAACGACAGCCGCTGCGAAGCTGAGCGCGAAGCCTATCTGAAGGAGGTCGGCGACGCCGACTCCATGTATCAGAAGACCGGCTGGAAGCTCGGCAAAGCCATGCTTGCCATGACCATCCGCTGGATGAAGGATCATGAGCCGGAGCTTTTTGCAAAGACTGCAAAATTCCTCTCCGTGCCTGATTTCGTCTCTCTGCGCATGACCGGTATTGCCGCCGCCGATCTTTCCGATCTCGGCAACGATCAGCTCTGCGACATCCGCCGCGAGGCTTACGATGAGGCCATCCTGAAATTTGACGGCATTACGGAAGACAAGCTTCCCAAGATCGTCCATTCCGGCGATATGATCGGTCATCTGACCGAAAAAGCCGCCGAGGCACTCGGTCTTACCACCAACACCGTGCTGGTTGCAGGCGCGCACGATCAGTATGCCGTATCGCTCGGCGCGGGCGCTCTCAATAACGGTGACATTCTCATCGGCTCCGGCACCTGCTGGGTCGTCACCGCCATCGGTGATGAATCCGATTTTGAATCCGGCCTTGCCCAGTCTGTTTCCGCAGTTCCCGGCAAGTGGGGCTCTCTTCTGTCTCTGTCGTCCGGCGGCGTCTGCCTCGACTGGCTGAGAAAGAATGTTGCCGTCGGGGCCGACGGCGCACCGATGGATTACGTTTCCATCAACGAAGAAGTTGCGAAGCGCAAGGCCGCGGAAAACGGTCTGTTCTTCTATCCGTTCTCCGGTCTGTCAGAGAAAAACAAGCGTTTTTCCAAAGCGTCCTTTGTCGGTCTGGATCTGTCCCACGACCGTTTTGATATGGCCCGTGCCGTTATGGAAGGCGTTGCTTTCCAGATCGTATGGATGATGGAGTCGTTCAAGGCAAAGCCCTCCAAGGAAGGTCTGAAGCTGGCAGGCGGCGCTTCCAAGAGTCCTCTGTGGTGTCAGATGGTCGCAGATATTTCCGGTCTGCCCGTTCGCATCCCGGCAGTTGCCGACCTTGCCTGTGTCGGTGCTGCGATCATGGCAGGCAAGGGCAGCGGGGTCTACTCCAGCGTCGAGGAAGGATATCGCCGTCTTGCCGTTGCGGATCGCGTGCTGATGCCGAATGCGGAACAGTCCGCTGTTTATCAGCCTCTGTTCGCACAGTATAAAGCTCGCGCCAAGGCGCTTGGCGAAGTTTATAGTCTGTAAGCCAATCAATGTTTACTTTTCAAAGGAGTTTTTACAATGGCATTATTTCAAGTAACAGATTATGACAAGAAAGTCTACGAAGAAGAACTGAAGGATTTCCTTCCCGACAAGATCCTTGACGTACATACGCACGTATGGCTCAAGGAAAACATTGACAAGCCCCGTGTTGAGCCGGGCGAAGTCAAGCGCACCGTGACCTGGCCCAGCCTGGTTGCTGCCGATGACTCCATCGAGGATCTGCAGGAAACCTACCGGCTCATGTTCCCGGGCAAGGACGTCAAGGCTCTGATGTTCACTTCCGGCGGCGGCTGGGATAAGAATAACGCCTACGTCTCCGAAAGCTCCAAAAAGAGCGGCTTCCCGGCTCTGTATTACAGCCAGCCCACCCAGTCCCCGGACGAAGTGGAAAAGAGAATCCGTGAGGGCGGCTTCCTCGGCATCAAGTCCTATCTGGATCTGGCTCCCAAGTATCTGCCGGAGCGCGAGATCCGCATCTTCGACTTCTTCCCGAAGCCCCTGCTCAAGCGCATGGACGAAATGGGCGCCATCGTAATGCTGCACATTCCGCGTCCGGGCCGTCTGAAGGATCCGGTGAACATAGCGCAGATCGCAGAGATCAAAGAAGAGTTCCCGAACGTCCGCCTGATCGTTGCGCACATCGGCAGAGCCTACGTCAAGGAAGACATCGGCAACGCTTTTGAAACGCTGGACAAGTACCCCGATCTGATGTATGACTTCTGCGCCAACTGCTGCGAGTACGCCATCACGGAGCTGCTGCGCCATGCCGGCCCGAAGCACGCCATGTTCGGCACGGATATGCCCATCCTGCGTATGCGCACCCACCGTATTGAAGAGAACGGCACCTACATCAACCTCGTGCCTCCCGGACTGTACGGCGATCCCAGTC
>JAEDIZ010000126.1 GCA_016296635.1 Oscillospiraceae bacterium
AAATCTTATCATATTTTCGGCGATTCCGCTCAGATTTCTTCTGTGCGGTGTTGCCATAGAAAAACAAATTGGAGTGATTATATGATCGTTAGTTTGCCGTATGGAAATGAATGTATTCAGATGGAAGCGGATGCTGCGCGTATCATCGTTTCCCGTGTGGATCAGATCAAAGCAAAAGAAAACGGGATGACGTTGGTGGAGAAGGCGATGGAGCATCCCTGCGGAGGGAAAATGCTGCGTCAGCTTGCTGTCGGAAAGAAAACAGCTGCTATTATTATCAGCGATCATACAAGGCCTGTGCCGAGCCGCCAGATCCTGCCGCCGATGCTGCGGCAGCTTCGTGAGGGAAATCCGGACATTGAGATCACACTGCTTGTGGCAACTGGCTGCCACCGGGGAACAAGACCGGAGGAACTTCGCAGGAAGCTGGGCGACGAGATCTTTGAACATGAAAAGATTGTGGTGCATGATGCTTTTGATGAAAGCAGAAATGTGGATGTCGGTGTGCTGCCATCTGGCGCGCGGCTTGTCATTGATAAGGTTGCGGCGCAGACGGATCTACTTGTGTCGGAGGGATTTATTGAGCCGCACTTTTTCGCGGGCTTTTCCGGCGGACGAAAGAGCGTGCTGCCGGGGATCTGCGCAAAGAAAACGGTTTACGGCAACCATTGCGGAAGATTCATTGCGAATCCGCATGCAAGAACCGGAATTCTGGAGAATAATCCGATCCATGCCGACATGGTCGAAGCCTGCAGAATTGCAAAACTGCAGTATATTGTGAATGTCGTGCTGGACAGTCAGAAGAAAATAGCGGCTGCCTTTGCCGGCAATTATCTTGAGGCTCATGCAGCAGGTGTTTCTTTCCTGAGAAACTACTGCGAGGTCGCCCCGGTTTTTGGCGACATTGTTGTTACAACCAACGGCGGTGCGCCGCTGGATCAGAATCTGTATCAATGCGTAAAGGGCCTGACTGCGGCCGAATCCTGCGCGAAAGACGGGGGAACGATTATCCTCTGCGCGCAGATGGCAGACGGAACCGGAGGAGAGCAGTTCTGCCGGGATATGCAGAACTGCAGTTCACCGGCGGATCTGTTCAGAAAGTTTTCAGATACAAAGCAGGATGATACGGTGGCAGACCAATGGCAGACACAGATTCTGTGCAGAGTGCTGATGCATCACCGGGTCATCATTGTGACAAGAAAGGAAATGGAACAGACCATACGCAGCATGAAGATGGAATATGCATCGGATCTGCCGGCTGCACTGCAGATGGCAGGGGAAGGAAGCGTAACGGTAATTCCAGACGGCGTATCCGTCTGCTTCCGCAGAGAAGCATTTATGTACACATAGAATGCGGGTTGCATATTGTAAAGAATGATAGAAGATGATATACTCATATTCAATATGCAGTATTAGATACAGATGTGCTACCTGTAAGAGTAGTGTGCTGAAAAAGAATGGATATTGGTGTTTGCAATGAATGTTCCGTATATTAAGCTCTGTCTGGCGGCGCTGCTGCCGGTCTGCGTTGCAGGAGCTCTCTATTTTGCTGATAAAAAGACTGCGTTCGGAAGACTGGATGCCAGAATCAGACAGGTCATTTTTGGCCTTGCTTTCGGTCTGTTGGCGATTGTCGGGACGGAGTGGGGAATTCCGAACAACGGCGCGCAGATGAATTGCCGGGATGCGGCTGTTCTGATTGCAGGACTTCTATTCGGCGCACCTGCCGACATCATTGCCGGTGTACTCGGCGGTGTTGAACGCTGGTTTGCGGTTTACTGGGGCGTTGGGATGTTTACACGCGTCGCATGCTCGGTATCGACCGTTTTTGCGGGCTTTTTTTTCAGCCGGCCTGCGCAAATACATGTTTGAGGATAAAAAGCCCGGTTGGATGATCTCGTTTGCCATCGGCGTGGTTGCGGAAGTGTTCCATCTGACCATGGTCTTTGTTACCAACATGACGACACCGAACGAAGCAATGGCGGTTGTGCGCGCATGTACGGTTCCCATGTTGGCAGCAAACGGAGCATCCGTCATGCTGGCATCCCTGCTGATTTCGTTCCTTGCAGGTGAAGATGCACTTCTGAAGAAAAAAGTAACGGCAAGAATCTCTCAGACGATTCAGAGTTGGCTTTTTGTTGCTGTATTCTTTGGTTTTCCGGCAACCTCTTTCTTCGTGTTTATTCTGCAGAATAAGATCGCGACCCGTCAGACGGAGTCGCTGCTGAACATGGCAATCGAGGAAGTTTCGTCCGATATTCGGGATGCATCCGATCAGAATCTGCTGTCGTTGACAGAACGGATTGCCGGCGAGGTCTTTATGGCAAACCTTGACAGCATCGCAGAGAAATATGATGTGGCGGAAATCAGTCTTGTGAACCGTGACGGCACGATTTTTCGCAGCACGATGCCGGAATTCATCGGCTATGACATGGCGTTGGGTGTACAGTCATCTGAATTTCTATGCCTTTTGGACAGTACAGTCAAATACGTGCAGGACTACGGCCCGATCTCCTATGATACATCCATTTCGAGAAAATACGCCGGTGTCAGTACTGTATTCGGATTTGTGCAGGTCGGATACGATGCAGAGCGTTTTCAGAAAGATATCGACAAGCAGGTCATCGGTATCACGAAAAACCGGCATGTCGGACAGACGGGATATATTGTGATTTTCGACAAAAACCTCAATGTTGTCAGCGCACCGAAGGGGTTTGAAGAATGGAGACAGCAGACTGTTGAGCAGGATACCTCCATGATGGAGCAGAATGTAGTATATCGAATGGACGCATTCGGCACGCCGAGCTTCTGCGAGTACTGCATTACAGAAGGTTACTTTATTGCTGCGGTTTTCCCGGCTGAGGAAGCTTTGCAGATGCGCAATACTGCGCTTTATGTAAACACCTTTATGGAAATCCTGGTCTTTGCGCTTCTGTTCGGCATGATCTATTTCCTGATCAAGCGTGTGGTTGTGAATCAGATCATGAGCGTCAACGGATCTCTTGCAAAGATCACCGGGGGCGATCTGAATGAAACTGTGAATGTTCGCTCCAGTGAAGAATTTGCCTCCCTTTCCGATGATATTAACTCTACCGTTGATACGCTGAAACGTTATATTGATGAGGCATCTGCAAGGATTGATCAGGAACTCGAGTTTGCAAAAAGTATTCAGAGCTCTGCGCTGCCGAGTGTATTTCCGGCATTCCCGAAACGGAAGGATCTGGATATCTTTGCGCTGATGAACCCAGCAAAAGAAGTCGGCGGCGATTTCTATGACTTTTATCTGACACATCAGGATACATTGAATTTCCTTGTGGCGGATGTTTCGGGCAAGGGAATTCCTGCCGCTATGTTCATGATGCGCGCAAAGACAGAGCTGAAAAGCCTGACTGAGGCGGATATGCAGATTTGCGATGTTTTCACGCACGGCAATGCGGCCTTGTGCGAGGGCAACGATGCGGGCATGTTTGTCACGGCATGGCAGGGGAGCATTGATCTTATTTCGGGCCGATTGTTGTATGTTAATGCAGGTCATAATCCTCCGCTCGTCTGCAGAGCAGGCGGAAAGTTTGAATATCTGAAATCCAGAGTCGGCTTTGTTTTAGCCGGAATGGACGGTGTTCGCTATAAGACACAGGAACTGCAGCTGCAGCCCGGTGATATTGTATTCCTCTATACAGACGGCGTAACCGAGGCCACCAACGCAAACAATGAGCTTTTCGGCGAGCAGAGACTGCAGGAGGCAATCAATTCCAGACAGTTCACGGATATGCAGGAACTTTGCAGATCCGTTAAAGCGGAGGTCGATGCTTTCGTGGCAGAGGCACCGCAGTTTGATGATATTACCATGGTTGCATTCCGCTATATCGGACCGGCATCGATTCCGACGATCCATTTTGATGAAGCAAAACTGGATGACATTACGACTGTAACGGGATTTGTTGAGCAGGAACTGGAGAAAATGGACTGCCCGATGAAGGCTGTTGTGCAGATCAATATTGCAATCGATGAGCTGTTCAGCAATATTGTTCGTTACGGTTATCCCGGAAAGTCAGGCCCTGTCACGGGGGAGGTTCTGGAAGGAGAGGATCCCAGATCCGTTTCCATCCGGTTTACGGACGAAGGCATTCCGTATAATCCACTGACAAAATCCGATCCCGATGTCACGCTTTCTGCGGAGGAGCGCGGTATCGGTGGCCTCGGAATCTACATGGTCAAGAAGTCCATGGACGATATGAAGTATAAGTACGAAAACGGTCAGAACATTCTGACTATTCAGAAACTGGTTTAGGCGGCAGCGATGCGCTTGTACGGAATAATCTGAAACAGAGAAGTGAAATAATGTACGAAAAATTAAACGAGGCAATCAAGTTCGCTACGGACTGCCATGCGGGGCAGGTTCGCAAAATGGCCAATACGCCGTATATTCTGCATCCTTTAGAGGTCGCCGCGATCATCAGCACCATGTCGGATGATGAAGATTTGATGATCGCCGGACTGCTGCATGATACGGTGGAGGACTGCGATGTTGATCCGCGGCTGATCAAGGAGAAATTCGGCGCACGGGTTTCTGCTCTGGTACAGAGCGAAACAGAGGATAAAATGTCTGAACGTCCGGCGTCGGAGACATGGCAGCAGAGAAAAGAAGAATCGCTTCTGATGCTGGAACATACAAAAGACCGCAGCGTCAAAATAATGTGGCTGGCAGACAAGTTGTCCAATATCCGTTCTTTTTACCGGGAATATATGAAAAACGGGGATCAGATATGGAGCTGCCTGAATCAGAAGGATCCGAAAATGCAAGGTTGGTATTATCAGGCGATTGAAGTACTTTTGTCGGAGCTATCCGGTTGTGCTGCGTATGAGGAATATCAGCAGCTTGTTGAGAAAATGTTTGGAGGCGAATGAAAATGGAAAGCATTACTTATAAAATCGAGAACGGCCTGCTGACGCTCTTCGCAGAAGGCAGGATCGATTCTACCAGCGCACCTGATGCCGAGAAGCAAATCGAAGCAGCAAGAACAGCCAACGCACATACTGCCGTGGTTTAGGATCTGGAAAAACTGGATTATATCTCCAGTGCCGGGCTTCGCGTGGTTCTGCGTCTGCGGAAAAACGAACCTACGCTGGAAATCGTGAATGCTTCCAGTGAAGTGTATGAGATTTTTGAAATGACCGGCTTTACCGAAATGCTTCCGATCAGCAAGGCTTACAGGAAGCTCTGTGTGGATGGCTGCGAGGTGATCGGCTAGGGCGCAAACGGAAAGGTTTATCGCTATGACCCCAAAACCATCGTAAAGGTATATTTCAATGCCGATGCACTGCCGGATGTTCAGCGTGAACGTGAGCTTGCCCGCCGGGCATTCGTACTTGGCATTCCGACGGCAATTCCTTATGCTGTCGTTCGTGTCGGAGACGGATACGGATCTGTGTTTGAGCTTCTAAATGCAAAGTCATTTGAAAAACTGATCGATACAGAGCCTGAATATATTGATGAATATATCGACTTGTATGTGGATCTGCTGAAAAAGATCCACGCAACGGTGGTTCGCCCGGAGGATATGCCGGATGAACGCGAGGTGGTACTCGGCTGGGCAAAGTTCGTGAAGGAATATCTGCCGGAAGAGATGCGAACACAGTATACGCTGGCTGAATACA
>JAEDIZ010000127.1 GCA_016296635.1 Oscillospiraceae bacterium
GCCCGGCGTGGGCATCTCCATCGGTCTGACAAGACTTTTCTATGTTCTGCAGGAGCAGAATATGCTGAACGATGCACGCGGCACCGCCCCGGCGGATGTGATGATCGTGCCCATGACCGAGGATTTGGCACCGGCCATCCGTCTTGCGACCGAGCTTCGCGCGCAGGACATCCGCGTGCAGCTCTATGCTGAGCAAAAAAAGTTCAAGGCTAAGATCCAGTACGCGGACAAGCTGTCCATTCCGTATGTGATCTTCCTCGGTGAGGACGAGGTGGCAAACAATGTCGTCGCCCTCAAGGATCTTCGCACCGGCGAGCAGACCTCCGTTTCCGCGGAAAAGGCCGCCGAAACCATTCTTGCCAATATGAAGGAGCAGAAAAAGGGCACCATTCTGAAGTGAGACGGAGATGCCTGAAAGAAAGCATCCACGTCTGACCGAATATGATTATTCGTCAAACGGCGCATATTTCATCACAATCTGTACGCAGAACAGAGAACAATGCCTGGCTATTGTAGGGCAGGGGCTTGCCCCTGCCGAACCGCCAGAGATTCATTTCAAAACGGCCGGAAGAATTGCTGCTGAGCAGATTCCTCTTTTAATGAATTGCTTTCCGTGTCTGCATATTTCAAATTTCGTAATCATGCCAAACCATATTCATTTGCTGCTGATGTTGGAGGAAAACACGGCGGGAGCAAGCCCCCGCCCTACGGTTTCCGAGATCATAGGTGCGTACAAATCATTGGTGACACGGCAATACAATATGGTCTGCGGACGCAAAGGTCAAAAACTGTTTCAGACTTCATTTCACGACCACATCATCCGCGATGAGGCGGATTATCAGAAACACTGGCAATACATCGACACCAACCCTGCCCGGTGGGCAGAGGATGAATAATACACCCCGTAAACAACCCTCAAGAAAGAAGGATACATATCATGATGCAATCCCGCACCCATACCTGCGGCCAGCTGCGGTTGGAAAACGCAGGCGAAAAAGTCACGCTGGTCGGCTGGATGGAGAATGTCCGTGTCGTCGGCAGCAACTTTGCTTTTGTTGTCCTGCGTGACTTCTACGGCACCACGCAGATCGTGGTGGAAACCGAGGACATGATGAACATCATCAAGTCTATCAACAAGGAGTCCACCATCTCCGTCACCGGTACTGTCCGCGAGCGCGACAGCAAGAACCCCAAGCAGGCCACCGGCGATGTGGAAGTCGTGCCCGAAAAGATCGAAATTCTCGGCCGCTGCCGCTACAACGAGCTTCCCTTTGAAATCAACCGCAGCCGCGAGGCTGACGAAACCCAGCGTCTGAAGTACCGCTATCTCGATCTGAGAAACCCGGCTGTCAAGCAGAATATCATCCTGCGCTGCCAGGTCATCGCAGCTCTTCGCAAGTCCATGATGGAGCATGATTTCCTTGAAATCACCACCCCCATCCTGACCGCCTCCTCTCCCGAGGGTGCGCGCGACTATCTGGTTCCCGCCAGAAAGCATCCCGGCAAGTTCTATGCGCTGCCGCAGGCACCGCAGCAGTTCAAGCAGCTGCTGATGACCTCCGGCTTTGACCGCTATTTCCAGATCGCGCCCTGCTTCCGCGATGAGGACGCAAGAGGCGACCGCTCCCCCGGCGAATTCTATCAGCTGGATATGGAAATGGCCTTTGCTGCGCAGGATGACGTGTTCTCCGTCATCGAGGATGTGTTCCCGCCCATCTTTGCCAAGTACGGCAAATACAATATCGCTTCCTCCGCGCCCTTCAAGCGCATCGGCTATGTGGACGCACTGGAAACCTACGGCTCCGATAAGCCCGACCTGCGTATCGACCTGACCTCCAAGACCATCACCGACCTCTTCGGCGACACCGAGTTTGAGCCGTTCAAGGGTCAGACCGTCAAGGCGGTTCCCATCTCCGACTGCAAGCTGACCAGAAAGCAGATTGAAAAGCTGCTGACCGACTGCGAAGTGCAGTCCGGCGTCAAGGGCTACTGGTTCAAGATGGACGAAAACGGCGAGCTGGCCGGCGGCATTGCCAAGTTCGTGCAGGGTAAGAAGGACGAAGTCATCGAGCGCCTCGGCCTGAAGGCAAACACACTCGTTGTCGTCGCAGCAGGCGCGCAGGCCACCAAGATGATCGGCGTCATGATCAAGACCTTCGGTGCCAATGTCGAGGGCCACATGGATAAGGAACGCTACGAATTCTGCTGGATCGTGGACTTCCCGATGTATGAGATCGGCGAGGAGTCCGGCGAGCTGGAGTTCTGCCATAACCCGTTCTCCATGCCCGGCGGCGGCGTGGAAACTTTGGACAAGGCCATCCGCGGCGAGATCGATCCGCTGAGCATCACTGCCCAGCAGTACGACCTGGTCTGCAACGGTGTCGAGCTGTCCTCCGGTGCCGTCCGGAACCATGACCCCGAAATCATGATCAAGGCCTTCCAGCTGGTTCGCCTCGGCGAGGACGATGTCAAGTCCAAGTTCCCCGCCATGTATAACGCATTCTGCTACGGTGCACCTCCCCATGCAGGCATCGCTCCCGGCGTTGACCGTATGGTCATGCTGCTGGCCGGCGAGGATTGCATCCGTGAGATCATCCCCTTCCCGATGAACAAGAACGCGCAGGACATCCTCATGGGCGCTCCTTCGGAGGTTACCCAGAAGCAGCTCGACGAACTGCACATCGCGATCACCGCAAAAGAGGAGTAAGTTTCCGCGCCCATGAGACCGGGGGCCCCCACAAAAACTTTGTTTTTGCGGGGAAAGGAGGCACAGCGAAACGGATGAGACCTGCCGCATTGCGGCGGGGCGAAGGATGTGGAGCTTGTGCCGACGCGGGCGCTCCTTCGGAGGTTACCCAGAAGCAGCTCGACGAACTGCACATCGCGATCACCGCAAAAGAAGAATAATCAAAGATCAGAACGCCGCCGCTCAAAATGAGCGGCGGCGTTTTCTGTACGGCGAAAAACGGTTTTGCGAACCGTTTGGTTCTGTCGGGCGGGCAATGTCCGCCCCTACGACGCGAAGCGGCACACGAAATACGGGTACGGTTTTCGGCGGGCGTTTTTGTAGGGCAGGGGCTTGCCCCTGCCGCCGATATTCCATACGCAGAAGCCCTGCGGCATCATCAACAATGACGGGCTGTGGGAGGTCATTCCTTTTGCGGCACCGCCGGGCGGTCGATGTGCGTCATAAATCTGCAAAAGAGATACATGATGCCGCACGGGACAGCCTTTTCTTCTTCACCCTGCGGGGCGGTTCTTCTTTTCGCAGAAAAGAAGAATGGGGCCGCAATCCGTTCTCTGACAATTTATGATGTTATGCCGTACCGACGGTGCGGGGATTGACCCTCTTCCGTCCGCTTTGCGGACACCTGTTCCCTCTCTGGCGCAGCGCGCTATCTCCCCCGACCCTGGGGAGTCTGTCCCGGTGGGGAAGGCTTTTGTGACGTGCCGGGTCGAAGCGTCCCTACATATGGAAAACGTCAGAAAATACGAAAGAGGCAGAAAAGCGGATGCTTTTCTGCCTCTTGTGTATCACAGATATTTGAATGCCTCCAGCGGCAGCACATCCGCCAGTTCCACCAGCTCGTGCCGATATCCGCCTGCGTAGTCAATGTTCTTCATCGGACTGAGCAGTTCCGGATCCTTTGTTTCCGGCTGCGCCAGCGGCAGAGAAAGAATCACATCGGTACCGGAATCCGGCTGCGCCTGCAAAACGGTAGTGCCGCCGTGCAGCTGCACGATCTGCTGCACATAGGCCAGACCAAAACCGATGCCGCATCGCGGATCTGTCAGCTGCTGCGGTTTTGCATACTGCCGGAACACCCGGGAAAGCAGACTCGGATCCATGCCATCGCCGTTGTCGGTGATGCGAAGGAGCGCGCTTTTTTCCGTCCGGGACAGCGACATCCGGATGCTTCCGCCGGCAGGCGTAAACTTGATGGCGTTGGAAAGCAGATTCCAAATTGCCCGGGAGAGCTTCTGACGGTCGATCCATGCGCAGAAGGTCTTGTCCGGCAGCGTGCAGGACAGATGGATCCTTATATTACCGCAGAGTGACTGCGTCCGCTTATAGATATCGTGGAAAAATTCGCACATCTCGGTTTTTTCGCGCGCGATGCGCAGCTTTCCGTCCAAAACTCCCGGCAGATCCGTCAGATTGCAGGTAACATGCAGAAGCTGATAGAATGCACGCTCCAGCGCGGCAACATCCTGCTGCGCGGCGGGATCTTCCAGTTCCTCCAGCGTGGGAAACAGAGAAGCGGCAACCCCGAAAAGATTGGAAAGCGGCGTGCGCACTGCCTGCGCCACGCTGCTGAGAATCTGCGAAGAAATCTCCGGCTGATTCTCAGCCGTAAAGATGAAGAGCAGACCGCCGCCAAGCCGAAGAATGTTTGCCTGCAGACAGTTTCCCGCCAAAGACAGCGGCATAAGCGTCGGTGTGTCCTGCTGCAGATCGGTCAGAAAGGCGGCTTCGTCGCCGAGGATCTCTGTCAGACGGTCACCCGTATGCACAAAAAGATCCTGCGCCGGATGATTGCAGTAGGAAATGACACCGTCCTGCGAGAAAAAAACCGGCTGCTGAATATAATTGTAGGTTGAAAGAACAGCGCTGAGCGCTTCATCCATCGGAGATCCCTCCTTTTTCCCCGGTTTCAGTATTTGCGGAAATTATTCTTCCAGTATGACAATATCTGCCAATTTACCCCTTATCATATCGTATTTTGCAGAAAATTGCAACGGACAGAAGAAAAAAAGAGGGGCAGATATCTAGCATTTTCGTGAAGATGCCCGACCAAAATCCCGGCAGCAATCGGATGAAAAGCAGCGCCGCCGGATATGCCGGCGGCGCCTTCGTTTGCTGTTTCTTTTTTCGCAGCGTTATTCTGCAGCGTAGAAGCCTTCCAAGGTGGTGCCGCTCTCCAGCAGGCCCCATCCGGAATCGGTAAAGCACAGGCTGTAATCTTCACTGTCAACGGACGGGAAGAAACGGCCGGTAATGCTGCTGCCGTCAGGTGCTGCAACCGTGAACTTCACGCAGCCTTCTTCCCAAGTGCCTTCGCCCGCAACTTTGGCCAGGCGGGTGATGCTGATTTTGACCTGATAAGTGTCTGCAACGGTGCTGACCAGATCAATGGTGTCAGCGTGCGCATCTACATAATGACCTTCGGCGATGGCGGGAACCTCTGCGACTTCAGCTTCATCGCCATCGACTTCGCCCTGCATCGAAGCAAAGAGCGAAACGGCTGCCTCGGATAGCTCGGCAGCAGAGAGCTGCTGCGCGCAGCTGAGCGTGTAGTTGATACCGGGAACAATGTCCATCCAGTAGATGACGGAGCCTTCGGAGCTCTTCATGACAACTGCATCACAGTAGCTCACCGTAGCATCTTCGGTTTCCCACTTGTCGGCATAAATACCGGACATGTCATAGGCAACAACATCATCGGCTTGCTGCATGCGGTAGCAGAAATCTTTGCCGTCCAGCGTGTAGGTCACCTGATCCATCTTGCTGTCGCCGTCTTCAATGATGAAATATTAGACACCGGCTGCGCCTTCCGGGAGATTTACGCTGAATTCCATGTCTTCGGCAGAAAACGAACGCTCGGACACGCCGAACCGGAAGTTAATCATGCGGAACTG
>JAEDIZ010000128.1 GCA_016296635.1 Oscillospiraceae bacterium
AAACTATATCACATTTTCCGCAATTCTGCTCAGATCTTTTTTGTGCGGTTTTGCCATAAGGCGCAGTTGGAAGAGGATAAGCCAAAATAGTCTCAGTCATAGCTGATGTACGGAATTTTCAGCCAGTGCGTCCAGCGCGCACCTTCGAGCTTGGTCTTGACAACACCATACCGCGTGCCCATTGCTTCGACCACCTCGCCGTTTCCGATGTACACGCCGATATGCCCGTCGTGCCAGACCGCCAGCCCCGGCGTTTCCGGAATCGTGTCAATCGTGCCGGAGACGGTCGCGGAATGGTACATCTCGTTTGCTGAGATATCCGGCATCCCGTTGGTATTGTAGACGATTTCTTCCGTCTCCGCATTTAGCCAGCCGTAGCCTTTGATCAGACCGACACAGTCCGTCGTTCTGCCGCCGACCCACGTCTGGCGGATAAAATCCGCGTTGCCTGCCAGCGCATCCGGATACTGCGCGAGTTTTGCTTCAAAGAGACTCTCGGTCAGCACATGACCGAACGTTCCCCAGACGTAGCCCCAGTGTTCTTCGTAGGCGTGGATGGCGTACTGCACCAGATCGTCGGCGTTCTTGCCGGCCGGGTTCGTGAAGCCGGACGTATCCAGTTCGGTGCTGCCGCCGCCATATCCGTAGTCGATCTGGATCGTGCCGCCAGATGCGCCGGTCCCGTCGCTGCCATTGGCATTGCCCGCGATCATCGTGTAGATGTGCGCGGCGTTTTCCTTGTCCTCGTCGGTGATAGTTTTGCCGAGCTTTGCCGCAAGGTTTTCATACGCTGCCGCCAGCGAGAGCGGCACGGTCGCTGTGTAGACTTCCTCAGTCTCGACCGTGCTGCCGTCCTCCAACTCCGTGACTACAATTCTGGTTCTCTGCTCTGTAATAAAAAAGCAGTCCACGAACCGGTCTGCCGCACGCTGGCTCGGCACGGCCTCGCCAAAGCAGAGAGCATAAAAAATCGCCTTGACCTGTATCGGGTCAAGGCGATTGCCGTCGGTCATAGTCGCGTTGGTCTCTGCCACAGCTTGATCCAGAAGGGAAAAAGCCGTCTGCATATCTGCAATATGCGTTCTGAATTCATCCGGCACATCTTCGCTATATGTCACACCATAAAAAGAGGCTTCCACAGCGGAATTGTTGTGGTCGGCCCCACCTGACGTGGCAGAGCAGAGGATGGCAGCGATCAGGATGACCGGCGCGAAAATAGCAACCAGCAGAAAGCCGACGCCTTTGCGCCCCTTTTCGCTGGTCAGCAGCAGCGCTGCCGCGCGGGCGGCTATTGCGCTCATGCTCATAGCTGCATCCCGCCCATGACCGGTGTGGCTTCCGGTTCACCGTCGTGCTGGGCCAGCAACGCCCGGTCATGTTCGTTCAGACGGTCTGCCAGACCGACCGCGTCCATGTACTCCGTGACGCTTCCGGTCATACGGCGCAGGAGCTTTTCTTCTCCCTCTGCCTGCGGGCCCAGCCGAATGCGCTGCTCCGCCAGCGCCTGTGCGACCAGCCGCTGTTCATCTGGAGACAGGTTCAGGGACATCGTTTCTTCTGGTCCTGGCTGTCCTCCAACCACCATGTATCGCGCGTGGATGCTGTTGTCGCCGCGAATCGCTTTCGTGATCGCAGAGGAAATGAGGGACATCCGATCCATATCCGCGCCGCTTTCGCCCAAAGTCTTGCCGGTCATGAAATGCTCTGTCCTGCGCTGACTGTCCTCGTACCATTCCAGAAACACATCCAGATAGATGCCTTCACTTCCGCCGTAGTCTGTCCGACAGAAAAAGCCGGCGTCTCTGGGCATCTCGCGTCCGTTTTGCCAACGATTGTCCAGAAGAAGATACTCGTCCGGCAAATAGCCGACGCTGTCCAACCGTGCTTCCAGTTCGTGAAAAACATCTTCCGCCGTGCGCTGACCGGCATAGGTCAGCCTGCGCGGATTCTCCGCATCCGGCTCCCAACGTTCAAATTCAATTTGCTTCATATGGTCATCCTTTCATCGTTCATCATCTGCCGCCAGCCTTTCCGAACAGCGCTTCCTTGTACGGCGGCGCATGAACCTCCAGCAGATAGCGCTCGTTGCCGCATTTGTAGAGGCACACGCCGCGCTGTGGGAACTTGATGAGGTCGAACTCGCTGTCCTCCAGCTGGAGCATATCCATATACGCGCGCCGGTCGATCGAACCGGCGTTGAACAGGAACTGGTGCGGCGGGATGGAGAAGAGCGGTTTCGTCATTTCGCGTACGCCCGGCTGGTCGAAGTCTTCGAGGTTCTGGCTTGCCAGCACCAGTGCAGATTCCTTTTTGCGCACACGCTTGAGCGAGTTGCGGATGTATTCGATAGCGACGGGATTGGACAGCCAGATATACAGCTCGTCCAGCGCCGCGACCGTGTTGCCCTCGGTCAGCAGCTTGTCCGACATATACGACAGCAGGTTCAAGAGGATCGTGCTTCGCACGTTCTGCGCCACGGACAACAGACCTTTTACACCGAACACCAGAAAGCGCGTTGAGGTCAGGTTTGTGTGACCATTGAAAAATTTCGAGTCCGCGCCGCGGCACATGGAGTGCAGCCCCAGCAGGATCTGCTGGAGCGTTTCTCTGGTGTAGAGCTGCGGCTTCGTTTCGTCGAAGTTTTCGTACTCGATCTCGATAAAATCATACAGCTCCGATAAAATCGGATAGTCCTCCGGCCGCATCTGCGAGAAATCTGTTTCCTCTGTAATGCCCCATTCCGTATATAGCTTGGTTAACATAATTTCAATCGTATCAATCTGCGCTGTCGTAAAGTCCTTATAGGTGCGAAACACATCTTTGAGGAAAGACGTGTGCTGCGCCAGCCGGGTGGACTGCCGGAACGCTTTGGGCGCGTCCACATCATATGGGTCTGCATCGGTGTCCCAGCAGCGAGGCTCCAGCAGATTGATTTTATATGTTCCCTCGATAATGTCCGCGAAGCAGCCGCCGAGCGCCTGACACAGTTCCCACTGCTCGTGCTCCACATCCAGCGTGATGACCGATTTTCCTGCTTCCAAAAAGTTGAGCAGAAGCAGCTTCATAAGATAGCTCTTGCCCTGACCGGAGTTACCGAGAATCAGAACATTGGCGCTGGTTTTGTCCTCGTCGCGCTGGTCGAAATCGACAACAATGTTGCTGCCGTACTTGTCTTTCCCGATGTAAAAGCCTTTTCGGTCCGTTTTACCGGAATAGTTGAATGGGAACAGATTTGCGACCGAGCTGGCTGGCAGGACGCGCTCATACTCTGTGCCAAGCACATTGAATCCGACCGGGCTGACGGCGCAGAAGCCTGCCTGCTGGCGAAGCTTCAGCCTGTCCACGTTCAGCTTCGAGCGCATGAGCTCGACCTCCACATTTGTCTGCAAAATTTCAAGCTCCTGCATCGTTCCGGCGATCATTTCGATGTAAACGGCGCAGTGCAGCAGCGGCTCTTTGTTCCGATGGAGCGATCCGATGAGGTTCGCAACGTCCTGCAAATTGCTCTCGGCCTCCACCGCCTGCTGCATATTCTGGGAGCTGCCGCGCTTCATGCGGTTGCGGATCTCGGCGTTATGGACGATTTTCCGTTCTTCCAGCGGCGAGACAAGGCGCGTATAGATGTGCAGCGTCACGCCGTGCTTTTCTCCCAGATGCCGCAGAATGGCAAGGTCATCTGTAGACGTTGGGTACTCGCGCAGCGCCCAAATGCAGCGGAACGTGTTGCCGCAGATGTAATAGCCGGTTTCAAACTTCACAATGCTGGGCGCGATCATGTCCAGAAACGCTTTTAGATTCTCAGTTTCCGCATCCGGTTTTTGTTTTCGTTTGAAAAGCCCCATTAAATCACCTCCAGAAAGGGCTGACCGTCGTAGTCCTCGAAGCGCTCCGTTGTCGTGTTCTGCTCGAAGTAAATGGCAAGCAGGCGTTTGAGGTCTTCTTTCCCGGCGCGGCGCGTGGTAAAGCCGTTGTCGCGGAATTTCGTTTCAATGGTAGAAAGTAAGGTGTACGCCGTGTCGGGCTTCTCATTTTTCAGTCGGACGGCGAGATAGAACTCACGTGCCAGCGTCATCTGCACCTGCTTTTCGTCCAGAAACGCGCGATCCTGTTCGAGCAATTCTCGGATCGCTGGGTTCTGTTCCTCCTGCATCCGGTCGTGGTAGAACAGGCAGGTCGCGTTGAAGCTCTCGCGGGAGTTCATTGCCAGCAGCTCCACGCCCGCCTGTGCGCTGAGCGTGTTCTGCAGTGCGCGGATCTTTGCGCTGATCGCGCCCGCGGGCAGGACGCTGATGTTCGTTGGCTTAATGATGTAAAAAACGAGATCGCCTGCATCGGTGGAAATGCAGTAGTCCGTGATTTTGCGGATGCCCAAAAGGTTCTGCGTAGACTGCCGCCGCTTATCTTTCTTCTGTTTTTTCATGTCGGGTCCTCCCACTCGAAAATTTGCTGCTCCGTGATGTAAAAGCTCACGACGAACGAGAGAAAGTCCAGCACGCTCAGTCCGTCCAGATGGATGGACAAAAACGCATACGCCGCCACCAGCACCATTGGCAAAAACAGCCCAAGCTGCGTCAGCGCAAGAACTGCAATGAGCAGTCCAATGCCGATGACGGCCAAGTCCCGTAGCTGCCAGAGCCAGAGCGTGGCTTTGGCGTTCAGGTTATCGGGGTAAATGTAAATACGATCACCTCCATGAACGAAAAAGCGCCGCCGCAGAACATCCTGCGGCGGCACTGGGTGGTTATTCTTCTGTTTGCGGCTGCACCGCTTTTAGCTCCTGCACATGCGCCAGATCGACGAAATGGGTGGCATAGCTCCGCTCGATTTCCGGGCTTCCGCTTTTACTGAATTGCAGCGGAATGACCGGCTTGTGACCGGTCCCATTTTTCTTGCGGACACCCCAGCGTTTGTAATAGCAGAAGGACGGCTTCAAACCATGTGCCTGCGCATGCACGCGCATCTGGTGCAGCACGAAGGACAGCCGTTTCAGGTTGGCATTGCACACGGCTTCGAGATACCGCACTCGTCCAAACCGCCAATCCTCATATTTCTGTTTCGGCAGGATGCCCGTGTCGATGAGCACATCCACCGGCGCGGCATAACCGCGCGATTGAAGTTGATGGTACATGGAGCTGTGGATCTTGCCGGTCAGCTCTTTTTCGTTCATGCGCCGCACCTCCCATCTGCAATTTCAACTATACCACAGCGCGCCTGCAAATGCAAAAGCGGAAGCCGCAGGCGATCCCCGCGGCTTCCGGTTGGATGGTTATTCTTCTTCGGCATCCATGTCCGGTTCGTCGGGTTCTTCTGCTTCCGAGCCGCCTTTGCTATCTGCCTGCGCTGCGGTATCTTCTTCATCCTGCTCCAGCGCGTCCTCGATCAGTCCGATGATGAACTGCTTCTGTTTGAGGTTGTTTTTCTTGAGGTATGCCTTCAGACGCTCGAAGAGTTCTTCCGGAAGCTGGATTGCCATCGTTCTCATATCGCCTGTCATTTTTGTTCCTTCTTTCATTTTGTAATAATCTGTGATAAGCTGTTCTACGAATTCGCTGAGTGTTCTTCCAGATCGTTCCTGCTCCTGCCGCACACGCGCATGGAGCGCTGTGTCGATTTGCGCGCAGAGGTTTTT
>JAEDIZ010000129.1 GCA_016296635.1 Oscillospiraceae bacterium
GGTCTTTTTGGTGGAGATAAGCGGGATCGAACCGCTGACCTCTTGAATGCCATTTTACCCCGCAAGATAGCGGAACAGGAACACAACTGCTTCTGCGCGGGTGCAGACCCGCATCGGCGCAAATCTGCCCTCTCCGATGCCGGATGTAATTCTGCGATCCGCTGCCCACGCAACAGCACCTGCATAATATGCATCTGCCGGCACATCCCGGTAGCCGGAGTCTGTCCAGGTGGGCTTTACACCTGCAAAGCGCATCAGGAAGGTGACAAATTCAGCCCGGGTACATTTCTGATCCGGTCGGAAACAGCCGTTCCCCGTACCGGTCGTGATACCTGCCCGGACGGCCCATGTCACAGCATCTGCATAGTAGCTGCCCGGAATAACGTCACGGAACAGCGACGCGGGTTCCACCGCAGGACTTCCGGCTGCCCGATAGAGCATGGTAACGATCTGCGCACGCGTACAGACCAAATCCGGTGCAAATATGGTTTTACTCATACCGGTTACGAGCTTCTGTCCGACTGCCCATTTTACGGCATCTGCGTAATAGGCATCCGGCAAAACATCGGAGAATGTCACGGGATCGGGAGCCGGCTGCGGCGCAATCGGATCCGGGGTAACCGGCGGAACATACGGCGGATCCTCTTCCGGAGACGGAATGGGTAGGCAGACACTTCCGGTTACGTTCCGAAGGCCTGTGAGCGTGACGGTATTTCCATCGACACTCTTGGAATAATGAACGTTTTCGCTGAGTGCCACGCCGTTCCGGCTGATCTGTACGCTGCCGTCACTCTGCACGTCAATGTCGCAGTCCGCCATCTGCCACGGCTGCGTGACCAGCACGACACCGTCCAGATTTCGCAGCCACGTCAGGCCGTTTCTTCTTCGCACCGTGAGGGGATTGAGAACACAGCTATAGATGCTCAGAACATCCAGCTCGCCTTCGCTGTCGGACGCTGTACCGAGGGCGCTGATGACATAGCCGACGCCGTTCTCTTCGCCGACATAAACCATACAATGGCCGGGGAAATACAGCAGCGCACCTGCAGGCAGCGTGGAAAGAAACTGCTGCTTCTCGGTATCGTTCAGGGTGCTGATGTCGATTCTGGTGCCGGGCACAAGCTGCTGCCATGTCGTGTTGCGCGGTAGTTCAAAACCAAAGCAGCGGTAGATCGTCCTTGAATACAGCGTACAGTCCATGGAGTCCAGCATTCCGCCCCAGCCGTAACGGTTGCCAAGGCAGGAGAACGCGACCTTCAGAATGTTTTCCTGCGTAAACGGCAGGAAGCCGATACTGACGCTGTTATGCTGGGAAATCAGCGCCATCCGGCGCACATATCTGCCGTCTTCGTCTCTGGTTGGCAGATAGACAACGTGGTTATTCCATCCGTTCCGCTCGCCGATGTTGGCAGGAATCTCGCTATCGGGAACGAGCTTCAGAATGGTACCGATTGTCAGTTTCACTTCCGAGCTGTACGGCACAAGAATAGAAGGTTCAAGAACGATTTTATCCTCGGTCACCACCAGAAAGTCGTCTCCGTCCAGCTCGACCTGCCACGCTTCATCCCACTCGGCTTCGTCTGCGCAAATCGCCATATCCTGCGCATTGACCCAGCCGGTGCAGTTGGTTGAATAGCCCCAATAGAAGACTTCACCGGCATGTTCGCACATCTGGCGAACGACGAACGGCTCATTCATTGCAAGCGCTGAATTCTCCATCTCGTCATCCGGATCGGCCGGAGAATAGCCGATGACATCGCTGATTGGATACGCACGCAGGTCAGTACGCCTGACTGCGACTGCATAGAGGCCGCTGCGCGTTTCTTCGGAGAATGCCGTTGCAAGAATATCATTTCGGATCGCGCCGAAATATGCTTCGTTATCGATCAGTATGCCGTCAATATAGAGTTCGCGTGTGGGAACCGCAATCGTTGCCAGACTCTCGCGCAGAGCGGCCGCGTTATAGCTTTTTCTGCCGACGGTATGCAGTTCAAATACCTGCGTGCCGGCACCGTCGATTGCAGCCTGATTGACGGCGGCAATTTCTTCCGCGTTCAGCAGGATCTCATCAAATCCCGGCAGAGCCTTGTCTTTCCAGTAGCTGGGATCGCACATCTGCTCCGTAACGCCGGACGGGTATGTAACGTTGGCAGCGGCCAGCTGCACAGGTTCTGCAGCGAAAGCCGGTTGTGCCAGCGCAAAAAGCGATGCGCCAAGGGCTAGCAGTAAGGCAATCTTCTTTTTCATTGTTTTCATTCCTACGCTTCTTTCCAAAATTTGTTTCTTACTGATTTTCGCATTTTTTCGGATCAATTGCAACACATGTTTTCGATTTGCTTGATTGCGGTGGGATCGTGCGCAATGAAAAAGCACACGCGAAAAAGCCTTATGCTCTATGTGTCGGAGAAGATTCGATGCAGTTTCGTTCTGCATAGAGCCCTAATAATCGGCAGAAATATCAAGGCATTTTTATTACAGCCCACTATATCATCGGAAACCAAACCGGCCCGAGCGAATTGCCAGAAATCGGGTGTACCGGCAGCAATACCGTGGAGAGAGCCATCTGTTGTATCAAAGAAACATGATCCGTTTTTTAGATCACGTTTCTTTTTTTGCCTTTTCTGTCGGATTCGATCATGAAAAAATCCCGGAAGCATTGCTTCCGGGATTTTCTTTATCCTTGCGGATTACTTTTCCAGAGCCTTGTAGGTAACGGCAGCCAGCGCTGCGCCGACCAGCGGGCCGACGATGAACACCCACAGGCAGGCAAGAGGCTCTGCATTGCCGCCCACGCCTGCAAGACCGTTGGAGCCGAAGCCGCCGGTCATGTCGGTGACATTGCCGAGACCGAAGATTGCAGCGAGGATGCCTGCGCCTGCCAGTGCGCCGAGGATCTGGGCGATGACATAGCTGACAAATTCCTTGACCTTCATGCCGCCGGACAGCAGCACGCCGAGGGAAACTGCGGGGTTGATGTGGCAGCCGGAGATGTTGCCGATGGAGTAGGCCATTGCCACGATCACGAGGCCGAAGGCCAGCGCGGTCAGCAGATAGCCGGAGCCGCTGGCGGCGTCGCAGCCCACCAGCATGGCAGTGCCGCAGCCGAGGATGACCAGAACGGCTGTGCCGATGAACTCAGAGATAAACTTTTTCATAGGGGTCTCTCCTTTTATAAGTATTTACTTTATAAAAGGTATAACGCGCAGGTGCGGGAAATACAAGAAAAATTTGGAGAGATACGGAAAAGAAGCGGGGAATCAGAGCAGCCTGCGTACCCCCGGGATCTTTCGCAGCAGGAAACAGACGAGCGCAGAGAGAAAGTAGACGATGACGGCCTTACAGACGGCCCAGACCAGTCCCGGGAAAACGGCCGGGTATGGTACGAATCTACGCAGCAGATCAAAGAAGAGCGGGTGGATCAGATAGATCCCGAGGCAAAGGCTCGCCGCTCCGCGCAAAGCGGAAACCGCGTGCGGGGAAAGCGTTTTCCCGGAAAATAGAGCGCAGACCGCGCCGAAGAAGCCGACGCCTGCCAGGATAGCGCCGGGCGAGAAAAAACTCAGAAGTGTCAGATTATAGTCTGTGCCGCGGGAAAGAAACAGTGTTCCGCCCACAGTAAACCCGGTACCCAGCAGAAACAGCAGCACCCAGATCCGGGTCGGCACCTTTGGCCGGAACCGCTGCAGATAATCTCCCAACAGCACGAGGAAAAGAAAGCCGGTCTGCGTGGGCAGTTTCGTCCGCTCCATGATCTCCGCCACCAGAGAAAACCGCTCCGAACGCAGCAGTATCGTAATAATGGAGCCGAGCAGCGCGGTAACAACCAGTGCATAAAGATATGTGCTTTTTGATGCGGAGCGGGCAAAAGCGGAGAGCATCGGAGCCAGCAGATACAGCCCTGCTGCCATCCACAGATACCAGAGGTGCACGGGCTCCGTCAGTACATATACGGGGAAAGACTTGACGGACTTTTCTCCGACCAGCAGGTAGTAGAGAGAGTAGACAGCGGCCCAGAAGACGGCCAATCCCACGAACCGCAGACCCTTTTGCACGTAAGACTGCCATGCCTTTTCCCTGAGAAGAAGATAACGTCCGGTGATAAGGACAAAGACCGGCACAGAAAACCGGCAAATGCAGTTGACGATCAGACAGCCGCGGCTGTCCGTGCCGGTCGCGTGAAGCAGGACGACGAAAAACGATGCAGCAATACGCAGAAAATCCGTATCCGAGTCAGATTTCTTCAAAGCACGATTCATCTGCAGGCCCCCACTTTCTCTGTCTTAGTCCATCATATCATACTGTTTTCCGGCTGTAAAGAAGCCGCCGGAAAGGAGAAACAACGGTGAAGCAACGAAGAAACAGGGACAGATTTTCTTGCTTTTGGAACTGCTGAAAAACAGCGGGACATCCGAAGGACACAAGAAAACAAAAAAGAGGAGAAGGATATCTCCCTCTCCTCTTGGAAAGCCTTGATTTATAAGGATTCTATCAGCCGAAATATCTCTCCAGCAGACCCTTCAGAGCCTTGCCGTGACTAATATCCTCAGGGCAATCAGCATGACCAAAAAGGAAGCATGTTTTCATTCATTCACCCTCGTTCTGTGCAAATAGCACATCTGTACTATCATGTCATTTTAACATTATAGTTCTGTATTTACAATACAACTGTACAAACAAAATACAGAAGGGTGAGCAGCTTATGGCAATCGACTACAAAGACATCGGTCAAAGAATTAAACAGAAGCGAGTGGAGCAAGGCCTCACCCAAGAACGGCTGTCCGAACTTGTCGGAATTGGGCCTTCTCACATGAGCCATATCGAGTCGGGATCTACTGTCCCCAGTTTTGAAGTCTTTATTTCAATTCTGAACGCTTTGGGGTGTTCGGCTGACGAATTGCTATGCCGAGAAACAACCACCGCAAAACCATTGCTGAGTAGCTGGCTCTCCGACCTTGTTGCAGATTGTGACCAAACGGAAACAAAAATCTTGTCGGACGTTCTGATAGCTACAAAGGAGACACTTAGGAAGAACAAAGTAACAGACTAGAGGGGCGTTAAGTGCCCCTTTTCTTTATTTTGCAAAGAATGGACGCAAAAAAGAGGAAGCGGTTTTCCGCTTCCTCAATGATGTATTCGCTTAGTCCAGAATCTCCATCAGTCTGCCACAGCAGAAGGGGATGGGTTCACCAGCCTTGACGTGCAGGGTCTTGTTGCAGGTGACGCAGTAAACGTCGGTGTCGTAGGGAGCGCGAATCACGGGCACTTCCTTGGCTTCCTGCTCGGACAGACCGTCGATATGGAACACGGCAGTCTTGTTCTCACTGGGGACATATGCGCCGATGGGGGACAGGGCCTTGTTCCCGCCGACGCAGTTGCCCATCTTCACCCACAGGGCTTCCAGTTCGGCAGCTTCCGCAGCGTGCTCGGGAGTGAACTCCACAACATCTTTGTTAATCCGAATCTTCATGGCACTTACTCCTCGGGGCTGAACTCGTCCTTGCCCACGCCGCACAGTTCACAGGCGAAATCCTCGGGCAGATCTTCCCACTTCACGCCAGCTTCGTCCTCGT
>JAEDIZ010000130.1 GCA_016296635.1 Oscillospiraceae bacterium
AGCAAATAAATACGTCAAACGGCTTTTCCCGCTCGGAAATCGCCAGGTATCCCTTTTGAATGGCTTCAATCGCTTTTGCTTCCGCGATGTAAACAGACTTCTGCTCATCATCGGCGTTCCGGAGCGCAGAAAGGTAGTCTGTGTCCTCCAGAATCGAGCCAAATTGCACACGGTTGATCGTCGGCACGCGCTTATGGCTTGCCGGGTCTTCAACGTATTCAATTCCATAGCGGCACAGAACGAGCGACCAATACGCCTCTGCATCGTTCGGCGCAAGCGAAACGATCTGCTCATAAACAGCCGCCGCCTTGTCAAAGTCATTCCCCCGGCGCAGCAGCTCCGCGCGCTCGTAAAGCCCGGCAATCCGCTCACTGTCCAGCCGCGGCAGCGTCTGCCGCGTTCCGCAGTATTGGCAGACGGCAACTGATTGCTTCGCGTCGATCTCCATCGTCCCGCCGCACATTTTACATCTCAAAACAGGCATAATACCCCCACTTTTCAGAAACTCACTTTGTACGCATTTGCAGCGCCGCGCGCTCATCCAGCAGACGCAAAATTGTCTCCGCCTGCTTTTCCGCCTCTGCCTCATCCCCGGTATCGACCGCGCGGGAGAGCCTGTGCAGTGCGGCGGACATATCTGCTTCCACGCTGTCCAATTCTGCGCCAGAAACGGGGTCGCAATAGCGGAGCGCCTCCGAAACACGCGCGCAAACATCCTTCATCGGCTGTGTTCCAGCGCGCGCCTGCAAAGCCGCGGCTTTTTTGCGGCAGTCCTGCATGAACGCAGTCTTTTCCTGAATTTGCGCACCGACCTGCTCCGCACGTTCTGCCGCGTGCAGCGTCAATATACACTCAACAACGCCAAGTGCGACAAGTCCCAGTCCAACTGCGTTTTGCAGCATCACCGTCCATCCGAACGCAAGGCAGACCGCCGCCCACAAAAGTAGCAGCGCAAAATACTTGACGCCGGAATAGATAAGTGGCAGCCCCAAGAACCGTGCATCTAGGCCGGTTCCGCGTTTTTCTGCAATCTGCATCATTCCAAGCGCAAGCGCCAGACCGAATACGACCAGCGTCAGGTTCAGCCAGAAGGCCGCGTCATAGCGCGGCTGGGTCAGGTTCGACGTAATTTGGGTGACAGACGGCGGCAGAAGAATTGAGCGTGTCTGCTCCGATACAGGGAAGGCAACCGTCGTAACCGGAAGCCCGTTGATGGTCTCGGGAACAACAATGTCCGCACTGCTTCCGGTGTAGGAGACGAGCGTCACACCGCCATCGAGCGCACTATACGTAAATGGAATGTCCGTATTGTCAAAATTCACGGGCTCGGAATCGGAAAGATAGGAATAGCTGCAAACCGTGAAAGATTCCTGCGGTGTCTCGCGCAGCTCCTGTTCCAGACGGTCTTTTTCTTTCTGCGCATCCTCCGCTTTCTTTGCGGCTGCGTCCGCCTGTTCTCGTTTTTCCTTGGTGGTCTTCTGCAAAGCGTCAATCTGCGTCTGCGCGCTGGAGGTTTCCTCCTGCTCCGCGGCAGCGTTCTCCTGCGCAGCGCGCAATTCGGTTTCCGCCTGAGAAGCCTCCGTTTCAAGCTTCGCCGCATCCTGCTGTGCCTCTTCCAGTGCCGTGGGTGCTTTTTCGGCAGCCTCCTTTAAGGCTTCCGCCTGTTCCTTAGCAGAAACCGCCTGCTTCAGTGCCTGCTCTGCCGGAGAACCAGCGTAGACAAGCAGCGCATATTGCGTTGTATGCAGCGGCGAAAATTCCTGTAGCGTTTTGGGCAGCACAATTTCCTGTAAGCTGTCGCACCCGTCAAACGCACGCTCCGCCACAGCCTTCACGCGATGGCCGTCAATTTTCTCAGGGATGACCAGTCGGGCGCTTGCGCCTTCATAGCCGGTGATGGTACACTCGCTGCCTTCGAGCGTGTATGTAAAGGTCTCCAGCGCGTTCGAACGCGCCTTTTCGGAGTTTCCGAGAAGTGAAACCGCCGCGCCGTGACGCTTTGCCCAGCTGAGGGCAGGCGTATCCGCAAAGCAAAAGACGGTAATGCTCGCCGAGCGGTCGTACACCGTAGCGGCAATGCCGCAGTACGCCACCGTCAGAAGCACCAGAATGATAACCAGCCACTTTCTTGTCCGCATCGCTTAGTCCTCCCTCTCCGCACCGCATTTCGGGCAGAATTTTCCGTCTCGTGTAAATCGATAACCGCATTTTGCACAGATGTTTTTGTTGTGCGGAACGGCATGTCCGCAGTTATCGCAGAATGTTGCGCCCTGTGGAAGCCTTGCACCGCAATTATCGCAGAAAACGTCCGTCTCCGGCGGCTGCACCGTGCCTCGCAGCGCATCACTGACCGTGTTTCCGACAAGACCGCCGACGCTGCCGCCGACTCCTGCCATTGCGCCGATGCCAATGCCAAGCCCGGTCAGTCCGCCCGCGCCCGCGTTTTTTGCTGCGTCCTGCGCCACATCGAAGCTGCGTTCCTGCTGGTAGGTGTAGCCCTCCTGTACGCGCTTCTGTGCAATCGCCTGCGAAGCGATGAGCGTTTTCTGCGCTTCGGTTTGCGCCTGAATGAGATCGGTCTGCTGGCGCAGCTGTGCCTCGGCAATGTCGGCATATTTGCGGAAATGTAGCTCCTTGAATTTTTCATACTGCGCATCGCCGTCTGGGCGTGCAAGATTTGTCACGAAGAAACGCACAAGCTCCACGCCGTAATCCGCGAAGTCAGGCGCGAGCTGCTGCTGTAGAGCCTGAGAGAAATCCAGCATATGCGCGTCGAGCTCAAAAATGCTGACCGTATTTGCCTGCATGAACTGAGCGATATAGGTCTTGACCCGCGCCATCAGAAACGCGCGGAAGTAGGCAGCGAGTGTCTGCTGGTCCAACACAGGCACTGTCCCAACCAGTCGGAGCAAAAGCCGCCGGGCGTCCCGTACCCGCAGGCTCATTTCGCCGCTGGCTCCAAGGCTGAGCGGAAAATGGTAGGTTGGCTCAAGGAACTGCGCCTGACTGTCAGTTCCCCAGCGGATCGCCATCTGTTCGGTCTTATTGATAAAGTAGACTTCGCAGTGAAACGGCGTTTTACTGTTCGTCGTGCGCTTCAGAAAGCTACTCAGCAGCGGCGTATTCTGCGTTTCCAGCGTGTGCCGCCCGGGACCAAACGAGTCGAGCGCCTGCCCGTTCAAAAAAAGTACAGCCTCCTGCGTCTCATGGACAATGAGCTGCGAGTAGCTGTTAAAATCCTCACAAGGGTGCTTCCAAACGAAGGCAGTGCCATCACCCTCATATTTGATAATATCTGCAATATGTGCCATGACGTCCTCCTCGATTCCATTTCCAGTATTGTTCCTATTATATGTCACATTTTTATATATTTCAACTGGATAGAACAGTATGTTTGTCGTTTTACACAAACCAATGGATCATGCAAGGTAGAAAATCAGAACCAGTAAAAGGAAGCCAGCAGCGCAAAAACTGCGCCACAGTAAACAAAGAATAGGGATTTTTGTCGTGTACAAATCTGGCTAAAAATATTCCGATCTTTCGAAAAAATCAGTAGACTTTGTGCCGGTTCTGTGGTAGTTGTTTGTGCAACCAAAGCGAAGGAGGCACAGACATGGCGAAGAAACGGGCAAACGGGGAAGGGAACATCCGAAAGCGGAAAGACGGGCGCTGGGAGGGGCGGTATACGGTCGGTTATGACGAAAAGACCGGAAAACGGATCACCAAAAGCGTCCTTGGAAAGACGCAGGCAGAGGTCAAAGAAAAGCTGGCGAAGGCGGTCGCGGAAGCGGAAAGCGTCGATGTACGGAGAGCAGACGAGTACACGCTCGGCACATGGCTGCAAACGTGGTATGAGCTATATGCAAAGCCACACCTGCGGTTCTCAACTGCTGAATACTATCGACGTGGGATTGAACTGCACATCGCGCCGCGCATTGGGGACATTCCGCTGAAAAAGCTGACCGGACGCGATTTGCAAGGGTTGTACAAGGACTTGCGGGAACACGGACGGCTCCGCGAAGCGCAGAAGGGAAAGCAGCCGGGGCTGAGTGATTCCACGATCCGCGGCATCCACACAATGCTGCACAATGCGCTCGACCAGGCAGTGAAAGAACGCCTGATTGTCAGAAATCCAGCGGACGACTGCGTACCGCCGAAAATTCCGAAGCACGAAATGAAAATCCTGCCGCCAGAGCAAATCAAGTCCTATTTGACAGCCGCCGACCAGCGTGGCGTCCTGCCGATGTTCTATCTGGAGCTCATCAGCGGACTGCGCAAAGGCGAATTGGTGGCGCTCCAATGGTCGGACTTGGACATCGAAAATAAGACCATCTCTGTCAGCAAACAGGCAGGGCGAAACAATGCAGGCGAACCCGACATCACACGTCCGAAAACGGAAAACTCTATCCGCAAAATCTCGATTCCGCAGGACGCTGTCGAGCTGCTGATCGCAGAACACCAGAAACACCCCAGCAATCCTTGGATGTTCCCATCACCCAAGACAGGTGAAATGTATCATCCAGACTCAGCCGTGAACATCCACAAGAAAATTCTGAAGGATGCAGGACTGGAGCATCTGAGATTTCACGACTTGCGGCACCCGTATGTCAAGCACACGACAAAAAATTTTATTTTCCCCTACACATTGAAATCTTGGATTTTGTATGTGATCTCGATGCGCTTATCGGGGAATACAGTTACGCGGTCAATGAGCAGGTCGATAATCTCCGGTGTCAGAGTATCAGCGTTCAGAACGGTATTTGCCGCCGCCTGACGGCTGCTGTTCTGTTCCTTTTCTTCCTGCTGTTGAGTTGCCAAAGCCGTGATTGCGGCATAGGCATTTTTCGCTTTCAGAAGTTGATCGTCGCAGAGCTTCTTTTCTGACTTGAACAGTTCCTCGCTGATTTCGTCCATGACGAAACGCTCAAAGAGGGACTGCTTTTCTTTTTGCAGGGCTTCGATCTGCTGTTCATAAGCAGCTTTTTCAGCAACGAACATGACAGGCTTTGAACCGTCCGCGTCGCTGTTTGCAAACACGGCAAGGTGCGTTTTCAGCGTTGTGAACACCGCTTCTTCCAGCTCATCGGCTGTGATGGAGAGATTGTAGCAGGCGTAGCTTTCATCTGCCTGTGAATGACGGCAGACAAAAACAGGCGTTTTCTTCGGTATCCGGGAGAGCGCATGAGCGCAGTTTCCGCAGAACACTTTGCCTCGGAGCGGATATTCCCGTTTCTGTTTGTGGGGCTGAGAAAACCGGGTTATTTTTGATCCTGCTTTTTCAAAGGTCTCCTTATCCACAAGCGCGGGATGATGGTCAGGAATAATGAACCATTTGTCCCTGTCCTTGGTCTTTACCCTTGAGCCGCCCACTTCGGTAACGGCTTTCTTCCCGATGATGTAAGTGCCGATATATCGCTCGTCGTCCAGAGTGCGGAGGACGGTTGATGCCGACCATATCCCATGAGCGCGGGAAACATCGTGCGTATGGTTTCCATGAGCGTTCTTGTATTCTCCCGGTGTGGGGATGCCT
>JAEDIZ010000018.1 GCA_016296635.1 Oscillospiraceae bacterium
CGTAATTTCCAGCGCCTGCTCGCCGGTATCCTGCTGAGAAACCAGCATGGAGTCGATATCCACGCCGATCCGTGCTGCATAGTCAGGATCGAGGGCATGCTCTGCATCAACAAACGCGACCTCGCCGCCGCGCTTCTGTGCCTGCGCAACAATATGCAGCGCAAGTGTGGTTTTACCGGAAGACTCCGGGCCGTAGATCTCAATGATGCGTCCCTTCGGAACGCCGCCGATGCCGAGTGCGGCATCCAAAGCCAAGGAGCCGGTGGGAATTGCGTCCACGCTCATTTCGGGTTTGTCACCCAGACGCATGACTGCGCCCTTGCCAAAATTCTTTTCAATCTGCTTGATTGCCGTTTCCAAAGCCTGCTTCTTCTCGTTGTTTACAGAGGGTTCTGCCGCTGTCTTTTTCTTTTCCATACTGTCACGGTACCTTTCTTTGTGAATTACAAATACAGGATATCACATTATTTTCAATAAATCAAACATTTGTTTTATTTTTCTGCAATGACCGCACGAATCACACTCCGGTAGTCCTTCGCAAACTGAATGTTTGTAAAACCGGACTCGGCTAAAAGCGCTCCGACTGCCATATGCTGCGACAGGCCGAATTCGAAGCAGAGCTTTCCGCCGGGCTTCAGCGACTGCGAATAATTCTGCAGAATATCACGGTAAAAATCAAGACCGTCTTCGCCGCCGTCCAACGCCAGATGCGGTTCATAAAACCGAACAGACGGTTCCAGCTCCTGCATTTCCTGTCTGGTCACATAGGGCGGATTGGATACGATCAGGTCAAACTGCCCCAGAAATTTCGGAGCCTCCTGCCGTACATCCACTTCAAATGTCGTAACACGTCCGGTCAGCTTCAGATCAGACAGATTCTTCTTGGCTACCTTCAGGGCAGCCTGCGAAATATCCGCCAGCGTAACGCGAGCGGTAGAAATCTGATGTGCAATGGCAAGGCCGATACAGCCGGAACCCGTGCAAAGATCCAGCACACGCTGCGGAGCAGGCATATTCCGCAGCGCAGCGATCGCAAGATCCGTCACCGCCATCGTATCATCACGCGGAATCAGCACGTCCGGCGTTACCGTCAGATCCATGCCGTAAAAGCTCCACTGGCCAAGAATATAGGCAAGCGGCTCCCCTGCAATCATCCGTGCAAGACAGTCATTCAGCTTCTTTTCAATCTGCTCCGATGCGTACAGATCCCGATCGACAATCACTGACGCCGTAGACTTGCCGGAAACATACGCCAGAACCTCTCTTGCAGACTGCGCCGCGTTGTCCCCTTCGGTTTCCATCAGCGCCCGGCGTGCGGAAAGATAAAGCTCACCGTAGGTTTTTACCATTTGTCCGTGCCTTCCTTTTCCGGAAGCACAAGCTCCAGCGAGCGGATGGCAACCTCTAGCATGGAATCATCCGGTTCTCTGGTCGTAAAGTTCTGCAGCCACATGCCGGGCGCAGAAAGTGCTCTGGTAAACCAGTTGTCGTGTCTGCCGACAAAACGGTTGCATTCATAACTGACAGATACAACGACCGGCAGCATGATGACGATCTTGAATATCATCATCAGAAGATTATACACCACTCGGGTGTTTTCCCGCAGAGCAGCAATCGCATCGATTTTCAGAAGCAGCGTATTTGCAACCGTAAAAAGGACGATGGAAATGATCATGACCACGAACAGAAAACTCGTGCCGCAGCGCGGATGGAGTCTTGTCATGGAGCGGGCGTTTTCCACCGTCAGAGGCAGCTTTGCCTCGTAACAGCGGATAGTTTTATGCTCCGCGCCGTGATAGGAAAACACGCGCTTCATGTCCTTCATCTGCGAAACAAGCGCCATATACGCAAGGAAAATGACGACGCGGACAACACCCTCAATCAGATTCTTTGCCACAACGGAGAAATGCAGCAGCGCTTCGAGTCCGTCACCGATCAGAATCGGCAGAACAAAGAAAAGACCAACCGACAGACCGACACCGAGAATCACAGCCAGCGTAATGACAGCCTTCTCAAAAGCCTCGGACGGCAGCTTCTTTTTCAGCCATTTTTCAAATTTGGAAGGTTCCTCCTCTTCCTCGGGGAAGAACTCCGCAGAATACATCAACGTACGCACGCCGCCCGACATAGAGCCGGCAAAATTGACCACACCGCGGATCAAGGGCCAGGTCAGGATGCCTGTTTTCTTTTTGAGCGGTTCTGTTTTTTCAACAAGCTCGCCCTGCTGATTGCGGATGACAACGGCCCTTTTTTCCGGGCCCTGCATCATAACGCCTTCAATGACGGCTTGTCCGCCGATCATGGTTTTGAATTTTTCCTGACAAGCAGGCTGTTTGCATTCCGGCATAATTTCTTCCTCTATTCTTCTCCGGTCGGGATGGATATGGTCACAAGGGTTCCGCCGCCCTCTGCGTTTTGAAGCGTCAGGGTGCCGTTGTGCATCGTAACGATCTCTTCGCAGACGGCAAGTCCGATACCGCTGCCGCGTGCCTTGGAGCTGCCCTTGTAGAATTTCATTTTTACGTGTGGAAGTTCTTCTTCCGGGATTCCGGGCCCATAGTCCCGGATACGAACGACAATTGCCTGATCCTCGTGTGCGATAGAAGCATCAATCCGCTTTCCGTCGCCGCCGTGTTTGGCAGCATTGTCGAGAATATTCAAGAATACCTGCCTCATACGGGCAACATCGCAGGGGATCTCCGGGATCTCATCCTCGCAGGGATCATACTGCAGTTCAATGCCCTCCTGCTTCAATCGGCTGCCATACATAAATACGGTATCTTCAAATTCCGCCAGAAGATCCGCATCTTCTACATTCAGCGTGAATCTGCCGTCCTGCATGCGTGTAAACTCAAGCAGCTCCTCAACCATGCCGGTCAGCCGTTTTGCTTCACGCAAAATGATGAGCATGCCGCGACGGGTCTCGGCAGAAAGATCCTCAGAACTCATGATCGTCTCGCCCCAGCCGGAAATTGCCGTCAGCGGCGTACGCAATTCATGCGAAACGGACGAAATGAACTCCGCCTGCGTTTTTTCCGACTGGCCGATCTTGACCGACATATCATTGATGGTGTCTGCCAGCTCGCCGATTTCATCGTCAAACTGCTTTTGAATCTGTACGCCGTAGGAACCGGCGGCAATGCGCTTTGCCGTTGCCGTGATCTGCGTGACAGGCTCAATGATGGAACGAATGAAAAAACTGCTGGTGAAAAGCATGAAAGCAATGAACAGAAGTCCGACCGCAATCGCAATCACCGCAATCAGCAGCACCTGCCGGTCTGCATTACGAAGGCTGGTCACATAACGAAGAACGCCGATAACTTCTCCGTTACTGTAAATCATAGGGCTGGAGACCGCAAGAATGCGCTCCCCCGTCGAGGGATTTTTTCCCATAAAATGCGCGAGCTGCTGGCTGCTGATTGCATTTGAAATATCTTCGGTCGCAGGCGCCTTGCCGGCCCACTGTCCGTAAGAAGAAGCTACCAGTTTTCCGGAAGCAGAAATAAACTGCAGTTCCAATGAATCCTTCTGCTCAAAGGTCTGTGCAAATTTTATGCAGGATTGATAATATTCGTTATAGCTCTGTGAAATGTAATTTCCGAAAAAATCCGTGGTGGTCTTGGCCTTTGCCTCCAGACCGGAGCGGAGATTTGAATAGTAATATGCAGCCATGCTTACTGTCACAGCAGCTACCAAAACTGCCGCCAGCACAATCATGATGCTGACATTATTGACAAGCCACCGCTTTTCAAGGCCGGCAAGCTTTTTGCGCTTGGACAAGCGGGGTCACCTCACTTTGGCTCTTTGATCTTTATGCGCCCCATTTATAACCGAAGCCCCAAACCGTTGTGATATAGGAGGGATTTGCGGTATCGTCTTCAATCTTGATTCTCAGGCGGCGGATATTGACATCCACGATCTTCAGTTCGCCGTCATAGTCACGACCCCATACGGAGGTCAGAATATCCTCGCGCGACAGCGCTCTGCCGGGATTCTGCATGAAAAGACGCATAATGGCGTATTCAACCTGCGTCAGCTTGATGCGTCTGCCCTCTTTGTCAAGGGTGCGGTTCCGGGTATTCAGCACAAACGGACCCTGTGACAATTCAATGGAATCTCCGCCGCCGTCAGACGAGATGCGGCGATAAAGCGCATCAATGCGGGCCGTCAGCTCCGCCGGGCTGAAGGGCTTTGTCATATAGTCATCGGCGCCGGTCATGAGACCCGTGATTTTGTCCATCTCCTGACTTCTGGCCGTCAGCATGATGATGCCGATTCGCTTATCCGTTGCACGGATATTGCGGCAGACCTCAAAGCCGTCAATATCCGGAAGCATGATGTCAAGGATTGCAACGCCGACATCCGGATTTTCCTTCAGCTTCTCCAGCGCCTCCATACCTGCGCCTGCCTCAACAACTTCATAGCCTGCCCGTTTCAGATTGATCACCACAAAACTGCGGATACTGACTTCATCTTCCAGAATCAAAACTTTTTTCATTACATTTGCTCCTCGTACTGATTTTTTGAGGTTTCAATGGTATTTTCGACTTCTTACTGAAATCAGGTCTCGCCCGAATTCCAGTCAACATGGATATAATTGAACATCTGCTTCAGATGCTGCTGCGTCAGTTCCCTTGCCCATGCACAGCTGCCCAGCTCTGCTGCATAGGTGATCTCACCTTTTTCGGAAAGAATGAACCGCCCGTCCATTGTTGCAAGTTGATTCCGGTCATCTCCGGAAAAGGCATAGACCGTAAAGATCGGCTCTGCGGGTTCAGTGCCCTTCCAACGGCTGAATACAAAACCTCGCACACCGGATACTTCCTCGCTGCGGGAAATGGTGATCTGATTCTCCCATTCATCCGGCAGCACAAGATACCACCCGGCAGAAAAACGATGATAAGTGGTCATTTTTACTGTCTTGCTGCCCTTCAGATCAAGGTTATACCACCGGATCAGCGAATAAACATCACCGGAATCATCTGAACCGGGAACCGTGATCAGCTCAGGCAACTCAATCAGGCCGTCAAAATCGATATCGGATGCATAGACAAAATAGCTGCGCACAGTCTGCATGCTGAAATCGCCGGATGCTGTCACATTCCGGAAACTGCCGCCGCTGAACGCAAACACATCGGTAATGATCGCATCATCCTCAGAGTTTCCTGAAACAAAGACTGCCGGAACATTCAATGTCAGATTTCCGGAAATGATGCGCCTGACCGACTGAACGCCGGAAGAAAGCATGGCTTCCGGTTCTCTCTCAAGCAGGCCTTCATGGCAGCGGTACAGCTCAGCAACACGGTTTCTCTGCTCTGCGTCAAAACGCAGCAGGAAAATATCCTTCTGTCCGTCGCCATCAAGATCCGTTGTCGTGTATTCGGAATACGGTGCCGACATCAGTTCCACAACATGTCCGTCATGCAGAGAATAGACACTCATGGACTGGGACACGGAATCGGAAAGCTGCAGGCAAAGGATTATCTCAACACCTGGGGTTTCATCCAGCTGTACATATTCGCAGCTGGCAAATGCCGAGCCGCTGCCCTCAATTACGGCAACATTCTTATACTCGCCGCCTTCACGGTCAAAAATACAGACCTGGAGCGGTTTCTCATTGGAGTTTTTCAGGAAAACGATCGCTTCATCTTCACTGTCTCCATCGAGATCTGCCAGCTGTACGGACTGCTGGTTCACACCGGAAACGGGTGCGCTGTAATTTGTTGTCTGCGTCATGACACGATCGATGGATGCCTGCAGATTGTTATATTCGTCGGAATGTCTTGGAAGCGCATACAGTTCATCGACGGTCTTGATCATGCATCCGCTCAGAAGAACTGCCAGCAGGAGCGCAAACAGACACAGAAACATTTTTTTCTTCATCCCGCCAGCCTCCTTTCGCTTCGGACTCATGAAATATATCCTATAAATTATAACATATTTTGTTACAGATGTGTAGCCATTTGTTATAAAATTTCTCAGCGAAGCACAACGTTTTGTGTTCCCAGAAGCTGACGCAGCTCCTCGAGCATGATTTTTTCCGGATTGCAGCTGCCGCCAAGTTTTGCACCGGTATCTGCATAAACGATCACTGTTCTGACCCTGCCCGGGAACATACGCAGAATCGGCAAAACCTTATGCGCACCGCTCTGATCGGATTTCTCAATACGAAGATAGAGCGTTTTCCCCTGCAGACTCTCCTGCTTTTCGGAAGAAACCACGCTTTCGTCCTGATAATCCGAAATATTTCTCACACGGTTGACGATCATCTGCGGATCCTTTTCGTCCCGGACGGAAATACGGCCGTTCACAACCACGGCGGCACCGTCATGAAGAAGACTTCCGTACTGACCAAGCGCCGAAGAAAATGTGATCAGCTCCATACTTCCGGTGTCATCCTCAAGTGCCACATATGCCATCATGGAATTATTCTTCGTGGTTTTCATCTTGACAGCCTGTACGATACCGGCAATATTGACGATCTGTTCGTCACGGAACTGCTCATCATGCTCTGCAAAGCTTTCAAAAATATGGCTGATCGGAACAACATCCGCGTGCCGAAGCTGCGCGCGGTAGGCGTCCATGGGATGACCGGAAAGATACAATCCCGTAGTTTCGCGTTCATAGGCCATGCGCTCCGAGGCGGAAAGCTCCGGAATATCCGGAATCCGGATGGCAGATACCACAGCTTCCGGTTCCTCGGTAATCAGATCAAACATGCCCATCTGACCGTCGATATTCTTTCTTTTGCCTGCGGCGACGGAATCCATCACGGTCTCAAAGACCGCAAGAAGCTGAGACCGCCTCAGTCCGAAGCAGTCACAGGCTCCGCATTTGATGAGGTTTTCCAGCGCACGCTTGTTGAGGTCGGTACCGAACATTCTTGTGCAGAAGTCTTCCAGATCCCGGAAGAGCCCGCCCTGCGCACGCTCCTGCATGAGCTTCTGAATGAAGCTGCGGCCAATATTCTTGATAGCCGCCATGCCAAAACGGATGCCTTCGGAAACAACGGTGAAATTATCGTTGGATTCGTTGATATCCGGCGGCAGAACAGCAATGCCCATGGCTTTGCACTCGGATATATAATCCGAAATTTTGCCAGAAGAATCCAGTACGGAGGTCATCAGCGCCGCCATATACTCGCGCGGATAATAGTATTTGAACCATGCCGTCTGATAGGCAATGACTGCATAGCAGACGGAGTGTGCCTTGTTAAAAGCATAGTTTGCAAAGTCATACATCTCGTTGTAGATGGACTCTGCCACATCGAGCGGAATTCCGTTCGCCTCACAGCCGGAAATCCCGCGGGCGGGATCACCGTGCAGGAACGATCCGCGTTCTTTTTCGATGTCCTTGACCTTCTTCTTGGACATGGCGCGACGCACCATGTCCGCCTGCCCGAGACTGTAACCGCCGAGCTTGCGGAAGATCTCAATAACCTGCTCCTGATATAGGATACAGCCATAGGTGACGGAAAGGATCGGTTCCAGCGCCGGATGCTTATACTTGACCAGCGAAGGATCCGCCTTGCAGGCGATGAGCCGCGGGATGGAATCCATGGGGCCGGGACGGTAGGCCGCAACGATGATGGAAAGATCTTCGATCGACTGCGGTTTCAGACCCGTGCAGACATTTGTCATGCCCGCAGATTCCATCTGAAACACGCCGGAGGTTCTGCCGTCCGTCAACATCTGCATGACCTTCGGATCATTATCCGTCACGCGGGCCATGGAAAAATCGGGATCCGTCTTTCTGATTTCCTGGATAGCATCGTCGATGACCGTAATATTGCGAAGACCGAGGAAGTCCATCTTCAAAAGGCCAAGCTCTTCCAGCGTGGTCATGGTGTATTCGGTGACGATCGTGTCATCGTTCGTAGCGAGCGGGACATAGTCGTAAACCGGAAGCCTTGTAATAACAACGCCTGCCGCATGCGTAGAGGTATTGCGCGGCATACCCTCGATGCCGCGGGCGGTGTCGATCAGCTCCCGGACTCTTTCATCCGCATCGTACATTTCTTTTAACTGCGGAGAAACCTTCAGCGCATCGTCCAGCGTGATATGCAGCGTGGTGGGAACCAGCTTTGCAACAACATCGGTTTCTGCAAAGGAGAAATTGAGGGCACGGCCGACATCACGGATGGCGCCTCTTGCCGCCATGGTACCGAAGGTCACGATCTGCGCCACATGATCCTCACCGTATTTTCTGCGGACATAATCCACAACCTCGGCTCTTCTTGTATCGCCGAAGTCCATATCAATATCCGGCATGGTAACGCGTTCCGGGTTGAGGAATCGTTCAAAGAATAGGCCGTACTTTAACGGATCAATATCCGTAATGTGCAGGGTATAAGTGACCATGGAGCCGGCGGCACTGCCTCTGCCGGGGCCTACGGGGATGCCCGCAGACTTGGCAAAGCGCACGAAATCCGACACGATGAGGAAATAATCCGTAAAGCCCATCTTCTCGATCATGTCGATCTCATATTCCAGCTGCTTGTGATATTCCGGATGCTCGGTGCCGTAAAGCTCCGTAAAGCCTTCCTCACAGAGCTTCTTCAGATAGGATAGCGAATCATAGCCCTCCGGCAGCTTGAATTCCGGCAAATGATAATGGCCGAATTCAAACTCGACATTGCAGCGTTCTGCAATTTTTACAGTATTTTCAAAGGCTTCTTCCAGATCCGGGAAGCGCTCGCGCAGTTCATCTTCGGATTTAAGATAAAACTCATCGGTTTCAAACTTCAGACGGTTGGGATCATCGACTGTCTTGCCCATCTGAATGCACATCAAAACATCCTGCATCCGGCTGTCTTCCCGGCGCAGATAGTGCGCATCGTTGGTCACGACCAACGGCAGACCAGTTTCCCGCGCAAGACGGCGTACAGACTGATTGACGGAAAGCTGCTGCGCGATGCCGTGATCCTGCAGTTCGAGGAAGAAGTTCCCTTCTCCGAAAATCTCCGCATATTCCAGCGCAGTTTTCTTTGCGCCGTCATAATCATTTTCCATCAGCTGCTGCGGAATCTTACCGGCAAGACACGCGGAAAGCGCAATCAGCCCTTCATGGTGCTTGCGAAGAAGCTCCATATCCACACGGGGACGGTTATAGAAGCCCTCTGTATATCCGAGAGAAACCATATAGCTGAGGTTGCGGTATCCAGTCTCATTTTCGCAAAGAAGAACCAGATGGTTTGCTTCACGGTCATAGGCATGCACCTTATCAAAACGGGTTCTCGGCGCAACGTACACCTCACAGCCGATGACGGGCTTGACGCCTGCCGCCTTCGCCGCTTTATAAAAGTCAATAACGCCGTACATATTGCCATGGTCTGTGATGGCAACGGCATTCTGCCCCAGCTCTTTGACTCTGTCCATGATCCTGCCGATCCGGCAGGCGCCGTCCAGCAGACTGTATTCCGTATGCACATGCAGATGAACAAATCCCATGGCAGGCTCTCCTTTGCGTGAAAATCGGGTGTTAGCTCTTTGACAGCTCCACAAGCTTTCGCAGACGGTGGTTTATAGCGGATTTAGAAAGAGGCGGATCAAGCATCTCCGCAAGCTCAGTCAGCGTGGCTTCCGGATTGTCCAGACGAAGCTGCGCCATCTGCTGCAGCTTCGGAGAAAGCGTGTCCAGCAAGCCACGGCTCTGCAGGTTTTTGATGGCAGCGGTCTGCTCCATGGATGCGTCAACCGCTTTGTCCAAATTTGCTGTTTCGCAGTTTACCCGTCGGTTCACATCGTTGCGAAGATCTTTTTCAACCTTCGCCTCCATAACGCCCATGGCGGAAATAGGAGCGCCGATGGCCGTCAGAAAATCTTCAATATAATCGCTCTGTTTGAAATAGAGAATACTGTTCCCGCTGCGCTGCACTTCCTTGGGTGCAAATCCGGTATCCATCAGAAGAGCATAGGTTTCCCTGCATACCTTATAGTGCGAGGTTGTCAGCTCAAGATGGTATCTTTTTGCAGGATCGGTCACAGAACCGCCGGCAAGAAACGCGCCGCGGAAGAAACAGAGTCTGTCTTCCTCCTCTTCCAGAATGCCGTAGTTGACATGCAGCGTGACATGCTCTTTTGAGGACACTCCGAAGGCAGAAAAAATCCGTTCGATTTTCTGCGGATCCAGTATTTCAAACAAAAGCTTGCCCGATTCGCCTTCCTCCGGCTCCGTATCAAAGCCGAGTGCAAAGGCTTTTTTGAAAAGACGCGGAAGCCGGTCGGCAAGATCCCGGCTTTCGGTAATGATCCGAATGAGGCCCGGAGAAAATGTATTGCAGAAAAGCAGAATGCCATAGGCTTCAGCAGCCGCAGACTGCTTATACTGTATAGGGTCGCGGCAAAGCTCCGCTTTTACATTTGATGAAAATGACATTCCTTTTCTCCTTCTGCGCCGCTATGATCGCTTTACGCCTGCCACACGCTCAGAATCGCCTGCGCCAGCTGATCCGAGTCATGGCGGATATACCGACCCGGTTCCATGATATCAAACTGGCATAGCCGAATCCCGAACTCATCAAGTTCTCCGGGTTTTACCAGAATCTGATCAACACCTTCTGCCCGATAAGGCTCCATAAATTCTTCCGGCACAGGCTCCTTGTTTGCAATACACACATCAATGACGCCCTCTCCGGCATGCGTAAGGATCGCCCGCACATGATCGGCGGCAGAGTATCCATCTGTTTCACCGTCCTGCGTCAGAATGTTCATAATATACACCTTGATCGCGGAAGAAGCACGTATGGCGTCTGTAATTCCGTCTACAAGGAAGTTCGGAATAATACTTGTATAAAGACTTCCGGGGCCGAGCACAATGATGTCTGCCTCCCGGATGGCCTGCAGAGAATCCTCCAGCGCCTTCGGATGCTCCGGTACCAGCCGTACCCGGCGGATGCGGCAGTCCCGTGTCTTCTTTGCAAAAAAGATCTTGCTTTCACCAAGAACAGACGAGCCGTCTGCAAATTCCGCTTCCAGATAAACATTCTGATTTGTAACAGGAAGAACTCTGCCGGTAATGGCAAGAACATCGCCCATGCGCTGTACCGCTTCATCAAAGGAACCGGAAATGCCGTACATAGCTGCCAGAAACAGATTTCCGAAGCTCTGACCTGAAAGGCTTCCCTCTGTAAACCGGTAGCCGATCAGCTGCTGCATGGTAGGCTCCGTATTCGCAAGCGCCATGATGCAGTTGCGAATGTCGCCCGGCGGCAGCATACCGAGATCCTCGCGCAGCATACCGCTGCCGCCGCCATCATCCGCTACGGTAACAATGGCGGTAATATATTTTGTATAGCGTTTCAAACCGCGCAGCATACACGAAAGTCCGTGACCTCCGCCGATGGCTACGATTCGCGGTTGACGCCTGCCCGGTTGAAAGAGCCGGACATTTTCCGTTTCAATTCCCATTTTTACTTACTTTCTGGACATATCCCGATGACCGAGAGATGTGACATAGCCTCTTCTCGAAATATAATCTGCCAACGCACATGCAATACATACGGATCTGTGCCGTCCGCCGGTACAGCCGACCGCAATTACAAGATCTGTCTTTCCCTCATCAACATAGTTGGGAAGCAGAAATGCCAGCAGATCTTCCGTTTTCTGCAGAAAATCCTTTGTCTGCTGATACTGAAATACAAAATTCCGAACACCGTCATCCAGTCCGCTCTGCATTTTCAGTTCCGGAATATAATAAGGATTCGGCAGGAACCGGACATCAAAAACAAGATCTGCATCCAGCGGAAGTCCGTATTTGAATCCGAACGAAATCACGTTGACGCGCATGGCACGCTCTCGCGCACCGCCTTCTACAAGATCAATCAGCATACCGCGAAGCTTGCCTGTGGACAGATTGCTGGTATCGATGATCACGTTTGCACGGTTGCGGATCGGAGCAAGCAGATTGCGTTCTCTTTCGATAGCCTGCGAAACACTGTCGCCGTTTTTGGTCAGAGGATGCAGATGTCTTGTTTCCTTGTACCGCTTGATGATCGTTTCCGTAGACGCTTCCATAAACACGATCGTATATTCCAGATGCATGGCGTCCAGCTGCTCCAGAGACTGAAACAGCGTATCAAACGTCAGACTGCCGCGAACATCCGTCACAAGTGCGACCTTTTCATATCGGCCCTTCGTTGCCAGACAGATGTTTGCAAACTGCGGTATCATCTCCGCCGGCATATTATCCACACAGTAAAAGCCGAGATCCTCCAGATTGGCTGCCGTAATACTTTTTCCGGCACCGGAAAGACCGGACACGATAATAAACTGCATATTATTCCTCCTGCCAGATCCGAACCTCCGGCTCGAGCATGACGCCGGAATTTTCAAATACCGTCTTCTGTACAAACGCAATCGTATCCAGCATGTCACGGCTGGTGGCATGATCGTAATTTACAACAAATCCGGCGTGTTTTTCGGAAACCTTTGCACCGCCGATGCCCTTGCCCTTGAGACCTGCCTGCTCGATCAGGGCGCCTGCAAAGTATCCAGTCGGCCGTTTGAAGGTACTGCCCGCTGACGGCAGATCCAACGGCTGTGAAGCGCGTCTGCGGCCCATCAGATCGAGCATGGTCTGCTGGATCTGATCAAAATTGCCCGGCTGAAGCTGAAAGACTGCGCTGATAATGACTGCATCGAGCCGGTTAAAAATACTGGTTCTGTAGCCAAGCTCCAGTTCCTCTGCCGAAAAGGAAAGCTCACGCCCGTCAAAGGCAAGCGCCTTCACGGATACAAGAACCTGCTTCATTTCACCACCGTAAGCGCCTGCATTCATAAAGACCGCGCCGCCTACCGTTCCGGGAATCCCGTGAGCAAATTCCAGCCCCGAAAGACTGTGATCTCTGGCAAACACGGCCGTTTTGGCTAACGTCTGCCCTGCCATGGCTTTCATTCGTCCGTCCTCGAGAATCTGAAGACCGGTGAGAGAGTCTTTTGTGCAGATCACCAACGTATTCAGGCCGTTGTCCGGCATCAGTACATTTGTGCCTGCACCCAAAATAACCGGCCGTACACCTATCGAATGTGTGCAGATAAGCAGCTTTTTCAGCTGTTCCGGTGTCGTCGGGAAAGCCATGATCCCTGCCGGGCCGCCCGTCCGAAATGAGGTATGCAGGTTCAATGGCTCTGACAGATGAATTTCGACATCCGAACATTCTGTGCAAAGCGTATTGATCTGTTGTTCCGTCAATGCCATAAACGCCTCCGGGTGTTTTATTTTATTTATCATATCATATTTATTATCAATATGAAAGCGAAAAAGAGCAATTCGTCACATCTTATGAAAAATCGGGCGCATTCAGCGCCCGATTAATATTATTCATTCTGATTTTGAAAATAGTTGTTCAGCTGCTGCGTAAATTCAAGTGCATCGTTGAAGCCCATACGTTTTTGGCGGTTATTCATAGCTGCAACCTCAAAAATGACCGCAAGGTTTCTGCCCGGTGTGATCGGAATGGTCACCGTCGGTACCTGCACGTCAAGTACCTCCGTATATTTTGTTTCCATACCGATGCGGTCATAGGCCTCGCCATCACGCCACGGAACCATGTTGATGATCAGATCAATATTTGAACTGTCTTTGACTGCGCCCATACCGAACAGCTTTGCAACATTGATAACGCCGATGCCGCGAAGCTCAATATAATGCTTCAGAACTTCCGGTGCAGAACCGACAAGTTCCCTCGAGGACAGCTTCTTGATCTCAACTGCATCATCCGCAATCAGGCGGTGTCCGCGCTTGACAAGCTCAATGGCGGTTTCGCTCTTGCCGATGCCGCTTTCACCGTTGATAAGAATACCTTCACCGTAGATTTCAACAAGGACGCCGTGTCGTGTAACTCTGGGAGCCAGCGCACTTTTCAGATATGTGATCAGACTGGAAACAAAGGAGGATGTGGTATCCTTGGAGCTGAGAACCGTAACATCGTATTTTTCCGCCATTTCCAAACACTCCGGGGGGGCATCAAAGCCGCGAGCAATGATCATGGCAGGAATTTTATAGGAGAAGAAGTGATCAAAAATGATCAGCCGTTCCTCGCTGGTCAGTTTCTGCAGATATGCCATCTCGACTGTACCGCACACATAGACACGCATGGGCTCAAAGTGATCCATGAAGCCTGCAAGATGCAGACCCGGACGGCTGATATCATCAACCGTTACACGGATTTTTTCAAAGTCAGAGGATTTATAGAAAAACTCCAGTTTAAACTCATCAATCAGTTCGGAAAGCAGCACAGAGTATACAGTTCCCATGTGATTCACCTCATATTTTTGCTTTTGTCATTATACCTGCTTTCCCCTTTTTTGGCAAGGCGAAAAAAATATCGGTCAACTTACAAATTTTTTCAAATAATTATAAAATTATGCTTGCATTTTTGCGAAACATCTGCTAATATATTGCTCGGCGCTTTGCGCCATATGATAGAATTTGAGTGGCAAGGAGGTGCAGCTGATGGCAAAATGCGATATCTGCGGCAAGGGTGTAACATTCGGTATTAAGGTCTCCCATTCTCACAGACGCGCAAACCGTGCATGGAAACCCAACGTCAAGAGAGTCAAGGCGATCGTTGACGGTACTCCGCGCCATGTATACGTCTGTACAAGATGCCTGCGTTCCAACAAGGTTGAGCGTGCAATCTGATTTCAGAAACAAAAGCCAGACCGTGAGGTTTGGCTTTTTTGTTTATCTATTTTAAAAGGAGCATTTGCTATGAAACTGGCGATGGAGGGTTTTATTCCCTGCAAATATCTCGGATACCGCGAAGGTCTGAAAATGATCCGCGACGCCGGCTTTGATGCCGTTGATTTTTCCATGTACTTCCTGCATGAAATCGAAAACATGCTTGACGATAATTTCAGACAGACCGCTCATGGAATTCGCAGCATTCTCGATGAGCTGCATCTTCCCTGCTGTCAGGCGCACGCTCCCTTTACGCTTTGTGTCGATGACAACTTTGACGAAGGCAATCCGGCTTTTGCGGAGGTTGTTCGGTCTTTGGAATTTACAGCCATCCTCGGCGCGCCGCATATCGTTGTGCATGGTCCCGTTGGCAGCAGCGATCCGACTTCTGCAGAATATGAGGAACTGATTTATTCCTATTTTAAGGCTTTGGAACCGTACTGCAAAAAATTTGGCATTAAAATCGCAGTTGAAAATCTGCGAGGTGCCGGATGCCGTACGCCGGATGCCCACTCCAGGCTGCTGCGTCGGCTGGATTCCAAATGGTTCACCGGTTTGATCGATCTCGGTCATGCCAATCTTGTCGGATACACCCCCGCAGAATTCCTCCGTCTTTGCGACCGGGGCACCATTCACGGTCTGCATGTACACGACAATTTCGGCATAAATGATGACCATCTGAATCCGTTCTCCGGCTCCATTGACTGGGCTGATGCCATGCATGCACTGGCTGAAATCGGCTATGACGGCGATTTCACGCTGGAGGTCATCCGTTATATGCGGCAGTATTCTCCGGATATGATGCCGGAAGCCTTGAGGCTTGCAGCGGCCACCGGAAGAAAACTCATGAGCATGATTCAATAAGCTGAAAATGCGGTGCAGCAAACTCTGCTGCACCGCGTTCTGTATATAAGATCATTCAGACCTCTTCACTATCACCCTTCTGACGAATGGTGATCTTGATAGGCGTACCGGTCAGACCGAAAACGGCACGGATCTGGTTTTCCAGATACCGCTGATAGGAAAAATGAAAGAGTCTTGAATCATTGCAGAAGATCACAAAATGCGGTGGCTTCACGCCGACCTGCGTCATATAATAGATCTTCAGGCGTCTGCCCTTGTCCGTGGGCGGCTGCACACGGGCGGTGGCATCCTCAAGGATGTTGTTGAGCATACCGGTGGTGATGCGCATAGAATTCTGATTGGAAACCGCCGTGATGGTATCAAACAGCTTATCCACACGCTGACCGGTCAGCGCGGAAATAAACAGTACCGGCGCATAGGTCATGTAACTCAGATCTCTGCGCACATCCTCCGTCATCTTTGCCATGGTATTGGTGTCTTTTTCCACCGCATCCCACTTGTTGACAACGATGATGCAGGCCTTTCCTGCCTCATGGGCAAGACCGGCAACCTTTGTATCCTGCTCGGTAACGCCTTCATTTGCATCGATCAGGATCAGGCAGACATCTGCGCGCTCAATGGCGGAAACAGAGCGCAGGTTGGAATACTTTTCGACTGCGTCATCCACCTTGGACTTGCGGCGCATACCGGCCGTATCAATAAAGAGGAACTTGCCGGATTCATTTTCAAAGTAACTGTCAATGGCATCACGGGTCGTTCCGGCAATATTGGAAACAATGACGCGCTCTTCGCCGAGGATCCGGTTCAGAAGACTGGATTTGCCGACATTGGGTTTGCCGATAATGGCAACCTTTATGACATCTTCGTCATATTCTTCCTCATCGGTATCCGGGAAGTTTTCGACGCAGGCATCAAGCAGATCGCCGGTGCCGTGGCCATGGACTGCAGAAACTTCAATGGGATCGCCGAGGCCGAGACCGTAGAATTCAAAGCTCTCCGGGTTGACGCCGCCGGTCTGGTCGCACTTGTTGACTGCCAGTACCACAGGCTTTTTGGAGCGCTTGAGCATGGAGGCAACTTCTGCATCCGCAGCAGTCAGGCCAACGGTCACATCGACCACCATGATGATTACATTCGCGGTTTCAATGGCAATCTCTGCCTGCCGGCGCATGAATTTCAGCATATCGTTATTGGTGCCCGGTTCAATACCGCCGGTATCGACAAGAGAAAAGCTTCTGCCGTTCCACTCGCATTCGCCGTAAATACGGTCGCGTGTCACGCCCGGGGTATCTTCAACGATGGCCATGCGCTTGCCGGTGAGTTTATTGAATAACATCGATTTTCCGACATTCGGTCTGCCGACAATCGCAACAATGGGTTTTGCCATACGCTACCTCCTTTATCCGCATCCGTGCAGACAAAATCTGCATGGAACTGTATTCTTCTGATGAAATGCAGCAGGTTCTTTGCAAACGCGCTGCAGGTAAGAAAAGAGGAAGGCAACGCAGCCTCCCTCTCATTCTCGTATCGAGCGAAATTACTTTGCTTCAACAGAAATGACTTTACGGCCATCGTAATAGCCGCAGGCCTTGCAAACTCTGTGAGGCAGGCGGGGCTCACCGCAATCAGGGTTCGGGCAAGCAACGACGCCGGGGATCGCCAGTTTCCAGTGGGAGCTGCGTCTCTTATCTCTTCTCGCGCGGGATACTTTTCTCTTGGGTACTGCCATGTGGTACACCTCCTTGGTTGAAATGCCGCTTGGGCATATTGTCTACTATTTCTCCAGTAACTGCTGTAAGGCAGCAAAGCGGGGATCGGGTTCGGCCTTGCAGGTGCAGGGACCGAGGTTCAAATTGGCGCCGCAGCGGAAACAGAGTCCTTTACAGTCCGGCCTGCAAAGCAGCTGGCTCGGCATATTCAGGACAAAGACCGTTGTGACAATGTCATCGAGATCCGCACTATCATCCTTCAATTCGAAAACCCAAGGATTCTCGTAATCATCGGATTCGGCATCGGTGACCAACACGGCATCGATCGGATAAGAAACCTCGCGTACGAAGTTTTCCGTACAGCGGTCGCAGACCGCATGCAAGCTTGTAGACACACTGCCTTTCAGTTCCAAAACACCGGCCGTGTTTCTCACGCTGCCGCTTGCCTTTACGGGCTCGGTTACGGGATAAACACCGCCAAATTCCAGTTCCGAAAGATCGAATGTTGTTTCGAAGCAAACAGATGCTCCGGGATTCGGTATGATTTTACTGAGATCCAGAAGCATAGCATCCTCCATCAAGCAATCGTGCGAGGTATATTATATTGAAGAAAGATCAAAAAGTCAAATACTTTTTCCAAAAAAAATCTAAAATAATGCAAGTTTCTCAATATATTTTTTCGGGATTTGCGCTGCACTTTACACAAATGGCTCTGCGTGATAAAATACTTCGGCAGCACAACGAAAAATGACGCTGCCGGAGGCAATTATGAAGGAGTTTATCATCGGGCCGAATGATGCCGGTCAGCGGCTTGACCGTTTCCTTGCAAAGAGTGTTCCCCTGCTGCCGGCTTCGCTGGCGCAGAAATATATACGCCTGAAAAGAATCAAACTGGACGGCAAGCGCGCCGAGCGCGATACAAGACTGCCGGAGGGTGCTGTTTTACAACTATATATCAATGACGAGTTTTTTGATACGCCCAAGCAGGAAAATGCCTATCTGACTGTCGCAGCGCCGAAGCTCAATATTATTTATGAGGATGAAAACATTCTGCTTGTGGACAAAAAGCCCGGCGTTGCCGTGCATCCGCATGACGGCGCGGAATACGGCAAGACCCTCATTGACCACATTCAGGCATACCTCTACGCAAAACGCGAATGGCGGCCGCGGGAAGAAAACGCCTTTGCTCCGGCCCTTTGTAACCGCATTGACCGCAACACCGGCGGCATCGTGATTGCGGCAAAAACAGCGGAAGCGCTGCGGATCATGAATCAGAAGATCAAGGATCGGGAGATCGACAAGCGCTATCTCTGCATTGTCCACGGAACGCCGAAGCCCGCGGAAGGAAAACTCGAAGGTCAGCTTTTCAAGGACGAAAAGAACAATCGCGTCTTTATTACGAAAAAAGCGCAGCCCGGTTCCAAAACCTGCATTACATTATATAAGGTACTGCAAAGCAGAAACGGTCTTTCTCTTGTTGAATGTGAGCTGATCACCGGACGCACCCATCAGATCCGTGCGCAGATGGCTGCAGCCGGATGGCCGCTTCTCGGCGACGGAAAATACGGCAAGCTCGATAAGCGCTATGACAGAAAGTATCAGGCGCTTTATTCCTATCAGCTCACCTTCCGCTTTACCACCGACGCAGGCGCCCTTTCCTACCTTGACGGCAAGTCCTTCCGTGTCCCGGAAGTGGACTTTGTGCAGGAGTATTTCGGCTGCTGAATTTCTATGTTTTTCACCGGTTTTGCGTATTTTTATAAAAACCCCCTTTTGTCTGCAAAAATCGAGGAAATCTTCCCCTTTTTTTATTGACAAAGGGGGGCTTTCCATATATGATTCGATTTGGTATGCAGCCATTTGTTTTATGATTGCTGCTGCCGCAAAACATAAATGCTGACGGGTAAGCCGTACAAAAAATCTATTCTGAAACGGGGGATGATAAATGTCCGAAAAGCTCATTCGTTTGACGAATCTGACTATGACATTTGAAGATGGCGAGACCATCCTGGACAACATCAATCTTTATATCAACGACAAGGAGTTTCTCACATTACTGGGTCCCAGCGGCTGCGGCAAAACCACAACGCTGCGCATTATCGGCGGTTTTCTGACGCCGACTTCCGGTGATGTGTTTTTTAATGGCGAGCGCATCAATGATGTGCCGGCCTATAAACGAAAAATCAATACCGTATTCCAGCGATACGCACTGTTCCCTCATCTTGATGTTTATGACAACATTGCTTTCGGTCTGCGTCTTTCCAAGCTGCCGGAGGATGAAATTGATGACCGCGTAACGGAAATGCTGGAAATCGTCAGCCTGAAGGGCTTTGAAAACCGCAAGATCACATCGCTTTCCGGCGGTCAGCAGCAGCGTGTTGCAATCGCCAGAGCGCTTGTCAACCGCCCGCAGGTGCTGCTTCTGGATGAGCCGCTCGGCGCTTTGGATCTTCGTCTGCGCAAGGATATGCAGAACGAACTGAAGAATATTCAGCAGCGTATGGGCATCACCTTCATCTACGTCACCCACGATCAGGAAGAAGCGCTGACCATGTCTGACACCATTGTTGTTATGAACAAGGGCAAGATTCAGCAGATCGGCAGACCTGAGGATATTTATAATGAACCGAAAAACGCATTCGTTGCAGACTTCATCGGGGAATCCAATATTCTTGACGGTGTGATGCTGGACGATTATCTTGTAAAATTCTTCGGCCGCAAGTTCCAGTGCGTAGACAAGGACTTTGAGAAAAACGAGCCGGTCGACGTCGTTATCCGCCCGGAAGATATTGACATCGTTCCGCCCGAGCAGGGTCATCTCTGCGGAACCGTTACGTCCGTTACCTTCAAGGGCGTCCATTATGATACCATTGTCGACTTCAAGGGCTTCAAATGGCTGATTCAGACCACGGACTACTGCCCCGTCGACTCGTATATCGGCATTCGTCTGAACCCCGAGGATATCCATATCATGCACAAAAGCGAATATTCCGGTCTCTACGGCGATTACAGCTCCTACAGTGCAGAATATGATGAGATCGCGGATGCGTCGGAGGAAGAAGCCGATGAAGAGTAAGCTTCTTTCCGCTCCCTACATCGTATGGATGGTGCTGTTTACGCTTATCCCGCTGGGTATCGTCTTTTATTATGCTCTGACGGATTCCATCACCGGACAGTTTACTCTTGCAAATCTCGCCGGTATGGGTACGTATCTTCCGATCTTCCTGCGTTCGATCTGGCTTTCCTTCTTCTCAGCCATCATATGCCTTCTGATCGGTTACCCTGTTGCATACTTTATTGCGCAGTGCAAACCGACCAAACAGCGGTTTCTTGAAATGCTCATCATGCTCCCCATGTGCATGAGCTTTCTGCTCAGAACGCTTGCGTGGGTTGCCATGTTGGAGGATACGGGCATCATCAACAATTTCATACGTTCGATCGGCCTGCAGCCGCTGCCGCTTATCCGCAATAACGGCGCAGTCATTCTCGGCATGGTCTATAACTACCTGCCCTACATGATTCTGCCCCTGTATTCCGTTATCATGAAGATCGATAATCGACTGATCGAGGCCGCAAAGGATCTCGGCTGCACACCGAGACAGGTCTTTTCCAAGGTCATCCTGCCGCTGTCCGGCCCCGGCATTCTCTCCGGTCTGACGATGGTTTTCGTTCCGGCTGTTTCCACCTTCTATATCTCTCAGAAGCTCGGCTCCACCGGCACGACGCTCATCGGTGACGTCATCGAATCGCAGTTCAAGACTGCCTACAACCCAAATCTCGGCGCCGCCATGTCGCTTGTACTGATGATCCTCATCTTTATCTGCGTTGCCATCATGAACCGCTTCGGTGAAAATGAGGAAGAGGAGGTGCTGGCAAAGGTATGAAAAAGTTCAACCGTGTCATAACCATCCTGGTTTTTGCCTTCCTCTATATTCCCATGATTGTACTGGCGATCGCATCCTTCAACTCCGGTCTTGACGTAGCAAATTTCAAGAGCTTCACGCTTTCTCAGTATGCAAATCTGTTTAAGGATGATACGCTTCTGAAGCTGCTGCGCAATTCCGTGCTGATCGCCGTTCTGTCCAGTCTCGTCGCCACCGTTTTCGGCACGGTGGCAGCCGTCGGCATCCACTCCATGAAGGGCAGACTTCGCAAGGCCGTTATGACCATGACGGATATTCCCATGACGAACCCGGACATCGTCACCGGTGTTGCCCTCGCACTTCTGTTCGCCTTTACGGGCACCATGCTGAAAATCAATTCGATTCTCGGTTTCTGGACGCTTCTGATCGCGCACATCACCTTCAACTTTCCCTATGTCATTCTGAACGTCATGCCGAAGCTGCAGCAGATGGACCCCGATCTGGAAGAAGCTGCGCTGGATCTCGGCTGCACACCGTTCCAGGCTTTCACCAAAGTGGTTATCCATGAGATCATGCCGGGCATCATTTCCGGTGCGCTGATGGCATTCACCATGAGCCTTGACGATTTCGTCATCTCCTATTTCGTCACCGGTTCCGGCTTTATTACGCTCCCGGTTGAAATTTACAACTACACTAAGAAGCCGATTCAGCCGAAGATCTATGCACTTTTCACGCTCATGTTTACCGTTATTCTGATTTTGATGGTTATCATGAATCTTCTGCAGGCGAAGAGTGAAGCCGATCGCAATGGCCGTCAGGTACAAAGGAGGGCACGCGCATGAAAAAAGCCGTTTCTCTTCTTTTGATTCTTTGTCTTCTGATCTGTGCATTCCCGGTGACTGCTTCAGCCGCCGCAAATGAGATCACAGTCTATAACTGGGGACAGTATATCTCCGACGGTACCGATGATTCGCTGGACGTGATCGCCGCCTTTGAAGAGGCTACCGGCATCAAGGTCAACTATCTGACTTTTGATTCCAACGAGAGCATGTACACCAAGCTCAAAACCGGAGGCACCACCTTTGATGTCATCATTCCCTCCGACTATATGATCGGCAAGCTGATCGAAGAGGATATGCTGGAGCCGCTTGATTTTGCCAACATTCCGAATTATCAGTACATCGACGAAACCTTCAAGGATCAGTCCTATGATCCCGATAATCTCTATTCCGTTCCCTATACCTGGGGCACCGTAGGTCTGATCTACAACACCAACTATATCAGTGACCAGGACGCAGAAAGCTGGAGCTGTCTTTGGAATACGAACTACGCAGGAAAGATCCTGATGTTTGATAATCCGAGAGATGCCTTCGGTATTGCGCAGAAAATGCTCGGCTACAGCATGAACTCCACAGATTCAAGCGAGCTGCGCGAATGTGCAGATTTGCTTGCAATTCAAAAGGAACTGGTGCAGCAGTATGTCATGGATCAGATCTTTGATAAGATGGAACGCGGCGAAGCCTGGGCTGCCCCCTACTATGCAGGCGACTATCTGACCATGGTGGAGGAAAACCCCGATCTTGGCTTCTCTTATCCGAAGGAAGGCTTCAACATCTTCATTGATGCGTGCTGCATTCCCAAGGGCTGCAAAAACAAGGCAGGTGCGGAAGCCTTCATCAATTTCCTCTGTGACCCGGAAATCATGGCCGCCAACTTGGATTTCCTCGGTTACAGCGTACCGGAAACTGCAGCAAAGGAATACCTCGACCCGGAGGTAACGGAGGATCCCGTTGCATACCCGGATGATCAGACGTTGGCAAGAAGCGAATCCTTCAGTGCGCTCCCCATCGAAGCAACGCAGGAAATGAACGATCTGTGGCTCCTGGTCAAAACTTCAGGAGCAAATACGACCCTTTACCTGATTCTGACTATTGCAGCCGTTCTTGCCGTGATTGCGTATTACGTCATCGTCGGCATTATCAAACGCAGAAAGAAAGCACGCCGCTGCAGAAAATGGAAGCAGGAACAGTAACGATTGACAGTCCGGATGAAAATCCGGACTGTTTTTTCTTGGAACTTTTTTCATTTTTTCAAAAAAAGGACTTGCATTTATCAGATGCTTGTGCTAGTATAGTGGGGCACTCAAGAGTGCGGTACGCGCCGGTAGCTCAGTTGGATAGAGTGACTGGCTACGAACCAGTAGGTCGGGGGTTCGAGTCCCTTCCGGCGTACCAAAACCGTCAGGCAATTGCCTGACGGTTTTTTTACGCCTATCCAATCGAACTTCGCTATCGCTCGTTCTCTTGGGAAGGGACTCGGCTGCGAAAAAAAGTGCCACCGGCACATTTTTTCTTGCCGACTTCCGGCGTACCAAAAAATGAAAAATGTTGCAGCGAAAGCGAGTCCCTTCCGGCTCATAACGAAATCAATCGCACCCAATTACCTGACGGTTTTTTTACGCCTATCCAATCGAACTTCGCTATCGCTCGTTCTCTTGGGAAGGGACTCGGCTGCGAAAAAAAGTGCCACCGGCACATTTTTTCTTGCCGACTTCCGGCGTACCAAAAAAGATGCCGGTCACTCTCGGGATACTTTGCTCGACAACCTCCCTATTCTGTTCTATACTTTCTTAGAAACATCCTACTGCTTCCACTTCAGCACTTGTCGCTGCTGTGTAAGAAGCTCTCGGATGTTTCTTCTTTCTCTTGTGTAAAAAACATTTCCGCTTCTTAGCAAATCTTCAAATTAGAAGTGCAGCTTTTTTCGACTTTTGGCGACATATACAGCTATGGTTTTTAATTCACTATCCCCGAAATTCTTTTCATCTGCTTCCCCCCGCGCTTGATTTTTATAGATATTTCCATCATAATAAAGTCAAACGAAGGAGGTATGCTCCATGAAAACACTGCTTATCAAAAACATCTCTCAGCTTGTTTCCTGCGATGATCAGGACAATATTTACAAGAATGTCGACCTTTACTGCGAGGACGGCGTCATCCGTGCCATCGGCGAAAATCTGAATAAGACCGCAGATGAAGTGATCGATGCAAGCCATATGCTCTGCTACCCCGGCCTTGTCAACACGCATCATCATCTGTATCAGCAGTTTTCCCGCAATCTGCCGCAGGTGCAGAACATGGAACTGTTCGACTGGCTGAAAACGCTCTATGAAATCTGGAAGAATCTCGACACGGAGGTCATCCGTCTTTCCTCTCTCACCGGCATGGGCGAACTGATGAAAAACGGCTGCACCACCTGCTTTGATCATCACTACGTCTTCCCTGCCGGCTCCGGCGATCTGATCGGCACACAGTTTGCTGCTGCAGAAGAACTCGGTATGCGCATGCACTGCTCCCGCGGCAGCATGGATTTGAGCGTTAAGGACGGCGGTCTGCCGCCCGATTCCGTTGTGCAGACAGTCGATGAGATCATGACTGACTCCGCACGGCTCATCGAAACCTACCACGATGATTCCTTCGGCTCCATGCGAAGTATTGTGCTTGCCCCCTGCTCTCCTTTCTCCGTATCGGAAGATCTTTTGCGTCAGAGCGCCATTCTTGCCCGGCAGTATCACGTCCGTCTGCATACGCATCTGTGTGAAACGAAGGACGAAGAGAATTACATGCTTGAGCGTGAAGGCATGCGTCCGCTGGTCTATATGCAGAGACTCGGTTGGACAGGCCCCGATGTGTGGTATGCCCACGGCATCCACTTCAATGACGAAGAGCTGCAGCTGCTGGCTGAAACCGGCACCGGTGTCTGTCACTGCCCGATTTCCAACATGAAGCTCTCCTCCGGCATTGCGAGGATTCCGGAAATGCTGAGGCTGGGCGTTCCCGTCGGGCTCGGCGTAGACGGCTCTGCTTCCAATGACGGCTCCAGTCTGATGGAGGAAATGCGCGTCGCTTTCCTGCTGCACAGACTCAATTCCTCCAAGAAGGCGCCCTCCGGCTATGACATTCTGAAAATCGCCACCCGCGGCAGCGCGAGACTGCTCGGCAGAACCGATATCGGAAGCCTCGAAGTCGGCAAATGCTGTGATCTGTTTATGATCGATTCCCGCAGGCTGGAACTGGTCGGCTCCGGCTATGATGCATGCTCCGTACTGTCCACTGTCGGCGTACGCGGTGCAGTCGATTACACCGTTGTCCATGGTAAAGTCACTGTTCGCGAGGGTAAACTTACCGGCATTTACGAAGAACTAATTTCCGAGCAGGCACAGAAGAAGTGTGATTCTTATCTGAATATGCTTTGATTTTGCAAACTGCTCAAATAAAAAACTCAATTTTTGTAACATTTGGCAGGCGGTTTTTTGGAATGATTCCTTGCAAAAACACCGCCTGCCTTATATAATAGAAATACAATTTGAGATTGATAGCTGTAACGAAGTGCTTTGCGCACGGGCTGAAACTATCACTCTGGCGAAAATGCAGAGTGTTTCGGAGAAATTTCCGAAGCACTTTTTTATTTCCAGAAAGATGAATCAATCCCAAACAATCTGCGAAGGAGGATTTTCCATGAATTTAGTAACAAACGGTCGTCTGATTACCCGCGACAGCGAGGGAAAGGGCTACTACGAACACGGCGCAGTCGCTTATGAAGGCGCAAAAATCGTTGAGGTAGGCGAAGAAGCCGCACTTCGTACAAAGTATCCGCAGGCCGAGATCATCGATGCCAAGGGCGGCGTGATCATGCCGGCTCTCATTAACGCACATACCCACATCTATTCCGCTCTTGCCCGCGGTCTTTCCATCGTCGGCAACAACCCCACCAACTTCTATGAGGTTCTGGACGGCACATGGTGGGCCATCGACCGCAAGCTCATGATGGACGGCACGAAGGCCAGCGCCACCGCTCTTTACATCGACTCCATCAAGCAGGGCGTCACTACCGTTTTTGACCATCACGCTTCCTACGGCGAGATTTCCGGCACGCTGCATACCATCGCGGAAGAATCCAAGCGTCTGGGCCTGCGTTCCTGCCTCTGCTACGAAGTTTCTGACCGTGACGGCGAGGAAAAGTGCCTGCAGGGTATCAAGGAAAACGCCGACTTCATCACCGAATGTGAGCAGCGGAAAGAT
>JAEDIZ010000131.1 GCA_016296635.1 Oscillospiraceae bacterium
TCCGTCCGCTGTATTACGGTCTGCTTGCAGACGGAGGTATGGCCTTTGCCAGCGAGCCGAAGAACCTGGTGGGCCTGTGCGAAACCATACTGCCCTTTCCGCCGGGACATTACTGGGCAGACGGCGAGTTTGTTTGCTATGCGGATCCCGCCCATGTGGAACAGTATGTGATGGAGGATGAAGCAACTGTTTGCGCCCGCCTGCACGATCTGCTGATCGATGGCGTGAAGAAGCGCCTGGATGCGGACGCACCGCTGGGATTCCTGCTCTCCGGCGGTCTTGATTCCTCTCTGGTGTGCGCAATTGCGCAGCGCGAACTGAAAAAGCCCATTCGTACCTTTGCCGTGGGCATGGATGTGGACGCTATCGACCTGAAATATGCCCGTCAGGCAGCAGACTACATCGGCAGCAACCACACCGAAGTCATCATCACAAAGCAGCAGGTGCTGGATGCATTGCCGGATGTGGTTCGGCTGCTGGGAACCTACGATATCACCACGATTCGTGCCAGTATGGGCATGTATCTGGTGTGCAAATACATCCACGAACATACGGACATCCGCGTTCTGCTGACCGGTGAGATCAGTGATGAACTGTTCGGCTACAAGTACACCGACTTTGCGCCGGATGCTGCCGCATTTCAGCATGAGGCTGAAAAACGTATCCGTGAGCTGCACATGTATGATGTGCTGCGCGCTGACCGCTGTATCTCAGTCAATTCTCTGGAAGCCCGCGTACCCTTCGGGGATCTGGCATTTGTCCATTACGCCATGAGCATTGATCCGTCCCTCAAAATGAACCGGCATGATATGGGAAAATACCTGATCCGCAAGGCTTTTGCTGAAGATAAGCTCCTGCCCGAAAGCATACTCTGTCGGCAAAAGGCAGCTTTTTCCGATGCGGTGGGCCATTCCATGGTGGATGATCTGAAGGAATATGCCGAACAGAAGTATTCGCTCGGTGAGTATGCCATAAAGTGCGCGCAATACGACCATGCACGCCCGTTTACCAAGGAAAGCCTTATGTACCGTGAGCTGTTTGAACAGTTCTATCCCGGTCAGAGTCACATGGTGATTGACTTCTGGATGCCCAACAAAAGCTGGCCAGGCTGCGATGTAAGTGATCCTTCTGCACGCGTATTGAAAAACTATGGTGCAAGCGGAATATAATCCATACTCAGTCACACAAACAAATTTATGGTTTTGTGAAAACTTTTTCTTGAAACTTGACTTTTTCCGGCTCCGTGAATATAATAATTTTTGTCTTGGCAAGGGTGTCATAGATTCAGTTCTATGATACCCTTGCCCTTTTTGGGTTTTCAGACTTGCATGAAATGAGATGATTCCATGACATACGGACTGCATGAGGAATGCGGTGTCTTCGGTGTTTTTGCCGAAGAGTCTGCACCCGTGGCTGAAATGGTCTATCTGGGACTCTACGCACTCCAGCACCGCGGCCAGGAAAGCTGCGGCATCGCTGTGTCCGATGACGGCCTTTTCCGGCAGCACCGCGGCGAGGGCCTCGTAACTGAAGTTTTTTCTGAGGATGAGCTGTCTCGCCTGGGCAGCGGCAGCATCGCTGTCGGCCATGTGCGCTATTCCACCACCGGCGGAAAAAACGCCAATAATATCCAGCCTGTCGTCGTCTGCCATGTCAAGGGAAACATGGCTCTTTGCCACAACGGAAATCTTGTAAACGCCAATGAATTGCGCCGCGCCCATGAGCTCAACGGCGCAATTTTTCATGGTACGACCGATACCGAATCCATGATTTATACCATCGTCAGCGAGCGGCTCCACACTGCGTCAACCGAAGAAGCTGTGGCATGTGCCATGCCGAAGATGAAGGGCGCCTATTCCTGTGTACTCATGACCGCCACCAAGCTGATCGCCTTCCGCGATCCTACAGGATTCCGCCCCCTTTGCTATGGTCAGACCTCTTCCGGCGAATATATCGTTGCCTCCGAATCCTGCGCGCTGGATGCGGTGGATGCACGGTTCATCCGCGATATAAAGCCCGGTGAGATCGTCGTCTTCAGCAAGGACGGCGTACAGTCGGACTGCCGCCATTGTGGAAAGAAGCCGTCGCTCTGCGTATTTGAATACATCTATTTTGCGCGCCCGGATTCTGTCATTCAGGGTACGTCTGTCCATTTAGCGCGGCTTTCTGCGGGGAAATTCCTCGCACAGGAGAGCCCGGCAGCTGCAGATGTTGTCATCGGCGTGCCGGATTCCGGCATTGATGCCGCAGTAGGTTTTTCACAGGAAAGCGGCATTCCATACGGCATTGGCTTTTTGAAAAACAAGTATGTTGGACGCAGCTTCATTGCACCCAGTCAGCAGATGCGCGAAAAAGCAGTGCGCATCAAGCTGAACGTGATTCGGGAAACGGTTGCCGGCAAGCGCGTGGTTCTGATTGATGATTCCATTGTCCGTGGTACCACCTGCGCAAGAATTGTAAAACTGCTTCGTGAGGCAGGTGCAAAGGAAGTTCACATGCGTGTTTCCGCACCGCCGTTCAGGCATCCCTGCTTCTTCGGCACGGATGTGGATTCCGAGGAGAATCTGATTGCCTGCAAACTGCGCTCGACGGAAGAAATTGCACGGGCCATCGGCGTGGATTCGCTGGCATACCTGTCCATTGACGCCGCGCACAAACTGGCAGGGAATAATGACTGCAACTATTGCGACGGATGCTTTACCGGTGTATATCCAATTGATATTCCGGAGGAACAGGGAAAGAATAAATTTGAACAACGTATTCATGGAAAGGATGAACAACGATGCAGCAGAGGGGAATCGTAATTCTGGATTTTGGCGGTCAGTATACACAGCTGATTGCGCGGCGTGTACGCGAGTGCGGCGTTTACTCCTGCATACGGCCTTGCAATGCGGCGATTGAGGATATTATGGAAGAGGCACCGCTGGGCATCATTCTGTCGGGAGGCCCAGCAAGTGTGCTGGATGCAGATGCGCCGACCATTGATCCGGCCATCTTTGATTCCGGCGTGCCGGTACTGGGCATCTGCTATGGCATGCAGCTGATAGCGCATTTGCTGAGCGGAAGAATTGAACGCGCCGCCCAGCGGGAATACGGACGGACTGTCGTTTTCATGGATCAGAATGAGCAGGGCCTTTTGAAGGGCATGAAGCAGAAGAGCACTTGCTGGATGAGCCATACATGGCAGGTTGTCGAACCGCCGAAAGGATTCAAGGTGATTGCACACACCGGTAATTGCCCCACTGCTGCCATGGCAAATGAAGAAAAGAAACTGTATGGCGTTCAGTTTCATCCCGAAGTAACGCATACGGAAGAAGGTCAGCTGATGCTGAAAAACTTCCTGTTCGAAATCTGCAAAGCAACGGCAGACTGGTCGATGGATGCCTATGCTGACAATACTATCCGGCAGATTCGCAGGCAGGTCGGCGACGGTACCGTGTTGTTGGGACTTTCCGGCGGCGTGGACAGCGCGGTGGCGGCAGCCCTGTTGTATAAGGCGATCGGGAACCGGCTCACCTGTGTCTATGTGGATCATGGCTTCATGCGTGCGGGAGAAAGTGATCAGGTGGTGGAGATTTTCACCAGGACATTCCCAGTGGAGCTGAAGGCCGTAGATGCTTCTGATCGTTTTTATTCCGCCCTGAAAGGCGTGACCGAGCCGGAGCAGAAGCGTAAGATCATCGGTCGGGAATTTGTGGAGGTGTTTAAGGAGATTTCTCTGCAGCTGGGCAAGCGCGATCATTTTGCCCAGGGAACGATCTATCCTGACGTAATCGAGAGCGGCAGCGTCAAGGGCAGTGCGGTCATCAAGAGCCACCACAATGTGGGCGGTTTGCCCGCAGAACTTGGCTTTACCAGCCTTGTGGAGCCGCTGCGCATGCTGTTCAAGGACGAAGTACGCGCATTGGGTCTGACGCTGGGGCTTCCGGAAAGCCTTGTTTACCGACAGCCGTTCCCGGGGCCGGGACTGGCCATTCGTGTGATTGGCGAGCTTACGCCGGAAAAGGTAAGAATTGTCCGCGAGAGCGATAGAATCCTTCGCGAAGAAATTGAAATGTACGGAGCCCCCGCATCCCAGTATTTTACTGTGCTCACGGGCGCGAAGAGCGTGGGTGTGATGGGCGACGAGCGTACCTATGCCTATGCCATAGCGATTCGGGCCGTTACGACAGACGATTTCATGACCGCAGACGTCGCACCTCTCCCCTATGATCTGCTTGGACGGATTTCTACGCGCATCATCGGCGAAGTCAACGGCTGCAACCGCGTGCTCTACGATATTACAACCAAGCCCCCGGCTTCAATTGAGTGGGAGTAAGCCAAATCGAAGTTTTATTATGGAGGAAAAACATGCTAAAGCCAAACATGCAATATGCTTCATTAAGAGATAGCTATTTATTCAATACAATCTACAGAAAGATAGATGAATATCTTGCTGCCCATCCCGGTGAGCGGGTTCTCCGAATGGGCGTTGGCGACGTATCTCGTCCGCTGTGCAGCGCAGTGATTCAAGCGCTGCATGAAGCCGTCGATGATCAGTCAAAGGTTGAAAGTTTCCATGGATATATGCCCGAAGTCGGCGCACAGTTTCTTCGCAAGGCTATTTCGGATTATTACAAGGATATGGGAGCTCTTGTTTCTGAAAACGAAGTATTTATTTCCAGCGGCGCCTGTGATGATTTAGGCGATATTCTGGAACTGTTCGATCAGAATAATACCGTTATGGTCATTGAACCTGCCTATCCTGAGTATGTAGATACCAACATCCTTGCAGGGAGAAATATCGTTCATTTGAACTCCAATGAGAATAATGGCTTTTTGCCTGAACCGGACGAAAGTATCACTGCGGATATCATCTACATTTGCTCTCCGAACAACCCCACCGGCGCTGCGTTCAGCAGGCAGCAGCTCCAGTCATGGATCGACTTTGCAAACGAAACAGGCGCAGTCATTCTTTTTGACGCCGCATACGAAATTTTTGTCGAAGACAATCGTATTCCGCACAGTGTTTTTGAACTGGACGGAGCGGATACATGCTGCATCGAAATCTGCTCCTTATCCAAAACAGCAGGTTTCACCGGAACGAGACTGGGCTATACTGTCGTTCCCCAAGGACTTGTACGAAATGGCATGAACCTGCATTCCATGTGGTCGCGCAACCGCGAAACCAGAACAAATGGAGTTTCGTATATCCTTCAGAAAGGTGCTGCAGCCGTTTTTACGCCCGAAGGTCAGAAACAGATTCGTGAAAACCTTCAGGTTTACAAGAAAAATGCCGCTTATTTTATGGATGCTCTGGATAAAGCAGGCATTTGGTATTGCGGTGGAAAGAATTCCCCATATATCTGGATGAAATGTCCCGATGGAATGAGCGGTTGGGATTTCTTTTACTATCTTCTCAACGAGATCCAAGTAGCTGCTGTTCCGGGCGAGGGCTTTGGCGAATG
>JAEDIZ010000019.1 GCA_016296635.1 Oscillospiraceae bacterium
CAGCAAGCTACTTTGGGGAAACACATGCCATACTGTTTTATGAGCACCGCGCAATGCCCGTCCTGCTTTCTTATTCTGTTTCCGGCAGAGGCAGATCCACCACAATGGCCTCATGATGCACCCGCGGCAGAAATCGCTCCATAACCTGCTGCATGGAAAGAGATAGTGTTGAGCTGTTGATACACGGATGGCAGCCGAAACGCACGGATTCTGCGATGGGCTTATCCATGACCAGCTGCACATGGTTTTCGGTATCGTTCATCAAGCCCAAAACGCTGACGGAACCGGGGGTAATATTGAGATATTTCTCCATATCCTCCGCATCTGCAAAGGACAGCCGCGCAACGCCGAGCTGTTTGGAAAGATCTTTGGTCTTGAAAACCTTTTCACCCTCCATCATCAGCAGATAAAACTGCGTTTTCTGTCTGTTGCAAAGGAAAAGATTTTTGCAGATCTTTTCGCCAAGTACCTTCTCCACCTCTTCGCAGGCTTCAATGGTATCTGCATATTCATGATCGACCCGGGTATAGTCCATGCCCAGCTCATCCAAAAGATCGTAGCAGGCGATCTCTTTCGGCAATCTGAATTCCTTCGTCATGGGCCGCCCGGTATAAAGTGTTTGATTCAGTTCCATAAGTTTTATCCGATGCGGATATCCAGATCCGCAGAGGACACTCCTTTCTCATAGGGATTGAGCACCTGATTGACAAGCTCCGCAACTCCATTCGGATCCAATACATAGTAAGAGCCGCCGGAAATGTAGCTTGCCGCCCCCGGCATGGTCTGCATATCTATCTGTGAGCGGTCAGCAAACAGCATGCTTTCTGCAAGCCACACAAGATTTGCAGTCGACAGATCCGTTGACGTATTTTTACTCAGCAGCTTCAGTGCTGCCGGAACATGCAGCAGTCCGATAGGCGAAACCCACTGTCTGATCGCAGCCGAAAGGAAATCTCTCTGTACCCGCACACGGCCGAGATCGGCATCCGGATAATCGGAACGGAACCGAACCAGCTGCATGGCCTGCTCACCGTTCAGCGTCTGCTGCCCGGCAGAAAGATGGATGTAAAGATTCTGCGACGGATCCTCATAGTTCATCTCCATGGGGACATCAAACCGTACGCCGCCCATCAGATCCACCAGTTCCTTGAAGCAGTCCATATCCACAATCAGATAGCCGTCCGGCGCAAAGCCGATGATCTGCTCCACACGCTCCATCAGCTGCTGCGCACCGCCTTCTCCCCCATTTGCCCAGCCATAAGCGGAATTAAGCTTCGGAACCGGGTACTCGCAGTAGATCAGCGTATCTCTCGGAACAGATACAAGCCCGATCTCGCCGCTCTTCCGGTCAACGGAAAGAAGCATCATCGTATCTGTACGGTATCCGCCCGCATCCGTGCCGGCAATCAGAATGGTTGCCGTTCCTTTTCTGCGTTCGCCGAGTCCGATTTCAGCAATAGGCTGCTTTGCCCAAACAAAATGCACTGCAAGCGCAGAAAGGATTGCGAGAATCAGCACCACAGAAACGAATCTTCCGAAACCGCTTTTGGATTTGCGCTTCTTTTCCGGTTTGGCCGGCACCTGCTCCTGCTGCATAAACTGTTCCGCCTGCTGCCTCTGCTGGACGGTCTGCGCATCGCTGCCCTGCTCGTAGAGCCACTGGGCGTATTCCGCATCAGTCTGCCGGGACGAACGGCCGCGTTTTTTGTTTCTGCGCGAGCCGTTCACTTCGGAACTGCCCTCCCGCTCAACACGCTGCCGCTCGCGCTCAATTTTGGCAAGCTCGCGTTCCATCTCGTACTCCGCACGCTTGGCAGACTGATAGTCCGCTTTTGACTGCTCATAGGCGGTCAGTACTCTCGGAGCAGGCGCTACATATACAAATTCTTCCTCTTTTGGCTGCTCCGGCTCCGCAGATTCCTCGTGCTCCTCCGGCGCAGCTTCGTCGGAACACGCTTCGGTATCGTTTTCATTCCCGTCAGCATTTTCCGGATCATCAGTTTCCTGCAGTTCCGACAAGTCCGCCTCGCCGGCAAGAAGATCTTTCACATCCGAAAGCAGCTGATCGACATCGACATTGAGGCCGTTATGGTCAGTACTGTCCATAATGGGCTCCTTTCTGTGCCTTTTTTGACACTCTCTGTTGAAATTCAACATTTTTTGACATCTTATTGTATCATATCATTACTTTTTTGTAAACACCCGCCCGGAATCCTCCGCATCATCTTTCATTTGCAAGCCGGGCATGTTCATGATATACTTTCTGTATATACGTTTTACGGAGGCCATGTTATGCAATATGATGTTTCCATCGTCAGCTGCAAAAGCTACGAATCCAACGAATGCCGCCGCGCACTGGAGGAAGTTCTCGCCCCCATCGGCGGACTCGAGTGGGTTCAGCCCGGTATGCGCATCGTGATAAAACTCAATCTCGTTGCCGCTATGCAGCCTGATACCGCCGCCACAACCAACCCCAATCTGGTCTGTGCGCTGGTCTCCATGCTGCAGGAAAGAGGCGCCTGCGTCATACTTGGCGACAGCCCCGGCGGCTTATACAACGCCGCCCATCTGAATCATGTCTACGACATCACCGGTCTGCGCTCCGCTGAAAAGCTCGGCGCAGAGCTGAATCAGGACTATTCTCAGGCCGTGGCAAAGAATCCGAATGCCGTGCAGGCAAAAAATTTCCAGTACACCGCCTATTTGGACAAAGCGGATGCCATCATCGATTTCTGCAAGCTGAAAACCCATGGCATGATGGGTATGACCAATGCCGTTAAGAATTACTTTGGTGTCATTCCCGGTACCATGAAGCCGGAATACCATTATATGTATCCAAAAACAGAGGATTTTGCGGACATGCTTGTGGATCTGTGTGAGTATTTCCGTCCCCGGCTATCCATCTGCGATGCCGTCTATGGCATGGAAGGCAACGGCCCCACACAGGGCAGCCCCCGTTTTATCGGCGTGCTGGCAGCCTCTGCGAATCCGCATGCACTCGATCTGGTCTGCAGCAGGCTTCTCGGCTTCGAGCCTGCCGATATCCCCACGATTGTTGCAGCGCAGAAACGCGCTCTTGTGCAGAAAACGCAGGAGGAGCTCTCCGTCTGCGGCGATTACACGCAGTTTGCGGTGCAGGACTTCAAAAAGCCGCCCATCAGAAAAAGTACCGCATTTCTCTCCGGCGGAGATGGCGCAATCAACCGCTTCGTCGGCCGTATCATGGGCAACATTCTGACGCCCTTCCCCAAGCTGACGCCGGCAGAATGTATCAGCTGTCAAAAATGTGCCAACCTCTGCCCCGCGAAGGCCATCACCATGCAGTCCGGCAAGCCGAAAATCGACCGCGACAAGTGCATCCATTGCTTCTGCTGTCAGGAATTCTGCCCGAAGGGCGCCATGAAAGTCGGCCGTTCAGCCATTGCCCGACTGCTGAATCGCTGATTTTTCAACGGGTATTCCGCCCGTATTTCAAAAAAGTTGCTATTCCGGTAAAGAAATAGTATAATTCTCAAGAAACTGTTCCCCGGCAAATCATGAAAGGATGAATACAATGAGCATCTCATCTTCCGCTCCTTGGCTCAAATATTACAGTGAAAAAACGCCTGCGCATCTGGAATATCCGCAAAAGACCATCTATCAGATGGTAAAGGCTGCCGCAGATCAGTACCCGAAGAATATTGCATATGAGTTCATGGGCAAGAAAACGACCTTCTCGCAGTTTATGCAGAACATCGACCTCGTTGCAAAAGCCTATCTTGCCATGGGCATCTCCAAGGGTGACCGCGTAACCATCTGCATGCCGAACTGCCCGCAGGCGCTTTGCAGCTTCTACGCTCTCAACCGCATTGGTGCGGTTTCCAATATGATTCATCCGCTTTCCGCCGCCGGTGAGATCAAATTCTATCTGAACTTCTCCCATTCCAAGGCAATTCTGACGCTGGATCAGTTCTATGCAAAAATTGCTCCCGTCATGCCGGAGCTTGATGCTCCGGACACGAAGCTGATTCTTGCAAAGATTGCAGACGAGCTTCTGCCCCATCTGGCTGTCGGCTATACGCTGACTGCGGGCCGTAAATATCCGCAGCCGCCGAAAAAGGGCAATTATATCTGGTGGTCTGAGTTTATCCATACCGGCAAAAAGCGGGATCTGCCCCTGCCTGAATTCTTCGGCAAAGCAGGTGACGGTGCTTCCATCCTCTATTCCGGCGGCACCACCGGCACCACGAAGGGAATCCTGCTTAGCAACATGAACTTCAATGCCTGCGGTCTGCAGACCATCGCAGCCTCCGGCTTTGCACCCATCAACGGCATGAAAATGCTGTCTGTTATGCCGATTTTCCACGGCTTCGGTCTCGGCATCGGTATCCACACCGCCCTCATCGGCGGCGCGACCTGCATCCTTGTGCCGCAGTTCAGCGTCAAAACCTACGCCGATCTGCTCATCAAAAAGCGGCCCAACATCATTCCCGGTGTGCCGACGCTGTTTGAGGCGCTGCTTCGTGCGGAAAAGCTTGAAAATGCGGATCTTTCCTGCCTCAAGGGTGTTTTCTCCGGCGGCGACAGTCTGTCCATCGAACTGAAGAAAAAAGTCGATGAATTTTTGAAGGCGCACAACGCTTCCGTGCAGATCCGTCAGGGCTACGGTCTGACAGAATGTGTCACCGCCAGCTGTCTGACTCCGAAGGATTATAACCGCGTCGGCTCCATCGGCGTCCCCTTCCCCGATACCTATTATAAAATCGTCAAGCCCGGCACAACGGAGGAGCTTGACGCCAATATGGAAGGCGAAATCTGCGTTTCCGGCCCCTCGGTCATGATGGAATATGTAGACAACGCAGAAGAAACCGCGCATACCCTGCAGCGGCATCATGACAGCCGGATCTGGATGCATTCCGGTGACCTCGGCAAAATGGACGAGGACGGCTTTGTCTATTTCTCACAGCGCATCAAGCGCATGATCATTACCTCCGGCTACAATGTCTATCCCGGTCAGCTGGAAAACATCATTGACGGTCATGAGAAAGTACTTCTCTCCTGCGTCATCGGTGTCAAGGATCCCTACAAGATTCAAAAGGTCAAGGCATTTGTTGTGCTTCGTCCGGGCTATGAACCCAGCGAAGCCGTGAAGCAGGAAATTCTGGAATACTGCCGTGGCCACATTGCCAAGTACGCTATGCCCTACGACATTGAGTTCCGTCCCGAACTTCCCAAGACGCTGGTCGGCAAGGTTGCTTACCGCGTTCTTGAGGAGGAAGAGGCCGAACGGCAGGCCAAAGAAGAGCAAAAATAAAATCATGCAGGCGGGCGCTTGCCCGCCTGCACATTTATCGGGAGGATTCTCCGTATGAAAAAAAATGAACGGATCTGGGAGCTGGATGCTCTGCGCGGCCTTTGTATCCTCTGCGTCATCTTCATCCATTTCATGTTTGATCTGGTCTATTTTGCAGATCTTGCGATCGCATTTCATCCGGTCTATATTTTCATTCAGCAATACGGCGGTGTTGTTTTCGTCATTCTCTCCGGTCTTTGTGCGACACTCGGCCGGAAGAGTTTTCGCCGGGGCATACTGGTCTTTGCCTGCGGCATGGCAATCACCCTTGTGACCTTCGTCATGGCTAAGCTCGGCATGGCGGCAAGCGATGTGATCGTCCGCTTTGGCGTTCTGCATCTGCTTGGTGTCTGCATGATGCTTTATCCCCTTTATAAAAAGCTGCCGACCATGCCGCTGGCTTTTCTCGGCGTGATTCTGGTTATTCTCGGCTACACGGCAACAAACACCGTCGTGCAGACCCATCTGCTTTTTCCCATTGGCTTCCTCTACCCCGGCTTTTCCTCCGGTGATTACTTCCCGCTGCTGCCGCATCTCGGCTGGTACATGCTCGGAACCGTGCTCGGCAGAACCCTCTACCGGGAAAAGAAAACGCTTCTGCCCGGCAGCGCCAAAGATTTCTTCCTCATCCGCTTCTTCCGCTTCTGCGGCAGACAGTCCCTGTGGATCTATCTTGCTCATCAGCCCATCGTTTATGGGCTTCTCGAGCTGATTCTCCTGCTGAAAAAATAAACTGCGAGGTGTCCCATGCGCTATAACGCCGTTCTGATTGACATTGACGATACCCTTTTTAATTTCCGAAAAAGCTCCTTTGAGGCGCTGGCGGAATCCTTCCGCCGCATCGGCAGAACTTTCACCTGGGAAGACATGCCCGGATACGAGGTTTTCAACAACAAAATGTGGCAGATGTATGAACGGGGTGATATTGAAAAGGAAGAGATTTTTGAAGAGCGTTTTCGGCAGTATTTCGCCTTTGCCGGCATTGAGGCCGACACCGCTGCCTTCAACGCCTGCTATATTGAGCAGCTTTCTCTCGGCATCAACTTCATGCCCCACGCCGAAGAACTCCTGCAGTCGCTGCATGGGAAATGCAAGGTCTTTGCTGTGACCAACGGTGACACCTATGCGCAGGAGCGCCGTATCCGCCGCTCCGGATTTGAGAAGTATTTTGACGCCGTGTTCATCTCCGAACAGCTCGGCTCCAAAAAACCGGAAAAGGACTTTTACGACAAAGTCTTTTCCATCATCGGTGAAGAATATCGGCAGACCAGCCTCATGGTGGGCGACAGTCTTTCCAGTGACATGCAGGGCGGCCGGAACGCCGGCATTCCCACCTGCTTCTACGGAAAGAAGGAAAAAGCCGATGACCGCTGCGATTATGTGATTGAAGACCTGCTGGATTTGATTCCGATTCTTGAGAATACATAAAGAAAAAACGCTGCCATATGGCAGCGTTTTTTATGTAGCAGCAGTCATTTCGTACAGCTTCTGCGTTCGATCATAGCCCTGCGGAACATAATGGATGGAAGAAATTCGAGGGCCGGATACGCCGTACTTCGGATTGAAGCCAAACAAGTTTACATAATTTTCAAGATCATTCTGTTCCTGCTCCATGGCGGCCATCAGCTCCACCGTTGCCCTTGCATCGTCAATGGCGCGGTGCGTGTTCTGCGTCTTGAGCTGATACTGCTCCACGGCGTTGCAGAGCTTATGGGGATAGGGTCTGCGATCCTTGTAAACTGTCATGGCATCGAGCATTTTCACGCCCTTGAGGGCTGATGCGATGCCGAATTTCTGCAGCAGAAAATAGAGAAAGCACAGATCAAACTGTGCATTATACGCCACGATCAGCGTGCTGCCGTGGCCAAGCATGTCCGCAAAACGCTTTGCCGCGGTTTCTTTGTCTGTTCCCTGCGTCTCGATCATTTCCTCGGTAATACCGGTCAGATTCACAATGATCTGACTCAGATGCCGTCCTTCGGATAAAAACAGGAACTCATCCATCTGCTCCTGCTCGCAGATACTTCCATCAGCATTTTGCGTAAAACGCCCTGCCGCCAGTTCAATGATCTCATCCGTCCGGCAATCAATTCCCGTGGTTTCGGTATCCAGCACAACGATGGAGTCAAATTGTTCAAATAAAGAATCCAGCATATCATTTTCCTCAAACCACTAAATCTTTTCGTAAAGCCAGATTCCGAAATCCAGCGTTGTGGTCAGGCAATCCGTCTGCTCGGCCTTCTGCTGATCCGCTTTTCCTGTCTTATAATAATAAGGTGTCATACGAAACAGATCCATGATCTCGCTGCCATGAAGCGTGATCTCATAGCGCAGGCTTTTCTTTTCCGTCAGAGTAAACCCCGCCGCTGCTTCTTCCAATGGCGGATTCAGATACGGCGTATCATAGACAAGCTGCTTCAGCTCCCAAAGATGCCGCTCCAACGGAACCACACGCACCAGAAGTCCACTCTTTTTCAGAACTCTTCTGAACTCTTCCGGGAGAAACGGCGAGAAAATGTTCGCCACGCAGTCCAAGCTTTCATCTGCCACCGGCAATTTTGCCGTACTGGCGGAGGCCAGAATCAGGTTCTTCGACCGCTTCGCAGCCGCGATCAGCGCTTCTTTGGAAATATCAATGCCGATCACCTGCGGCTGTTTTCCCGAGGCAAGCAGCGCATCGTAAATCTTTGCCGTGTACATGCCCTCTCCGCAGCCCGCATCCAACACACAGGCCTCCTGCGGCATTCGAGCCGCAATGCACGCCGCGACATCATCTGCCAGTTTATCATAGAAGCCCTTATTCAGAAACTCCGTGCGGGCGCGCACCATTAGCTTATCGTCGCCATGCCGCTTTGTTGACGCTGTCGGCGGAAGTAGGTTAACATAACCACTTTTTGCGCGGTCAAAACAATGCCCCTGCGTGCAAATATACCGTTTTTCTTCCTGCCGCATCTCTCCCGAACAGATTGGACAGATCAGTTCTGCCATCGCACTTTCCTCCTTTTGCATCACACATGAAAAACCCCCATCTGAACAGATGGGGGTTTTTGTAATCAGAAACTTACTTGCCCATGTTCATCTGAGCAGCGACTTCTGCTGCGAAGTCTTCCTGCTTCTTTTCGATGCCTTCGCCCTTGGTGTAGTGAACAGCATCAACGAACTTGACGGTACCGCCGAGCTTCTTTGCAGCGTCAGCGATGTAGCCTTCAACAGAGCCGGAGAACAGATCGGAACGAACGAACTCCATCTGCAGCAGGCAGTTGTCAGCATAGAACTTGTTCATCTTGCCGGCAGCAATCTTTTCCTTGACCTGCTGGGGCTTGGAAGCCATCTTGGGATCGTTGTCCATCAGAGCAACCTGAACAGCCAGCTCATGGTCAATGTCTTCCTGCGGAACATTGCTCTTGTCCCAGTACTTGGGGCTCATAGCAGCGATCTGCATAGCAACGTTCTTGCCGATTTCGGTAGCGTCGCAGCCTTCAACCTCGAGGTTGACCAGAACGCCGTGGGTGCCGCCCATGTGGACATAAGCAACAGAGGTGTTCTTGTCGAAGCGGGTGAAGCGGCGGATCTGCAGGTTTTCGCCGATGGACATAACCTTCTCAGGCAGAACCTCGGAGAGCTTCAGCTCGGTGCCGGGGTACTTGCACTCGGTCAGAGCAGCGACATCAGCGGGGCCATCGGTCATAACGATGGTGCAGATATCTTTCACGAACTGAACAAATGCCGGGGACTTTGCGCAGAAGTCGGTCTCGCAGTTGACTTCGACCATAGCGCCAACGCCGCACTTTTCGCAGACAGCAGCGTAAGCCATGCCTTCAGCAGCGATGCGGCTTGCCTTCTTTGCAGCCTTTGCCAGGCCCTTTTCACGCAGATAGTCGATTGCCTTATCCATATCGCCGTCGGTCTCGGTCAGGGCCTTCTTGCAGTCCATCATGCCGACATTGGTCATTTCACGCAGTTTCTTAACATCAGCAGCAGTAAATGCCATTGTAATATCCTCCAGTCAATTTATCTTTTGAAAAGTGCCCGCTTGTTGCGGCGGGCACCTGTTTTGTTGTTTACTTTTTAATTATTCAGCTGCGGGAGCTTCGACCTCTGCTGCGGGAGCTTCGGTGTTCTCTTCGCCCTGACGGCCTTCGGTGACTGCATTTGCCATGGTGGCAGCAATCAGGCGGATAGCACGGATAGCGTCGTCGTTGCCGGGGATGACATAGTCAACTTCGTCCGGATCGCAGTTGGTATCAACGATAGCGACGATGGGGATGTGCAGCTTGCGAGCTTCAGCAATTGCATTTCTTTCCTTGCGCGGGTCGACGATGAACAGAGCGCCGGGGAGCTTCTTCATTTCCTTCACGCCGCCGAGATACTTCTCGAGCTTTGCGATCTCGCCCTGATGCTTGATGACTTCCTTCTTGGGCAGCATTGCGAAAGTGCCGTCCTCTTCCATCTTCTTCAGCTGAGCAAGACGGTCGATACGGGTACGCATGGTGCGGAAGTTGGTCAGCATACCGCCGAGCCAACGAGCGTTGACATAGTACATGCCGACGCGCTCTGCTTCTTCCTTGATAGCGTCCTGAGCCTGCTTCTTGGTGCCGACGAACAGGATGCTCTGGCCGTTAGCTGCCAGCTCACGAACGAAGGAATAAGCCTCTTCGAGCTTCTTTACGGTCTTCTGCAGGTCAATGATATAGATACCATTGCGCTCGGTGTAGATGTAGGTTGCCATTTTGGGGTTCCAGCGGCGGGTCTGGTGACCGAAGTGGACGCCAGCCTCGAGCAGCTGCTTCATAGATACGACTGCCATTTTTTGTTCTCCTTTTTGTTTTGACCTCCACCGGATTCGGCTTCTCTCACCCTTGCGGGCACGCGAAAGAAGGATCCTCCGATGTGTGGTTTGAAATGTCACTTCTCTTGAAGTGCCAAGTAATTATACAAGAAGGACATTAAAATTGCAAGCACTATTTTACATTTTTTTCTGGTTTTTCAACGCTTTTCCGGTTCTTTTCTCCCTCAAAGCAGCCCCTTTCGCTTTCGCGGCGTGCGCCACTCCGGTGTCGGCCCGTCGGCAAGGATAATGTCCTCACCGATGCGCCGGATGCAGGCCCACGGAATCACATAATCATACTCTCTGCCGAACAGTCCAAGATATTTGCAGGGCCCCGGAACTATGAGCGCCGTGACCCTGCCGCACTCCAGATCTACGCAAAGATCCTGAGTATACCCCAGTCTTGCCCCTTCGCAGACATGGATGACTTCTTTGTTTCGCAGCTCTGAAAATCGGTTCACCATCCGCCGCACCCCCAAGGTTCTTTTCTGTCTTATCCTATTCCCGCCCGCATGTCCAGTATGCCTTCGGGTTCAGGACATTGCCCGGCGAATGAACGCAATCGCGTTTTTCTCCAGTCTTGAAACCTGTGCCTGGGAGATTCCCACCGCACCCGCCACTTCCGTCTGCGTTCTGCCGTCGTAAAACCGGAGGGAAAGGATCCGCTTTTCCCGCTCGGAAAGATTTTTGATCGCATCGCGCAGCGCCAGATTTTCCAGCCACGCCTCATCCGTATTTCTTCTGTCACGCACCTGATCCATGACCGTCAGCGGATCGCCGCCGTCGGAATAGACTGGTTCATACAAGGATACCGGCGCCGCAATGGCATCCATGGCGTCAATGACTTCCTCCACCGGCATCTCAAGAGCCTGCGCAATCTGCTCCATGCTCGGTTCCCGCCCATCCTTTGTCATCAGCGATTCTTTACATTGCAGAACACGGTACGCCGTATCCCGCACAGAGCGGCTGACGCGGATGGGGCTGTAGTCGCGCAGATACCGGCGCAGCTCTCCTGCAATCATCGGCACGCCGTAGGTGGAAAAACGGACATCCTTTGTCGTGTCAAAATTCTGAATGGCCTTTAGAAGCCCGATGCAGCCCACCTGAAAAAGGTCATCCGGGTTTTCTCCGCGTCCGATAAACCGCTGAATGACAGAAAGCACTAGCTTCAGGTTACCTTCCACCAGCTTTTTTCTCGCCTGCTCGTCACCGGTCTGCGCCTTTCGGATTAAAACCATCATCTCGCTGTTTGTAAGTGTTTTCAGTTTTGCCGTATTGATACCGCTGATTTCAACTTTTCCAAGCATATTCCGTACCCTCGCTTTCTGATACAGTCAGTATTTCCCAAAGGTGAGATTTGATACCGAAAGCCGGATTGAAAAAAACAGCACCTGCTGCTGAAATGTGTATGAAACAGAAAAAAGCCTTACTTTTGAAACGATTTTTTCACAATTTGGTTGACAATAATCGAGTCTGTCCGTCGACGTAATTTCCGGATTATTACTGTCCGTACTGTATTTTTTACGAAAAAAATTGCAATTCCGGTCTGTGCACAAGTCTGTGGATACTGTGAAAAACTCTCACATTTCAATGAGAAATCCACATATCCACACAGTTGTACACAGTCATGATTTGACCACATTCGTCCCGGTTGCAAATAACATTGTTTACATAACACTATTGAAACATTTTGTTTTCAAATTGTCATCTTTTTATCCCTTCCGGATACCGCCCCCACCCTGCAAAAAATCGTCCGCCTGTTCTCTACAGAAATTTTTAGAAAAAAACAGAAAAAAAGGATTGATTTTTTGAATGCAGCTCACTATAATGTATTTCTGCATGAAACTGTTGTTTCGTTTATTCACGCTATTGAGGAGGTGTAGTCATGCCCAACATTAAGTCTGCCAAGAAAAGAGTTCTGGTTTCCAAGGTCAACAACGAACGCAACAAAATGGAGAAATCCGCTCTGAAGACCGTTCTGAAGAAGTTTGAAGCTGCTGTTGCCGAAGGCAACCGTGAGCAGGCCGATAGCGCTTACAAAGCTGCAGTGAAGTCCATCGATCAGGCTGTCAACAAGGGTCTTATTCACAAGAATAATGCTGCCCGTAAGAAGAGCCACATCACGCTGAAGATGAACAAGCTGGCTTGATTCGCCGAATAATCACCCTCTGAAGCTTTTGCTTCGGGGGGATTTTTCGTTATTCGGACAGTTTCTGCTTGCTGAAAATCAGCAGCTTTGCTATAACTTAAATAGTAAAAGCGCAGAAAGGAGCTTTCGGATGCAGTTATCTGATTCCGTCACCGTTTTGAAAGGCATCGGCCCAAGCCGTGCAAAACAGCTCGAAAAACTGAATATCCGAACGCTTTATGATCTTCTAGCTTATTTCCCCCGAGATTACGAAGATCGTACAAAGCTCGCCAATATCTGCGATCTTGTTCCCGGAGAACCAGCCTGTTTCGAAGCCATGGTCATCTCCAATCCCACAACGGCGCATATCCGCAAGGGCATGGACATCACAAGGCTCAAGGTAGCCGATGAAACCGGTCGGCTGAATCTTACTTTCTTCAATCAAAACTATGTCAAAGACCAGCTGCAGTACGGAGAAAGCTATTATTTTTACGGTGCTTTGCAGGAGGACTTCGGTGCAAGCATGGCTTCTCCGTCTTTTGAGCGCGTTGATTCGTCCGGTACGGTCACGAACCGGATTCTGCCCATCTACGGCCTGACTGCCGGTCTTTCCAACAAAGTCCTCATTTCCTGCGTCCGGCAGGCGCTGGATGCCTGCGGGGATGCTCTTCCGGAAATCTTGCCGGAGCAGGTACGCAGACGGTATCATCTGTGCGGCGTGCGCATGGCGTATGAATCCGTGCATAACCCTGCCAGTCTTGAGCTTCTGATGCAGGCAAAGAAGCGGCTCGTTTTTGAAGAATTTTTCATTTTTTCCGCGGGTCTTGCCCTGCTGCGTGAAAAACGCACGGGCGTTTTCACGGATGCCTATGATACATCCTGCATCCGCAGTTTCTGCGATGCCCTGCCCTTCCGGCTGACGGACGCACAGCTTCGCGCGATCGAAGAAATCGGGCAGGATCTGCAAAAGGGTGTTCCCATGAACCGGCTGGTACAGGGTGATGTTGGCAGTGGCAAGACAGTCATTGCCGCCGCAGCCTGCCTCTGCGCCGTCAAAAACGGCCGTCAGGCCGCTTTCATGGCACCCACCGAAATTCTTGCCGAGCAGCACGCCGAAAACCTTTCACGGATGCTGGCACCCTTCGGGATTTCCGTTGTACTTCTGACCGGCTCTGTCACGGGCGCCGCCCGGAAACTGGTACTGGCCGCCATCGCAGACGGCTCTGCGCAGCTCGTCATCGGGACGCATGCGCTCATTTCCGAGGGTGTCACCTTTGCTGACCTCGGTCTTGTAGTTGCTGACGAACAGCACCGCTTCGGTGTTGCGCAGCGTGCCGCACTGACGGCAAAGGGCATTTCGCCGCATCTGCTAGTCATGTCCGCCACGCCGATCCCCCGAACACTTGCGCTCATCGCCTACGGCGATCTGGATGTTTCCATTGTGGATGAGCTGCCTCCCGGAAGGCTGCCGGTGCAGACCTTCCTCGTAGATGAATCCTACCGCAAGCGCATCAACGCATTCATCCGCAAACAATGCGGGGAAAATCATCAGGTCTATATCGTCTGCCCCGCTGTAGAAGAGGGTGACGATGACACGCTCAAGTCCGCCGAGGTCTGGGCAGAAACGCTGCAAAGCGCCGTCTTCCCCGATCTGCGTGTCGGTCTTCTGCACGGAAAGATGAAAGGTTCGGAAAAAGAAGCCGTTCTCGGCGCGTTTTCCCGGCACGAAGTCGATATTCTGGTCAGCACCACCGTTATCGAAGTCGGCGTGGACGTACCGAACGCAACGCTGATCGTCATTGAAAACGCTGACCGGTTTGGTCTTGCCCAGCTGCATCAGCTGCGCGGCCGCGTGGGACGCGGAAAAGCTCAATCCTACTGCGTTCTGTTCTCCTCCTCCAAAAACGCCGAAACAAAAAAACGCCTGCAGGCGCTCTGCAAAACAACAGACGGCTTCAAAATCTCGGAAGAGGATCTCGCTCTGCGAGGCCCCGGCGATTTCTTCGGCTCCCGGCAGCACGGCCTGCCGCTGTTCAAGGTTGCAAGTCTGCAGATGGATCTGCAGACCCTCAAGGATGCGCAGCGGGCCTCGGCAGAGTTCATCCGGAGTGCAAACAGTCTGGACGATCCCGCCATGCAGCCGCTCAAAGAACGGATTCAGATTCTTTTCTCGCAGGATAGTATTGTACTCAACTAAACACTGCCATGCCGCGCACAATCAATTTGTGCGCGGCATATACTATGCCCGAAAATGAATTGAAAAGAGGGCATGATATGACAAAAACCTATTTTCTCGGTGCGAACACAGCAAAAGGTTTTTATTCTCTTTATGACGGCTTCTGCAGCGGGCCGGATGATTTTCTGTGGGTCATCAAGGGCGGGCCCGGCTGCGGCAAATCCAGCTTCATGCGAAAAATCGGCAAAGCCGCCGAGGATGCCGGGCTGGATGTGGAGTATGTGATCTGCTCCGGAGATCCGGATTCTCTGGATGGCGTGTACATCCCGGCGCTGCACACCGGCTATGTGGACGGAACAAATCCACACATCATCGATGTGAAGCTGCCGGCGGCGGGCGGTGCTTATCTCGATCTCGGCAGATTCTATGATACGGCTGCGCTTATCCCGGATCGGAAGAAGATCGAATCTCTGATGCAGGGTTACCAGCAGGCATATCGGGACGCTTATGCTCATCTGCTGGAAGCAAAGCGTCTGCACGACGAGCTGGAAGCAGTCTACAACCCGCACGTGGATTTTGAAAGTGTTTACCGGCTGGCAGATGAACATATTGCAAAACTGAATCTTGAAAATTAACATTGTAAGTCCGGGAAAAATGTTGTAAAATAAATTGGAAATTTTGAGAAACTACCAACTGGAGGCAATTACCAATGAAAAAACCCATCGTTTTAGTCATTATGGACGGCGTTGGCCGCGGCGACGGCGGCAGCGGTGACGCAGTCAAGGTTGCAAACACCCCCGTACTCGATAAGCTCATGGCCACCTGCCCCATGACCTATCTGAAGGCCCACGGCACCGCCGTCGGTCTGCCCTCCGATGAGGATATGGGCAACAGTGAGGTCGGCCACAACGCCCTCGGCTGCGGTCAGGTTTACTCTCAGGGTGCAAAGCTCGTCGGCGAATCCATTGAAAACGGCAAGCTCTTCGAGTCCAAGGCATGGATCAGCCTCACCGAGAATGCTGCTTCCGGCAAGGCTCTGCATTTCCTCGGCCTGCTCTCCGACGGCAATGTACATTCCAACATCTCCCATCTGATTGCCCTTCTGCGCCATGCACGCAAGCAGAATCTCAAGAAGGTCTACTGCCACATTCTGCTGGATGGCCGAGATGTTCCCGCCACGTCCGCTCTGGAATATGTGCAGCAGCTCGAGGATGTTCTGGCAGAGCTGTCCGATGAGACTCATGAATACAAGATCGCTTCCGGCGGCGGCAGAATGGTCATCACCATGGACCGTTACGAAGCCAACTGGGGTATGGTCGAGCGCGGCTGGAAGACTCATGTGCAGGCCGACGGCCGTCAGTTCGCTTCCGCATCCGAAGCCATTGAAACCTACCGTGCAGAGAATCCCGGCATGATCGATCAGGATCTGCTACCCTTCGTTGTTGCAAAGGACGGCAAGCCCGTTGCAAAAATCGAAAACGGCGATTCCGTCATTCTCTTCAACTTCCGCGGCGACCGCGCGCAGGAAATCTCTCTGGCCTTCGACCGCAAGGAGTTTGACAAGTTTGACCGCGGCGATTACACCGGCGTTAAGTTTGCCGGTATGCTGCAGTATGACGGCGATCTGAAGATTCCCGAAAACTATCTCGTTGAGCCGCCCGTCATCAAGAACACCCTGACTGAAGTTCTCTGCGCCGCAGGTATCCGCGAATACGCCCTGTCCGAAACGCAGAAGTACGGCCATGTCACCTATTTCTGGAACGGCAACCGCTCCGGCAAGGTAGACGAAAGCCTTGAAGTTTATGAAGAAATCCCCTCCGATGTCATCCCCTTTGAGCAGGCACCTGCCATGAAGTCCAAAGAGATCACCGATCGCATGGTTGAGGAAATGGCATCCGGCAAGTTCGACTTCCTGCGCTGCAACTACCCCAACGGCGACATGGTCGGTCACACCGGCGTCATGGAAGCTGTTGTCACCGCCATGGAATGCGTCGATGCAGGTCTCGGCCGCATTCTCGAAGCTGCTGACAAGTACGGCTACACCGTCTGCATCACTGCCGACCACGGCAATGCCGACCAGATGACAGAAACCAAGAAGGGCAAGACCTCCGTCCGCACCGCCCACTCTCTGAACCCCGTTCCTTTTATCATCTATGATAAGGATCAGAAGTTCGAGATCAAGGACGGCGCTTACGGCCTTGCAAACGTTGCCCCCACCGTTGTCAAGATGATGGGTCTCGAAGCCCCCGCCTGCTGGGAAGCTTCTATGATCTGATATTCAGCATCGTTTCTTTCCGGAACCGCCTGCCGCCCGGCAGGCGGTTCTTTTCTCTTTGAAAACGCGTAAGTCGCCGTATGTTTACTTTTTTTCTCTTGTACTTTGCTCCATAATCGGTTAAAATACAGATACATTTGATTTTTTCACCGCTTGTAAAGGAGGGTATCCTATGGTTCGTATGAAAACGGATTTAGGGTCTGTCACGGTTGACAGCGCCGTCTATACAAATATCGTTGGTCATGCCGCCACCAACTGTTTCGGTGTCAAGGGTATGGTTGTCCGCTCCATGACAGACGGTCTTGTGCATCTGCTGCGCAAAGAGGCTATGGGCAAAGGCGTGAAAGTAACTTACCACGATGACAATTCGATTTCCATCGATCTTCATATTATGGTGGACAAGGGCGTGAATCTTAACGCCATCAGCAGTTCGATCATCAGCGAGGTACGCTATATTGTCACCAAATCCACCGGAACCGAAGTCAGAACTGTGAATGTTTTTGTTGATTCCATTACCATAGATTGAGTTATGCGCAGCCCCTGCGTACACGGAGGTGTAAATCTTGAGTCAGATTATCGATGGTGCAGCCTATAAGCGCATGATGCTGAATGCCGCTGCTGCAACCGAGATTCAAAAAATACGGATCAATGAACTGAATGTATTTCCGGTTCCCGATGGGGACACCGGCACAAATATGAGTATGACGCTCTGCGCCGCTGCAGCCGATCTGCGAAAGCATGAAACGCTGACGCTGGAGCAGGCTGCGGATATCACCGCATCTGCCCTTCTGCGCGGCGCCCGCGGCAATTCCGGCGTCATTCTGTCGCTTCTTTTCGGCAGCGTTTTTTCAAAAGCTCTGAAAAATGCCGGTCAGGTTGACGGCAAGGCCTTCGCCGATGCGCTGACTGCCGGCGTGGAAAAGGCATACAAAGCCGTCATGAACCCCGCAGAAGGCACGATTCTTACCGTCTCCCGGCTGACGGCGGATGCCGCCCGTGATCTGGCGCAGGAGAACAATGACATCGAATACGTTTTGGAAAATGCACTGACCACCGCCCGTGCAGCGTTGGAAAACACCGTCAATCAGAATCCGGTTCTCAAAAAAGCCGGTGTTGTGGATGCCGGCGGCATGGGTCTTGTGGTTATTCTGGAGGGTATGCTGCAGAGCCTGCAGGGTACCGACCTGACGAATGAAGTTCCTGCGGAAACAAACGCGCAGGCTGACTTTGCCGCATTTGACTCTGAGGACATTACCTTTGCATTCGATACCGTTTTCATCATCCGGAAAAATTCCGATGTTTCTTTGGAGCCGCTGCGTCAGTATCTGAACAGCATCGGTGACAGCCTTGTCATCGGCGATGATGACGAAGCGTTTAAGGTACATGTTCACACCAACGATCCCGGCGATGCCATGCGTGAAGCGCAGAAATACGGCACGCTGGAGCTGGCAAAGATTGAAAACATGCGTATGCAGCACGATGATCTGGCTGCAGGCCGGAAGGCAAGAAGCACGGATGATCTGGACGCAATCGAGGCAGAACTGGAAAATACATCTGTTCCCGTTTCCAAACCCTACGGCTCCGTTGCCGTCTGCGCAGGCCCCGGTCTTGCCGAAGTATTCCGTGATCTTGGCGTCGACAATATCATTCAAGGTGGTCAGACCATGAACCCCTCCACGGAGGATATCTTGGCTGCCATTGAAAAAACGCCGGCTGAAACTGTTTTTGTTCTTCCGAACAACAAGAACATCATCATGGCCGCGGAGTCCGCTGCAGAGCTTTCCAGTCGCAATGTCATTGTCATCCCCAGTAAGACCGTGCCGCAGGGTATGTCCGCCATGCTGTGCTTTGAAGAGGCCTTGAGCCCGGAAGAAAACCGGGATGCCATGATTGAGGTTCTTCCCAATGTTTCTACCATGCAGATTACATACGCCGCAAGGAACTCCGATTTTGACGGTTTTGAGATCTGCGAGGGTGACTACCTCGGACTCGCAAACGGAGTGCTGCTCGGCACGACCCATGATATCCGCGAGCTGCTGGAAAAGATGGCCGACAGCGTGCAGGAAAGCGGCAAGGAATTTGTTACCATCTTCTATGGCGCCGATATTTCGGAAGCGGATGCAAATGCGGCTTTGGAACTCTTCCAAAACCATGCGCCGGATGCCGAGATTAATCTGGTATACGGCGGTCAGCCGATCTACTACTATCTGATTTCAGCAGAATAAACAGAAAGCAAACCGCCGTCGGCAATGCCGACGGCGGTTTATCCGCTTAACTGTGCGCCCCACTTTATTGTGGGGCGTCTTTTTTCATGTTATCCGCCGAAGCCGAACCCGAAACCGAAGGGCCAGTTAAAATCGAAAGGCATACTGTCCTGCCCGTTTTCGGGATTCGTCGGACTGGACTCTGACGGCGCCTGTGTATCGGGAGCCGCAGTCTCATCTGGTACTTTTGTTTCCAGATCCTTTGGACGCTCATCCAATGTCACCGGCAGATTCAGTTCCGCTCCGCCGCGGTACACCGTTAACACAATGGTATCACCGGCTTTGTGCTTGTTCAGAGCCGCCACAAGGTCAGTATAACAGCCGACCTTTCTTTCATTCAGCGCGGTAATGATATCGCCCTCCTGCAGCCCTGCGGCCTCTGCGCAGCTTCCTTCCGTCACGGAACGCACCATAGACCCAACCGGCAGACCGTAATTATTTGCCGTTGCCGAATCCAGATCTTTTGTCGTGATGCCCAGATACGGGCGATTCTTCACATAACCGTATTCCTGTATATCATAAACAATGCGCATGGCATCGTTAACGGGAATTGCAAAGTTGATGCTCTCGATGCTGGCACCGGTCGAGGATTGACCGGATCTTTTTGCTGTTGTGATGCCGATCACATTGCCGTTCATATCAAACAGCGGGCCGCCGGAATTGCCGGAGTTGATGGCTGCATCCGTCTGCAGCATATTGATGGGCGTACCATCAATGTTAATCTCACGATCCAAAGCGCTGACATAACCTACCGTCATGGTAAAGGTCAGTTCAAACAGCGGATTACCGATGGCAATCACCTGCTCGCCGACTTCAATCTGGTCGGAATCGCCGACATGAACATACTGCAGATTCTCCGCATCGATCTTCAGCAGTGCTACGTCATTCATCGTATCTGCGCCGACGATCTGTGCATCATACTCTGTACCGTCATAAAGTTTGACGGTAACAGAAGTTGCATCCTCAACTACATGGTTGTTTGTCACGATGTAGCCGTCCTGCGTCAGCACAAAGCCGCTGCCGGAGCAGGCCGCCGTTGCAACCTGACCGTAAATATTGGTTGTGATCTGTGTTGTAATACCGCAGACTGCACCGACATTCATCGCATAAACATCACGCGGCGTCAGCTGCTTCTGACCGGCATTGGAAGGAAGTGCTTCAGGCAGTGGAGAAAGAGCCAGCTGATAACTGGCGGTTTCCTGTTCCTCTGTCTGTTGGGACTTCGCAGCTGTTTTCTCCGCCTGACGGGAATTTTTTTCGCTGATGTCAGCAATAATATGGCTAAGGCCGGCGCCGCCAAGTCCTGCAACGATTGCAACCGCTACCAGAAGCGCCGTGATCTTCAGTCCGGTATGCTTCTTTTTCGGCTTTTCTTCCTGTGCCGGCTGCTGCCGATAGGCATAGTTGTAGGCACCGCTCTGTCGGTTTTCCTCCGGCTCAAAGGTATAATTCATTTTCTCATCGTAATGCTCCATGATGATCGCTCCTTTGATCCCGATCGGGATTTTTTTATGTTAGAATCGTACTGCCTATTTATGAAAAAAATGTGACGCGCAGAATAACGATTTTTGAACATTGCAAAATTCTTTTGTTGTGGTTTCATTTTAGCGCATCATAACTCAATCAGCAAGCAGTTTTTAAAAAAACGAATTTAGCTCTTGACATTTTCAACCTTTTTGTGTATTATAATCAAGCTGTTTCGGAAGTGACAGAAACAGTTACCATTTGGAGTGGTATCGAAGCGGTCATAACGAGCACGACTGGAAATCGTGTGGCCGTGTTGAGCGGCCCGAGGGTTCGAATCCCTCCCACTCCGCCAAAAAACATCCTCTTGCTTTGCAGGAGGGTGTTTTTTTACTTTGGAGGGATTCGAAAGGCGGCACCTTGGTGACAGTCCGATGGACTGTCGCAACCGCCGTGGGAGAATCCCTCCCCTCCGCGCCTTTTTATGAGGCGGCGCAAATCATCCGGGTTGGATAACCGAATCATTTTGAATTATCAACAGCAAAATTCTCCAAGTATTTCTTTGGTATCAATTGCTGATATTCGGGATTATTTTCACCATGATCATTTTTCCATTCCACTTACATTTTTTCATACTGCTTTCTCCTATCAGAAGCACCGAAAAGCCGGGCAGTCTGTATGAAACCGTGAGACTGCCCGGCACATGAACCCTATCAGTTATACGATGACAAAACCAGCGCTCTTTGAGAAGGGAGAACAACCCCAGCCGGTGTTTTCGGCGGTGCTTCCTTTGTAAAGCGAATCAAGAACCGTCTGCATATCGACAAATTGAACGCCGTCACGCGTCTTGTTCGTGCCGCTGTTGGCGATCAGAATCCGGCCCTGTTCGTCATAGCCCACGGCCATGACATAGTGCTCCCCGGTCGAGAAGGGATTCGCTTCGGTGTACGGATGCGACCAGAAAATCACGGGATGACCGGAGGCAAGCGCTCTGTCAATCCTCTCCCCGGCCGCTGCAATCCCGGCCTCGTCCGCAACAACGCCGTAGGCTGCCGCGCTGACTCCGAGCGAGCGGAGAATCTCCGCGATCCCGCCTGCCGACTGATACCAGTCATGGGCTTCGTCCGGCACACCGTGAACTTTTACACAGTATTCGATCTCTCTGTGCGGGTCAATGTCCACCCCGTGGAGCATAGCGGCCATTGCGCAGCAGCAGTGTCCGCAGCCGTTCATCCGCACATACTGGGCATATTGCCCATTCTGCCAGTCGCTCTGCAGCCATACGGGCGTTTCATGCCCGCACACCGACACGACGGCCGGTATGTTGTCGATGCCGGTCTTTCTGAAGGTGACAATGCCGTTCATGTTTTTCCTCCTGAAAATGGTTTCATTTACTGAATGTACAGATTCACCTTTTTGTCTTTGAAGCTATATCCGAGAAGGCTTCTTTCAAGGAGTTCCAAAAAGTTTTTTGCAGCTGCTCCGGCAACCTCTTCAACCTGAATATCAGTGCCTTCGGCAGTGAACGCGGCGTTGAAGAAATCATCGGGATTGAACTCAGTATCGGACTGAATGGCACCGAATACGATATATGAACATACTCAAATGATTTGCAAGTTTGAGTTTTGCTGATTCAGAGATCATCTCACAATCAATCGTTTTTCCGCCAAATGCAGACTTTACCAATTTTACGGTTCAATATAGCGAAGCAGACAACCTTTTTCTGATGTTCCTTTTCTTATATTTTGCTAATCAGAATTAGCCGTTCTTTTCATTGACAGTTTTGAGCACAACATCGTGAGCGCCGCCCTCAACGATACTGACGGAAGAAACCAGCGTCAGCCGGGCTTTCTGCTGCAGCTCCGGAATTGAGAGCGCACCGCAGTTGCACATGGTAGCGCGCACCTTGGAAAGGGTCAGCCGCACACCGTCAGAAAGATTTCCGGCATAGGGAACATAGGAATCCACACCCTCTTCAAAGTGCAGTTTCTTGTCACCGCCGAGATCGTAGCGCTGCCAGTTTCTTGCGCGGTTGGAGCCTTCGCCCCAGTATTCCTTCATCAGCGTGCCGCCGACATTGACCTTGGCAGAGGGGCTTTCATCGAAGCGTGCAAAATATCTGCCCAGCATCACGAAGTCTGCGCCCATGGCAAGGGCAAGCGAAATATGGTGATCGTGGACAATGCCGCCGTCGGAGCAGACGGGAACATAAATGCCGGTTTCTTCAAAGTATTCATCTCTTGCCTTGCAGACATCAATGAGTGCAGTTGCCTGCCCTCTGCCGATGCCCTTGGTTTCGCGGGTGATGCAGATAGATCCGCCGCCGATGCCGACCTTGACGAAATCCGCGCCGCACTCTGCAAGGAAACGGAAGCCCTCACGGTCGACCACATTGCCCGCTCCGACCTTGACGCTTTCGCCGTAGTTTTCGCGGATCCAAGCAATCGTGCGCTGCTGCCACTCGGAGAAGCCCTCAGAGGAATCGATGCAGAGGACATCGGCACCGACCTGAAGCAGCGCCGGAACACGCTCTGCATAGTCGCGGGTGTTGATGCCTGCGCCGACAACAAAGCGCTTCTGACTATCCAACATCTCCAGCGGATTGCGTTTATGCTGATCGTAGTCCTTACGGAACACAAAAGAACTGAGCCTGCCGTCCTTTGTAATGATCGGAAGCGAATTCAGCTTGTGATCCCATATAATATCATTGGCTTCCTTCAGCGTGGTGCCTTCGGGCGCGGTGATAAGCTTCTCGAGCGGTGTCATAAAGGTCTCAACCTTTTCGCTGCCGTCCATCCGGCTGACACGGTAATCACGGCTGGTCACAATGCCGAGCAGTCTGCCGCTGGCAGAGCCGTCATCGGTCACAGCAACGGTGGAATGTCCGGTCTTTTCCTTCAGTGCAAGAATATCGCGCAGGGTCTGATCCGGACGGATATTGGAGTTAGAAACAACAAAGCCCGCCTTGTGGCGCTTGACATTGGCAACCATTTTTGCTTCGTCCTCAATGGTCTGCGAGCCGTAAATAAAGCTGACGCCGCCTTCCTTTGCCAACGCGATGGCCAGTCTGTCACCGGACACAGCCTGCATGATGGCAGAAATCATAGGGATATGCATGGTGATTGCGGGTTTCTCGCCCTTCCTGAAGCGAACCAGCGGTGTATCAAGGGAAACATTTTCGGGAATGCAGCTGCTGGAAGAGTAGCCGGGAACGAGAAGGTACTCGTTGAATGTATGGGATGCTTCCGGGAAGAAATAAGCCATATTCGTTACCTCACTTAAAGTACTTGACTGCAGATTCAAACAACTTCATATCATACTCGCCGGGGACATTTTTGTAAAGACCATTCCGGCAGCGTTCAGAATGCCCCATCTTGCCGAGAATGCGGCCGTCGGGACTGGTGATACCCTCAACGGCGTAGATAGAGCCGTTGGGATTGAAGCGAATATCGGCACTGACATTGCCGGAAAGATCAACATACTGCGTAGCAATCTGTCCGTTTTGGGCAAGGGTTCTGACAAGCTCCTCGCCCGCGAGGAAGCGGCCCTCGCCATGGGAAATGGGAACGGTGAAAATTTCGCCGGGATTTGTCGCAGCCAGCCACGGAGAAAGGTTGGACGCAACGCGGGTGCGAACCAGTCGGGACTGGTGGCGGCCGATGATGTTGTAGGAAAGGGTCGGGCAGGCTTCGTCTGTGTCCATGATTCTGCCATAGGGCACAAGGCCGAGCTTGATGAGCGCCTGGAAGCCGTTGCAGATGCCGAGCATCAGACCGTCGCGTTTTTCAAGCAGCGCCGTGACCTGCTCCTTGACGGCCGGATTGCGGAAGAAAGCGGTGATGAATTTTGCCGAGCCGTCCGGCTCGTCACCGCCGGAGAAACCGCCGGGAATGAAGATCATCTGCGACTGTCCGACCTTTTTCGCAAACAGCTCTGCGCTGCGGGCAATATCCGCTGCGCTGCGGTTTCGGACAACAAAGATCTCCGCCTCTGCACCTGCATCACAGACGGCGCGGGCGGAATCATATTCGCAGTTCGTGCCGGGGAACACGGGGATCAGCACGGTGGGTTTTGCCGTTTTGATGGCAGGGGCAACACGGCTGACCGCTTCGTAAGTAACGGTATCCAGCGCGACGTTCTTCTGCTCGATGTTGCAGGAATAGACGCTTTCCAGCTTGTCTTCATAGAGCTTCTGCAGGTGCTCCGCGCAAAGACTTTCCTGACCGTAGGAGAACTTTCTGTCATCGGTGACAGTTCCAAGTTCTGTACCAGCGCACTCACCCTCTACCATCTCCAGAACAAAACCGCCGTAGCAGCAGGAAAACAGATTGGAAAGTGAAAGTGCTTCGGAAAACCGGAAGCCGAAACCGTTGCCGAAGGCCATCTTCATAACGGCTTCCGCAGCGCCGCCCATGCCGAGCGTGTATGCGCTGACGGCCTTGCCGCTGTGAAGAAGCGCGGTCACAGTTTCAAAGACGGAAAGCAGGCTCTTTGTATCGGGGAGTCTGTCTTTCGTATAGGCAGGCCGCAGCAGACAGACCTTGTGGCCTGCAGATTTGAACTCATTGGAGACGATGTGCTGCAGCTTTTCCGTTGTCACGGCAAAAGAAACCAGCGTGGGCGGCACATTCAGCTGCTCAAAGCTGCCGGACATGGAGTCCTTGCCGCCGATGGCTGCGATTTTCAGTTCCTTCTGCGCCCGGAACGCGCCGAGCAGTGCTGCCATGGGCTGTCCCCAGCGCTTCGGATCTTTGCCGACGCGCAGGAAGTATTCCTGAAAGCTGAGATAGACATCGGTGAAAGCTGCACCGGTGGCAACCAGCTTTGCTGCGGATTCCACAACGGCAAGATATGCGCCATGATACGGACTCTTCTCCGTAAGCAGCGGATTAAAGCCCCAGGACATCAGCGAGCAGTCATCGGTGTGCCCGTATTCCAGACTGATTCTGTGTACCATCGCCTGAATCGGCGTCTGCTGATATTTCCCGCCGAAGGGCATGAGGACGGTGCCTGCGCCGATGGTTGAATCGAAGCGTTCGGAAAGGCCGCGGTGGGAGCAGGTGTTGAGATTGGAGGCGATGCGCTCCATATTTTCCGTGAAGCCGCCTTCCACGGCAGACGGATTATTGGAAGCTGCCGCTACCTCAATGGTGATATGTTTTTCCGCACCGTTGGAGTTGAGAAAGTCGCGGCTGACATCCACAATGGTACGGCCCTTCCATCTCATGGTCAGGTGGGCATCCTCCTTGACGGCTGCCACAATCGTAGCCTCCAGATTTTCCTGCGCC